>JAUXZG010000200.1 GCA_030694005.1 Desulfobaccales bacterium | reverse complement strand
CGGGGCCTTTGGCCCCGACTTCTCCGGCCCCATAAAGGGGGTTGGGAGGGGAGTTTGAGGGGAGGCTGGGGGACCTGCGGTCCCCCAGCCTCCCCTCATGATCCCCAATAAACGGAAAATTCATGAAAGCCCTTTATTTTGACGGCAGCCTGGCGCTTAAAGATGTCCCCCGGCCGAAACCGGCGTCCGGGGAGGTCCTGATCCAGGTGCGCCTGGCGGGCCTCTGCCGCACCGACCTTGAGGTCCTCAAGGGCTATCACCATTTTCAAGGGATCATGGGCCATGAGTTTGTGGGACAGGTGGCCGGGCCTCCTGGCTCCCCCTGGCTGGGCCGCCGGGTGGTGGGGGAAATCAATGTGGGCTGCGGCCATTGCGCCCTATGCCGCCAGGGGCTGGCCCGCCATTGTCTTGAGCGGCAGGTTCTGGGCCTTAAGGATCGAAACGGGGTCTTTGCCCCCTATTTATCTCTGCCGGAGGCCAACCTCCATCCAGTTCCCCCCCAGCTGCCGGACGACGCCGCGGTCTTTACCGAACCCCTGGCCGCAGCCCTGGCGGTTTTGGAGGCCGCGCCCCCGGCGGCTGCCAGCCGCATCCTGGTGGTGGGAGACGGTCCCCTGGGCCTGCTGGTTTCCTGGGTCCTGGCCCTGACCGGCGCAGAGGTCCACCTGGTGGGTCATTATGCCGACCATCTGTCCCTGACCCAACCGTATGGAGTGATTACCTTTAAAGAAGGGGACCTCAAAGACCGAAATTATGAAGTAGTGGTGGAGGCCAGCGGCGCTCCGGGGGGCCTTGAGCTGGCCCTGGACCGGGTCCGTCCCCGGGGTACGGTGGTGCTCAAAAGCACCTATGCCGGCCGTTACCCTCTTGACCCGGCGGCCCTGGTAGTGCCGGAGGTGCGCCTGGTGGGTTGCCGCTGCGGCCCCTTCCCCCAGGCCTTGCGCTTGCTGGCCCAGAGGTGGATCGATCCCCGGCCTTTGATCGCCCACCGCTTGCCTCTTTCCCAGGGCCTGGAGGCCATAACCCAAGCCCAGCAGCCGGGGACGCTTAAGGTGTTGCTGGATATGAGAGAGAAAGTTGAGGGGGGAGGGGGCTAAGGGCCACATTCCCCCTGGCCCTCCCCCACAAAACCACTTTTCTTGAGGAGCCATGGAAGGTTTTTTAGAATATGAAGTGCGGCACGGGGGCAACGTCCCCGGCGGCCTGCCCCGGCTAAAACTGCCGGTGCTCTCGCCCATCTGGCGGGGGGCGGCCCTGCACTTTCAGTATCCTGACGGCGAAGTCCACACCCTGGTGGGCTGGTGCGGTCCCGGGGATGGCGGTTCCGGTGAGCTCATGGTTTTTTGGACCAGGCATCAACCCGCTGGGCCTCCGGTGTGTTTGGCCATCGGCGGTGATGCCGGCCTCAAGGATTTGGGTCCGGCCGGCGGGGGCCAATCCCCGAGGGGCCTGCCTTTCATGGCCCTGGCCGAAAGCCTCATTCCGGCGGAAGTCCTGGAGGTCATCGGCCCGCCGCCTGAGCCGGGAGGGGACCAGGGCGCTCCTCTCCTATTGTTGTAGAGTGCAGACGGACCGCAGGGCAGGAGGCCAGGCTTTCTTAAAACCCAATCAAGCCAGTAGAAGTTGCCTTAAGCAACATATTTAAGAAGCATAAGGTGACCTACTGGGAAAACTGAAGTCCCCCTTTTCTAAAGTGGGGAATTTTCGTTTCTCAGAAATATACGCAAAAATAAACACTTAAATACCAGGCCTTTTTTTTATTCCTTGCCATAATGAAAAAGGCTTAATTTTGAAATATATTAAAGTAGGGGGGGCAATGGAGAGCAAAATGCGCCGACGTTCATGGTTGGTATTTTTTTCCCTGGGATGGACCCTGGTAGTTTTGATGGGATTTTGGCAGGCGGAGCGCAGTCCGGTTTACGGCGCCGCCGCCATGGGCTTGCAGGAGGATTTCATCCGGGTGGCGGAGCAGGTGATGCCCTCGGTGGTGAGCCTCAAAGCCGTACGGGTGGTAACCGTGCAACCCTGGAGACCGCCGGAGGATTTTTTTAAGGGCACCCCCTTTGAAGGGACCTTCCGGGAATCCGGCCCATCCCAACCCATAAGGCGGCGTCAGGTGGGGCAGGGTTCCGGCATCATCATCGACAGCCGGGGTTATATCCTGACCAACCACCATGTGGTGGCCGGCTCCCAACAGATTCTGGTGCGCCTCAATAACGGCCGGGAAGTCCAGGGCCGGGTGCTGGGCAGCGACCCCCGCTTTGACGTGGCCCTGGTGCAGGTGCAGGCCCAGGGACTGAAACCCGCCCACTTGGGGGACTCCAGCCAGATCAGGGTGGGTCAGTGGGCCATTGCCATGGGGAGCCCCTTTGGCCTGGAGCAGACCATGACCGTGGGGGTCGTAAGCGCCACCGGCCGGCGGGGCTTGGGTCAGGGCCATTACGGGGATTTCATCCAGACGGACGCCTCCATCAACCCGGGCAACAGCGGCGGCCCCCTGGTGGACATCAACGGCCGGGTGATCGGCATCAATTCCATGATTTCCGCCCAGGGGCAGGGCATCGGCTTTGCCATCCCCATCAACCTGGCCAAAAAGATTATCTCCCCCTGGCTAAGATGAGGTCATGACCCCCACTAAGAGCCTGGAACTGCTGCAAAGCCCATTTCGCCATGTAGGGACAACCGCCCCCGGCTGCCAAAGGCAGGCGAGGGCGCCTGCCCCTACATCTTTCATCTTCTTTAGACAAGAGCACAAGTCGTGTCCGGAGTGCAATCCTGACCCCAGAAAGAACTTTTAAACTCTTGTCGGTTTCAGTGCCAGACAAGAGGTCATAGCCCCTAACGCAACTTTCGTACCGGACACTACTGGTCTGGGAGGGGAGTTTGAGGAGAGGGCGTCGGACCCAGGCGAGACCTCTGTGCCACTATCCTTCGGCCCTCCCCTTAAAACCACTTTGGCAACAGCCTTAACATACCCGTGGTTCGGGCAGTCAAAATAGGAGAGGCCGATGCGTCAGTATGTAATTCATCCCCTGGTGGTGGGGGCCAATGAGACCGATCAGGGAATCATGACTTACCTGAAAGGATACGGCAAAAGAATCTGGATCCCCATCTATGTGTTTTATGTGGAAGGGGGGCCGGAGACCATCCTGGTGGACACGGGCCTGGAGCAGTTCGTGGTGCCGCCGGAGGTGGGCCAGAAATACGGGCTCGAAATCAAGGAGTTCGAGGAGGCCCTTGACACCTACGGCCTCAAACCCGAGGACATTGACATCATCATCCACACTCACCTGCACAACGACCATTGCGAAAACGACTATAAGTGCCCCAATGCCCGGGTATATGTGCAAAAGGCGGAGTATGAGTTCTTCAAAAACCCCCACCCGGTGGACCATCGCTATTACCCTGACCTGTTGGACGAAGTGGAGGTGGTGCAGGTGGACGGCGACGCCGAGATTGTGGAGGGGATCAAGGTGATGTTGACCCCCGGCCACACCGTGGGGGGCCAGTCCGTGGTGATCAACACCAGCCAGGGCCAGGCGGTCATCACCGGCTTTTGTTGTAATGACCTGAATTTTCCTAAATCCGGGCCGGTGGTCCCCCCGGGGGTGCATCTCAATCTGATGGACGCCTATGAGAGCGCCCGCAAGGTGCGGGAGGTGGCGGACATCCTGATCCCCCTGCACGACCTGAGCGTGGGGCGGCGCCGGAATATTCCGTATTAGTAGAGGTGTCAAATGTCGCCTTTGCTGAGAACATTATTTAGGTGATGATTGTGCTCGGGAGCCTAGCGGCTCCGGCATGGGGACAGCAGGCGGTGCCGCTGGTGCCCAACCCGCTCACGCCCAATCTGGTTCCCGCCTGGACCCCGATCCCCCATGTCAGAGGGGTAGAGCATGCGGCTAACATCCGTGCGGACCTCTTCCGCTACGGCGGGCATTATTACTACTACCATAACGGCACGTGGTATCGGGGCAGAGGCACCATGGGGCCCTGGAAACAGATCAACCAACCCCCGAAAGTGTTTTACCAGATCGGTGCGCCGTATTTCAAAACCCCGCCGGGATGGGCCCGGGGCAGGAAAACCGGCTGGCGGGGAGAGCCTCTACCCCCCGGTCAGATGAAAAAATTCGAGGGAGAGTCCTTGCCTCCGGGGCAGATGAAGAAATTCGGCGAGGAACACGTGCCCCCGGGGCACATGAAATAAAATCGTGGGGGAGACCATAAGATTTTCTAAAGATTCGGATTCCATAGAGAGGTACGGTTGACCCAGGGCCCGGCGGGGAGAAAGGCTGGGGGCTCGACTAGACCCCGCGTTTCTCCGGCCGGCCGGGACTGGAAAATATGAAAACCGGAGGTGTTCTTTGATGTGGCGATTTCTGAAGCTTGTGCTGGTGCTGCTCCTGATAACCGCCCTGGCCAGCCCGGGTTGGTGCCAGGTAGTCTTGCCGCCGCCGGTGCCCCCAAATGTGGTGCCCCTGTGGACCCCGGCGCCCGGCCCCCATCGGGTGGTACATGCGCCCAACATCGCCGGGGACCTCTTTCGCTACCGGGGAAAATACTATTACTATTACGGGGGACAATGGTATAAAGGCCCTACCGCCACCGGCCCCTGGCACTTGGTGCGCAAGGTGCCCCTGGCCTTGGTGAAGATTCATCCTTCGGTGTTCAAGACCAGGTGAGGGTCACGTATGGCCGGGGTTGAAAGGAAGGAATTGGGGGGAGGATTGTAAGTGGGCCCACCGGCCCCTGGCCTCCTCCCCCAAATATCCAAACTTAAGAGGGTATCTCCATGCGGCGACTGGTCAGGGTTATGGTGCTGTTGGCTTTGGGTGCTTCTCTAAGCTGGGCCCCTGCCTGGGCCCAGGACATTCGCATCAATCCGGTCCCCCCACATGTAAAGCCTGTGTGGCTGCCGGTGCCTGGGGCGCCCCAGGTGTACTACGCCCCCAATCTCCCCACCGACCTCTTCCGCTACCGGGGCAAGTATTATTTTTACTGGGAAGGTTATTTCTATAAAGGCAAGACCACCAAAGGCCCTTGGAAGTGGGTTAAGGAGACCCCGGCCTTTTCCCAGCAGATTGACCCCGCTTACTTCAAGACGGTGAAGAAGGAGGGGGTAGGGACGCCGGCGCCGGCGCCGCCGGCGGAGTGGGTGACGCCTCCGGAGGCCGCCCCCGCAGCCCCGGACGCTGGCACTACCCCGCCGACCCCGGCCGCGGCCCCGGCGCCAGAGGCAGAGGCTCCCCCAGCCGCCACCCAGGAGCCGCCAGCCGCCAGCGGGCCACCTCCAGCCGCCCTGACACCTCCGCAAGAAGCGCCGGCGACTGAATAAAGTTTGAGAAGGTGTCTTGAGGGGAGGGCTGGGAGACCGCAGGTCCCCCACCCTCCCCTCAAACTCCCCTCCCCCCCCCCTATAATGGTGCTGGGGCAGGCGGGGCCTGCGGCCCCGCCTGCCCCAGCACTAAGAAGCTTATGGGATTGGGGGAGGGGGGTTGGGGGAGTTTTTTGTAAGGGTAAGGGCCTACCGCCCCTTAGCCCCCTCCCCCAACCCTGCCCTCAAATCTCAAACTTGGCGGCGATGGGGGTGCGGCGGCCCATGCCGAAAGCCTTGGAGGTTATTTTCAGGCCCGGGGCCGCCTGTCGCCTTTTATATTCGCTCTTATCGATGGCCCGGATCACCCACCTCACCACCTCCGGGTCAAAATTCAGCTTGACCAGGTCGTTATACGAGTAGCCTTCGGTGAGGTAATAATTCATGATGGCGTCCAGGACTTCGTAAGGGGGTAAGGTATCCTGGTCTGTCTGGTCGGGCCGCAGTTCGGCGGACGGCGCTTTATTAATGATCTCCTGGGGAATAATTTCCGCCCCCCGATTAAGATAATGGGCCAGCTCATAAACCATGGTTTTGGGCACATCGGCCAAGACGCTTAAGCCCCCGCTCATATCCCCGTAAAGGGTGCAGTAGCCCACGGCCAGCTCGCTTTTGTTGCCGGTGGAGAGCACCAGGTAACCGAACTTGTTGGACAGGGCCATCAAGATATTACCCCGGATCCTGGCCTGCAGGTTCTCCAGGGTCACATCTACTTCTTCTATCTGCAAAGGCTCTTGCAGGGACTCCAGATAGGCTTGATAGATAGGGGTAATGGGGATGATCTTATAAGTAATGCCCAGGTTTTCGGCGAGTTTTTGGGCATCCTGGACGCTGCCGGGGGAAGAGTAAGGCGAAGGCATTAACACCCCCAGGACATTTTCCCGGCCCAGGGCCTGGACCGCCAGGGCGCAGGTGACCGCAGAATCCACCCCCCCGGAGAGGCCCACCACAGCTTGGGAAAACCCGCACTTCCCCCAATAATCCCTGATGCCCAGGACCAGCGCCTCGTAAACGGCGGCGATTTTTTCCTGGGGGGTATAGAGACCTGGGGTGCCGGAAAGTCTTAAGTCAACCGTGACCAGCTCTTCTTTAAAAGGCGACAAGATGGCGACGGCCTCTCCGGTCCGGTCAAAACACATGCTCCGGCCGTCAAAAATAAGTTCATCGTTGCCGCCTACCTGGTTGACATATATTAGGGGCAACCGGTATTTCTGGGCGTGATCCCGAAAAAGGCGGTATCTGACCTCTTCTTTGCCCACCTGGAAAGGCGACGCGGAGAGGTTGATCAAGACGGTGGCGCCTTCTTGGGCCAGGACCTTTATGGGGTCAAAGGGATAAAGCCTTCTGGCCCATAAAGTCGGATCATACCAGGCATCTTCGCACACGGAGATACCCAGGACCTCGTCTTTAAAGGGGCATACCTGGACCTGGCCGGCCGGGTCGAAGTACCTGGTTTCATCGAAGACATCGTAGCTGGGTAACAGGGACTTGTTTTGCTGAAACAATAATTTTCCCTGGTAAAATAGCACGGCGCAGTTGTGCAGCCCCTTGCCCGTATCCAGGCCGCTGGGCCTGGGTGCCCCTATCAGCAAAGCGGTTTGGGGATACCTGGCGGAAAGGTTGACCAGCTCCTGGATGGCTTGCTGGGTTTTCTCTATCAGAGCCGGTTTCTCCAGAAGGTCTCGGGGTGGGTACCCCACCAGAAAAAGCTCTGAAAAAACCAGCAGATCGGCTGATGAGCTTCCTTGCTCCAGAGTGTTTCTAACTTTTTTTAGATTTTCGGTGACATCCCCCACCACCGGGTTCAGTTGGGCCAGGGTGACTCTCATAAACGCGTCTTTGGTCTGGGGATCCTTTGGAGCAATTAAAAGTTATTTGGGGGAGGGGGGCAGGGAGGAAAGTGCGGGGTTATCCCGCCCCTACTACCCTCCCCCAAAAAACTAATCCAGCTCATACTCCTGTCGCCAATCTTTCTCTTCCCGCCAGGGGGGCTGGGCCTTTTTATCAAACAAAAAGTCCCCCATTACCAGATAGTCCATCTCGGTGCGCATGAAACACTGGTAGGCGTCCTCCGGGGTGCAGACAATAGGTTCCCCCCGCACATTGAAACTGGTGTTGACGATCACCCCGCAGCCGGTCTGCTCCTTAAACGCCTGAATTAAACGCCAGTACTTCTCATTGGTCTCTTTATGCACCGTCTGGATGCGGGCCGAATAGTCCACATGGGTCACGGCCGGAATGTCGGAACGCAGGTGGTAAAGTCTCTCATAGAGCTCGAGATTTTCATACCCCGGCGGCAGGGGCTGGCGCCTGGGTTCCTGCACCGGCGCCACTAAGAGCATGTAAGGGGAAGGCCGGTCCAGCCCAAAATAATTCTTGGTTTCTTCAAACAACACCGAGGGCGCAAAGGGGCGGAACCCTTCCCGATACTTGATTTTTAAATTGAGGCGTTTTTGCATCTCCGGGTGGCGCGGGTCTCCCAAGATGCTGCGGTTCCCCAAGGCCCGGGGGCCCCACTCCATCCGGCCTTGAAACCAGCCTACCACCTGTCCCTGGGCTAACAGGGCCGCCACCTCCCCACACATTTGGTCAAAATCCTGGTAAACCTGGTACGGCGCCTGGTAGCGTCGGGCCACCCTTAAGATATCGCCGGCGTCAAATTCCGGCCCCAGGTAAGACCCCTGCATGTGGTCGAGGCCGGAGTTAATCTGGCGCTCTTGGCCCTTACTGATATGCCAGGCCGCCAGGGCCGCGCCCAGGGCCCCGCCCGCGTCACCGGCGGCGGGCTGAATCCACAGGTCTTTGAAGGTGCCCCGGCGCAACAGTTTGCCGTTGGCCACGCAGTTTAAGGCCACCCCACCGGCCATCACCAGATAATCGGCGCCGGTGAGCTTCTTGGCGGTGTCCGCCAGGCGCAAGACAATCTCTTCGGTGGCTTGCTGCACCGCCAGGGCCAGGTTCATGTACCTTTGATCAAGTTTGCTTTCCCTGGGGCGCCGTGGGATGCCAAATAAGGACTGCCAGACCTCATCCCGGCACATGGTCAGGCCCGTGGCAAAATCAAAATAATCCATGTTCAAGAGGATCGAGCCATCTTCCCGCAAGTCCACCAACTCATCTAAGATCAAGTTTTTCCATTGTTGGGTCTGCTCCGCCTCCGGGTTGCCATAGGGAGCCAGACCCATCAGTTTGTATTCCCCGCTGTTGACCTTGAACCCACAGTAATAGGTGAACGCGGAGTAGAGCAGGCCAAGGGAATGGGGGAAGTGCAACTCCCTTAAGATGCTGATCTCGCGCCCCTGGCCGAAACCGATGGTGGAGGTGGACCACTCCCCCACCCCGTCAATGGTCAGAATCGCCGCCTCTTTAAAAGGTGAGGGATAAAAGGCGCTGGCCGCGTGGGACAGGTGGTGCTCGGGAAAAAGCAGCGGAGGTTTGCCCGGGCCGGCTTTGGCCAGTTCATCCCGCAGCAATTTGCGCATCAGGAGCTTTTCCTTGATCCACACCGGCATGGCCATCACGAAACTTCGCAAACCCCGGGGGGCAAAGCCATGATAGGTTTCCAGCAGCCGTTCAAACTTGAGATAGGGTTTGTCGTAAAAGGCCACAGCGCTCAGGTCGGCTACCTTAAGTCCCGACTCCGCCAGCACATAGGCCAGGGCCTGGGCGGGAAAGGAGGGGTCGTGCTTCTTGCGGCTGAAACGCTCCTCCTGGGCCGCGGCCACAATCTGGCCGTCCACCAGGATGGCTGCGGCGCTGTCATGATAAAAAGCGGAAAGTCCTAAAATCGCGTCCGGCAAACTTAAGCCCTTTACCTAGAAAATCGTATAAATGAACGGAGCAATGGCCGAACCGCCCGCAAAGACCATCAAGGCTCCGAAAAAGAGCAAGGTTAAGATGATGGGCAACAGCCAATATTTTTTGCGGAACTTCAAAAATCCCCATAAATCGCGGAT
>JAUXZG010000197.1 GCA_030694005.1 Desulfobaccales bacterium | reverse complement strand
TTTCTGCCTTTAACCAGGTGCGGGGCCAGACATTTTCTGGCGGCTGGGGAATTGCCCTCCCGCCACAAATGTTTGGCCCGCTTAACCGCAATCTGAGTCTCTACTATCTCTATTTCCTTGGCATAGCGTTCGGAAAAACCTGGAAAGGTCTTTTTATATCTCTCCAGCATCGCCGTTTTTTCATCAGCCGTCAGGTAACCCTTGGTCCAGGTCCAGCCGGCCGCGTGTACCCGCCATTTGGCCAGGGGCTCATTCACCATGGCCAACTTCCACCTATAGCCTATTCGGGTAAACAGATCACCTTCCTCAATCAGGTTAAAGTTCGGGTCAAACCACATCTCTTCGCCGTCCAGAGCGGCGCGCCTGAGGACCACAGTTTCCAGATCCAGAAAGTAGTCGGTGAGCAGTTGGGGAAAGCAGTAGCCGGTGTGAAAATTTGGGTTCCGGCCATAGAACAAACGGCTTTCCCCCAGGTCGTTGAAGATTATGGAATTACTGAAGACCAGCCCCACCTCCGGGTCGTCGAACAAAGGTATCTGTTTCTCCAGTTTCTGGGGCATCCAGAGATCGTCGCAGTCCAGAAAAGCGATAAATTCCCCCCGGGCTTGTTCTAAGGCCAGGTTGCGGGCTTCCCCCAGATTGACGGTTTGCTCTCCCCGAAAGTAGCGCAAGCGGCTGTCGTAACTGCGGGCGATCTCGGCGCTGCGGTCGGTGGAGGCATTGTCCCAGAAAATGATCTCCCAGTTATGGTAGGTCTGGGCATAGACCGAATCAATGGCTTCCTTGAGGTATTTCTCACAGTTAAGGCAGTTCATAATGACGCTTACCAAGGGGTAAGGAAGACCAGATTGCTCAGCCATGATCTTCTTCCCATTTGAAAGGCACATAGGGAGTAGGGTCCGGTAAAGTCTCCACCTCATTGGGGTCGTGAGGCAAATCGGCGCAATTGGCCAGCAAGGCAGGCTCAGGCCCCAATCCTTGAAACCCGTACCACACCAGGGGGGGGAGGCGCAGCAGGTAGTAATGGTCTGGCCGGCCGAGGATAAACTTCTCCATCAAACCGTGACTTGCGGACCCAGGCCGGTCATCGAACACTACCACCTTGATTTTCCCCACCGGCACGGCAAAGTGCTGGGTCATGCGGTGGTGGCGCTTCCAGGCCTTTACGGCCTGGGGGAGGACTACCGAGAAATAGACCTCTCCGAAGCGGGTGAAATAAGGGGCATCACTACGCAGCATGTGCAGCACGGCCCCCCGCTCGTCCTCGATTTGCTTCAGAGGCTCGAGCCAGACTCCCTCAATGGCGGAAGTGCCGACGGTCAGGGAGCCGTCCACGCCGGTCCCTCCGCCTGCGCTCTGGTTTGATAGTCTTGGATTTGCCTTAAGGTTAAATCGTACATGGGGGGAGCACCCTGCTCATAGTAGGTCCGGTACCATTCGCCGGTAAAACGGATGGTCTCGCTCAGAGGCAGGACCGCCCGCCACTTAAGAAAATGCCAAGCCTTGTCGCAGCATAACTTGAGCAAGGTGGATTCCCGGCCGTGTTGCGGGTCCACCGGCTCCACCTCCCAGGCGGCCTGGGGCCAATGGCGGCCCAGGGCGGCGATAAGTTCCGCCACCGATTCATTGACCGTGGGTGGGGGGCCGAAATTGAAGGCCTCACCGGCCGCGGCCTGATCACCCTGCCAGAGCCTGGCACCTAGCCACAAATAGCCGCTTAAGGGTTCCAGCACATGCTGCCAGGGGCGAGTGGCCTGGGGAGACCTGACCTTCACCGCCAGGCCGGCGGCCCAGGCCCGCACACAATCAGGCACGATGCGATCCGGAGCCCAATCCCCGCCGCCGATGACGTTGCCAGCCCGGGCGGTGGCCACTTTAGGCCGGTCCTGCTTAAAAAAGGACTTGAGGTAAGCCTGACAGATAAGTTCCGCACAGGCCTTGGAAGCGCTGTAGGGATCATCCCCCCCCAGGGTATCATTTTCGCGATACCCCCAGGTCCATTCCACGTTGCGGTAACACTTGTCGCTGGTGATAATCACCCCCACCCGGCACGAAGCTTGTTGGCGCAAACCTTCCAGGACATTCATGGTGCCCAGGGCGTTGGTTTCGAAGGTTTCCGCGGGTTCGGCGTAGGAGCGCCGCACCAGAGACTGGGCGGCCAGGTGGAATACCAGCTCCGGCTGAAAATCCTTAAGGGCTTGCTTAAAGGCATGCAGGTTACGGATATCCCCCTCAAAGTGCAGCAGCCGGTCTTTTAAGCCCAGAACCTCAAAGTTGGCGGGGTGGGTGGGCACTCCCAGCGAGAAGCCGGCCACTTCAGCGCCCAGGTGCACCAGCCAGGCCGAGAGCCATGAGCCTTTAAAGCCGGTATGCCCGGTTACCAGCACCCGCTTCTTATGATAGATGCCGGCAAACATCAAGCTGCCTCCCAGATCTGCCAGGGGGCTCGACCGGTGCGCCACAAGTCATCCAGAACATTGCGATCCCTGAGGGTGTCCATGCAGTGCCAGAAGCCATAGTGCTTATAGGCCATGAGCTGGCCGTCCCGGGCCAGGTTTTCCAGGGGGGCTTCCTCCAGCACCGTGGCATCGCCGTGGAGGTAATCAAAGACTCCGGGTTCAAACACCATGAAGCCGCCGTTGATCCAACCCTCCCCGGTTTGGGGC
>JAUXZG010000196.1 GCA_030694005.1 Desulfobaccales bacterium | reverse complement strand
CGGGGCGTCCCTGGACCAACTCATCCACTCCCTTCAAGAAAAGATCATGCCTCTGCCGGATGAAACCCGCATCTGGCCCGGCCATGATTACGGCGAGGCTCCCTCCTCCACCCTGGGCCAGGAAAAAGCCGACAATCCCTTCCTGACGGATTTTTTCTAGAAGGCCTGGCTTAAGTTAACTTGCTGATCGCCATAACTTCGCAGCTTTTCTCCTTCCCGCAATTATCCGGTTTTGCGAAAACCAGACTGTTCCCCTAAGATTTATGATGGCGCCACCTTTCTAAATTGGGTTACCAATTGCCCTTCTGGGGAAGCTGGCTTTTGAGAAGTCGCCCGGTCTTGTCAGTTTCCTAACCCCACGGCCATCTTCCCAAGAATTTGGGGATAAAGAAATATTTGCGGTTCCCTTAAGGAAGCCGAAAAAACTCTAAAAATACCGCCGGAGAAGACGGAGTATATGGTTTTTCGGAGATAAAAAGCTTATTTTATAAAGGAAAAGGAAACGTGGACCGCACGGCCTGGCGGAGTAAAGCGAGTTGAGGACTTACCCATGAAGGTGGTCTTTATCCTGATAATCTCCATCTGCTTACAACTCACCGCGGCTTTTCCGGCGTTGAGGCCAGTTTGGCTCGCCAGAAAAAGCTTTAGGTTGATACGACAATTATAGTAGGTTTTCTAGCTTATGGATAGCCTAGCCGCTGGGGATGAGGGAAGGCATATTTTGGTGCGAGACGCCATCCCCCGGTGAGAAGATGAGGAGGAAATAATTTTGCCTGCCAGGACAAGCAGAGAAAAACTTTGGGCCTTACTGGGGATCCTTATCTTTCTCCTTCTGAACTATCCATTGTTGCAGATTTTTAACCGCGACGCGTTACTGGGAGGGATTCCGGTTTTGGTTTTGTATCTCCATGTGGTTTGGATCTTGGCCATTGTCGGGCTTTATGCCTTGGGTAGCCGATTAACTTCCCGGGAGTAAACCGGCAGGAATCAAAGAATTATGCTAAGCACGGGTCTGGTAGCGGCCGCCGCCTTCGGCTATCTCTTCCTGCTCTTTGCCATCGCCTATTATGGGGACCGGCAACGGGCCCGGGGCAAGAGCATCATCGCCAATCCCTATATCTACGCCCTTTCTCTGGCGGCCTATTGCACCGCCTGGACTTTTTACGGCAGCGTCGGCAAGGCGGCCACTTCGGGCGTGACCTTTCTCACCATCTATCTGGGCCCCACCATCATCGCTTTTTCCTGGTGGTTCGGTTTACGCAAGCTCCTGCGCATCTGCAAGGAAAACAACCTGACCACTATGTCCGATTTCCTGACGCTGCGCTATGGCAAAGGGGCTTTTCTGGGGGCCCTCGCTACCGTGGGAGTGCTCCTGGCCATAACCCCCTATATCGGCCTGCAGCTCAAGTCAATCTCCGATACCTTTAACGTCTTGGTTTATAAAGAAATTACCCCCCCCCTCGCCATCCCGATTTATCAAGATACCGCCTTATATGTGGCCCTGCTCCTGGCGCTTTTCGGCATTCTGTTTGGGGCCCGCCATCTGGATCCCACCGAACGCCATGAGGGGTTAGTAGCGGTGGTGGTTTTCGAATCCCTGATAGAACTCCTGGCTTTTTTTGGCCTAGGTGTCCTGGTAACGTTTGGTCTTTTCTCGGGCTGGGGGGAAATCTTCACGCGTATCCGGCAGAGCCCCGAATTTCATCAGCTTCTCCTGGTGAACACTGGGCCTCACAACAGCTATTCCCTGCTCCTGGTGCTCACCCTCCTGGCTATGGGGGCCATCCACTTTCTTCCTCGTATGTTCCATATGGCGGTAGTGGAGAATACCAATGAGAGGCATATTCTGACCGCTATATGGCTTTTTCCCCTGTACCTGTTGTTGATGAACCTGTTTGTCATGCCCATCGCCTTCGGGGGACTGCTATTGGGTATCCCTCAGGAACAGGCCGATACCTTTGTCCTCCGCATTCCTTTGCAAACCGGGCATCCCTATCTTGCCTTGCTGGTCTTTTTGGGGGGGTTGTCGGCCTCCACCGCCATGGTGGCGGTTGCCTCTATCGCGGTGAGCACTATGCTCCTCAATAGCCTGGTGATGCCTCTGGCCATTCGGCTAAAACTGGAAGAGCGTATTACCCCCCATCTATTGACCATTAAACGAGGCAGCATCCTGTTTCTGATTCTTTTGGGATATTTTGGTTATCACCTGATCTTTCCTACGGTCATGCTGGTGGATATCGGGCTGATCGCCTTTTGCGGGGTGATGCAATTGGTGCCGGCCATGCTGGGGGCCCTGTATTGGCGGGAAGCCACCCGGTGGGGGGCCATCGCGGGATTGATGTCAGGGTTTTTCCTCTGGGCCTATACGCTGGTCCTGCCCTATCTGGTTGAAGCGGGCTGGTTCCCTCTAAGTATTTTATCGGCGGGCCCCTTCGGCCTGGCTTTTCTCAAGCCCACTGCTTTTTTAGGCCTGACCGGCCTGGATAAGCTCTCCCACGCCTTCTTCTGGTCCTTGCTTTTCAATGCCGTCACTTTTGTGAGCGTCTCTTTATTAACGGTGCCCAGTCCGGTGGAGGAGGAGCAGGCCCGGCGGTTTGTCGATGTATTTGAACGGGAAAGAGAGCTGCCTTTAGAGAAACGGTATACTTATTTACCGAGCCTGGACCAATTGACCCGCTTTATGGAGAAGCTCATCGGCCCCCGGAAGGCGGCAGAAGCACGCCAGGACTTTCTCCGGGAGGTGGTGATCCCTGAATCTGAGTGGGGGGACCGGGAAAAGCTCCGGCTGGCGGACTTCGTGGAACGTACCATTGCCCGTTCCATCGGACCGGCGGCGGCCCGGGTTCTCAAGGAAGGCTTCCTCTCCGCCATGGGCACCCGCATGGAAGACGTGTTCGACCTCTTCGGCCGGATTTCCAGCTCCCTGGAGGAAAGCGAACAACAACTTAAAAGGCGCGTCGCTGAACTCTCGGTGCTCTACGAAGCGGCCCGCAGATTGGCCTCTTCTCTTTATATTCCGGATCTCCTGGAAGGGGTGCTGGGAGTGCTGGAGGAACAGCTGGGGGTGGAAAAATGTTCAGTGCGGCTGTTAGATGAAGATGGCTTTCTGCACATGAAAGGCGCACGGGGTCTGCCGCCTGAGGCCCGGGAACAGATGGTAAAGCCCGATCCCGAATCCCTTCTGGGGCAATGTTTGTCGACCCACCAGGTAATTTCTGTGGCGGATTCCTCTACTGTGGCGGATCGCCTCCAGGGGCTTCTGGAAGATGAAACTCTGGCCTCCTTGGTGCTGGCACCCATCACTACGGAAACTCTGACCCTGGGAGTATTGGCTGCGGCCAGTAGCCAGAAGGGTTATTTTGCCAAAGAGCACGTCGAGTTCTTTCAATCTCTGGCCGGGCAATTGGGACTGGCCGTGCGCAGTGCCAACATGGAGGAGGCGCTGCGCCTCGACGAGTCCCGCCTCGAGGCGGTATGGCAACTTAGCCAAATGACCAAGGCAACGCTGAAAGAGATTACCGATTTCGCCCTGGAAGAAGGAGTCCGGCTGACCAAAAGCAAGATCGGTTACCTGGCTTTCATGAATGAGGATGAAACGGTTCTCACCATGCAAGCCTGGTCCAAGACCGCCATGGAGCAATGCGCTATCATTGATAAACCCATTGTCTATCCTTTGGAGACCACCGGGCTCTGGGGTGAAGCCGTGCGCCAGCGGCGGCCCATTATTACCAATGACTATGCCGCTCCCAACCCCTATAAGAAAAGCTACCCGGAAGGCCATGTCGCAATACGGCGCCACCTGAATATTCCGGTATTTGACGGTGACCGAATCGTGGCGGTAGCCGGCGTGGGAAACAAGGAAGAGGAATATGATGAATCGGACGTCCGTCAGTTGACTTTATTGATGAACGGCATGTGGTGGCAGATCAAGCGCCAGCGAGCCGAAGAGGCCCTGACCGCGGAGGTGGAGCGCGGCATTTACTTTCAGAAGCTATTAATTCATACCTGCATGGATGGCATCGTGGCCCACGATGTGGAAGGCACCATTCGTACCTTTAATGAAACCGCGGCTAAAATCCTTGGCTATGAACCGGAAGAAGTCCTTGGCAAAATGAATACCAGGGAACTCTATGCCTCCGGCCTGGCTGAGGACATCGATCAGAAAATCCATGATCCTGTTTACGGAGGCGCGGGCATTCTAGAGAATTATGAAACCTGGATGCGACATAAGGATGGCGCCCTGGTGCCCATCTGGCTTTCCGCCCGGGTGCTCTATGAAAACGACCGGGAGATCGGGGTTATCGGCCATTTTAAAGACCTACGGGAACGGAAACGCATGGAGGAGGAACTTCTGCGGAGCGAGCGCCTGGCCATCCTGGGCAGGATGGTGGCTCATGTCACCCATGAGATCAAAAACCCCCTGCTGGTCATCGGCGGCTTTTCTCAGCAACTGGAGCGCCTGCCGGCATTGCCCGAGGCCCCCCGGCGCAAATTAAAGCTCATCCATGAAGAGGTGCAGCGCCTGGAGAAGTTTCTGGCGGATCTGGGTACCTTTACCCGCATCACCCCTACCCAGAAAATCCCCGGAGACCTGGTGGCCCTGGTCCGGGAAGTGGCGGAGCTCATGGAAGCCAGCTTCAAAGAGACGGGGGTGGTCTTCCGGCTTGAAGAGCCGCCGGCTGTGCCGCCCTTTGCCTTTGACCCCGGGCAGATCCGCCAGGTCCTGATCAATCTTTTCAAGAATGCCCTGGAGGCCATGCCCCAGGGGGGGCGGT
>JAUXZG010000193.1 GCA_030694005.1 Desulfobaccales bacterium | reverse complement strand
CCCTCTTGGGTTTGCAGAGAAAGGCGTCTGAAGTGGCCAGGCGGCCGCAGCCCTCGCAGACATACTTGATGTCTTCCAGTTTACCCTTGCAGAAATGCTGGGGTTGAGGCTCCTTCTTCCCACAATAAGGGCAGAGCACTGGATCGGTGGAGGGATTACACAGATGGCCGGGGTCCTCCGCCAGCGCCCCGCAGGTTTGACAGGTGTACGCCTTCTTCTTCTCCATACCTCCTCCTGTAATATAATAGATATATAAAAAATAAGTTCTATAAGGTGATTGTCAATATCGAGGAACATTAAGAAGTTGCCAGCAAGAAAGGTTGGTTAAGCGGGATCTGAATAGGGCACGGCACGCCGTGCCCCTACAAATGACGTGGATTCTGCTGTAGGGGCACAGCGTGCTGTGCCCCTACGAAGTCACCCTAGCCTTTTCCGGGCAAAGGTCTCTTTAGGGGTTGGGGGTGGGGTTTTGGGGTTTGGTGGAGGATTGTAAGGGGGCCTGCGCCCCTTAGCCCTCTCCCCCAAACCTCATCCTAACCTCAGACTGGCAGACTGGGCATCTATCCTGGCCCAGGCTCCCAGGGGCAGGGTATGGTTAGCCGGTTGATGGCCCACGGGCAGGCCCGCCAGCACCGGCACCTTAAGGGGCGTTAGGGCCGCGGTCATGACTGCCGAGACGCCTTCTTTAGAGCCGCATTGGGTGAAGGCTCCCAATACCACGCCCTTTACGCCTTTAAGGACGCCGGCCAGGAGCAGGTGATGGATCATGCGGTCCAGGCGGTAGAGGGCCTCATTATGATCTTCCAGGAACAACAGGTAACCGCTGAGCCGGGGGGCAAAGGGGGTGCCCACCAGGTGGCACAGGGTGGTGAGGTTGCCCCCGGCCAGAGGTCCTTCAGCAACCCCCGGGTGGAGGACCGTTAAATTTTCATAGGTGATGGTTTGGGGTCCCGGGGCAGTTAGCCATTGATGATAATTTTTCCGGGCGTCCTCAGTAATCTCGGCCAGGTGGGCCACCGTGGGGCCATGGAAGGTCACCAGCCTTAGACGGTGGTGCAGATGCATCAGCAGGTTGGTGAGGTCGGAAAAACCCACCAGCCTCTTGGGTTGGGCCTTGAGAACCTTCAGGTCCAGATAGGGAAGCAGTTTGAGGGAGCCGTAGCCCCCCCGGGCCCCGATGATGGCCTTGACTTCCGGATCCAGCCAGAGCTCTTGAAAGCGCCGGGCCAGCAGTCGATCCGTCTCTGCCCCCCAGGCCCTGGGATGCAAAATCTCCGGACCACAACGCACCTGAAAGCCCCAATCCTCGAGGAGGCGCACCCCGGCCTGCCAGGCCGCTTGGGACACGGGGCTGGCCGGGGCCGCCACCGCCACCACCTCCCCGGGCGCCACCGCCGGGGGCCAAAGGAATTTTGCCCTAGTAGTCATACTCAAGACTTGCTTAAGCGATAGTTGTTAGATGATTGCCAGGAATTCATAGAGCAGGCGCCTCCGCCGGCGAGAAACAGCCGGGGGCGGCTGTTCCACATCTTTCCTAATAAATTGATAAAGAATAAGATTGAGCCTAGATTAAAGGTTTGCCGGGTGAATAACAAATAATCTCTTCCTTCTATTGAAAATTTTACCATATAATACAAGGTAACTTAAAGCTCAGCCTAATCTTTCAGGAGACAACTTCTTTCTTGCGAAGCTCGAGTCATCCGACTTCCCGTCTGTCAGGTGATGCTATCCTGCTCCTGGTGCTGATTTTGGCCCTGGGGGTTTTCGTCAGGGTCTACGCCCTGGGAGGCCGGGACCTCTGGACCGACGAGGCCTGGCTGGCCCTGGCGGCCCTTAAATCCACTCCCGCCGAGGCCCTGGCCGCCCGGCAATCCACCCCCCCGTTTTACGTCCTTACCCTCTGGGCGGCTGCCAAGTTTTTGGGGGGTGGGGAAGCGGCGCTCAGATCCCTCTCTTGCTTTTTCGGCTTGGGGACGCTGCTGCTTTTCTGGCCTTTGGCCCGGGGTCTGGCCTCCCCGGCTGCAGCCTTGTTGGGTCTGGCCACCGTGGCCTTCTCCCCGGTCCTGGTCTATTATGCCAAGGAGTTGAAGCAATACAGCGGCGACGCCTTTTTCGCAGTCTTGGTGTTGCTTTTGGTGGAACGCCTCCGGGCTCGCCGGGGAGATAAAGGCTGGCTATCCCTGGCGCTGGCCGGCATCCTCGGCCTGGGCTTCTCCCATCCCCTGATCTTTACCCTGCCTGTGGCCGGGGCGGTTTTATGGTTCACCCTGCCGGCCCGCCAGCAGTTACGGGTGCTTTCCCTGGGGCTGGTCTGGGCACTTGGCTTCGCCGTCTATTATTTCGGGTTTTTCCGGCATGAGGTAGATCCGGAGCTGGTGGTTTACTGGAGCCAGGATTTCCCGGATTTCTCCGGGGCGTGGCCTTTTTTAATTTGGCTGGGCGGGGCCCTTTCCCGCTACCTGGAGTATTTTCTGGCTAAATGGGGGGTGTTTTGGGGGCCGCCCCTGCTTCTGGCCGGCAGCGCGGCGTTGATTCACCAAGGCAGAAGCCTGGCCCTGATCTATCTTGGCGGTCCGCTGCTTATGGCTTTGGGGGCCGCGGCCCTGCAACGCTATCCCTTTATGGCTCATTACGGCGGCAGCCGCCTCATGCTTTTCAGTGCGCCCCTGCTTTACCTGGTGGCGGCCTCAGGGATGACCGCCATTTTTGTCTGGCTGTGGCAGAAACGCCAGAGGCTGCTGGCCCTGGCCCTCACCGGCCTGCTGCTGTTGGCCCTCGAGCCTGTGGAAATCATCAAGGAAGACCTCCACCCCGCCCACAACCGGGAAGAAATTCAGCCCCTGGTGGCCCATCTGGAAAGCCAGCTTCAGCCCCAGGACCTGGTCTATGTCTATTACCACGCCATCAAACCTTTTAAATATTACAATCATCGCCCCCTGGAGCGCATCTGCTACGGTAAGTCATGCGTGGAAACCGCTCTTAAGATACCGGAGTCAGGGGGCTCGCCCCCCCAACGGGTATGGTTGCTGGCCTCCCATATTCCCAGCCTGGAATATATGCGGCGATTTGCCGCAGAACTGCTGGGCCCGCCCTGGCAAGAGACGGCCTGCCTCACCCGCACCGGGGCCGTCCTGTTCCGCTTCGAGAGGCAAGACCCGGAGGCGGACCCTAAAACCCCTCTAGCCCAGATAGAACCTTCTGTATCCGGCTCTGAAGTTCCGCCACCCGATAAGGTTTATAGATAAGGCCCCTGGCTCCCTCTTCTTTCAGCCGGGCCACATCTTGCGAAGAGAAAAAGCCGGAGACCATGAGGACCCGCACCCCTGGGTCCAGGGTGCGAAGCTGACCCAATACCTGGCAGCCATCCTGGCCAGATAGATTATAGTCCAGAATCACCAGGTCCACCCCCCCCAGGCGGCGCCAGACCGTAAGGGCCTCGGCGCCATCTTCAGCCACCGCTACCCGATACCCCAGGCGCTCCAAGAGCTCCTTTCCCAAACTGCGGATCAGGGGGTCATCATCTACCAACAGAATAGTAACCGGCGCCATTTTTTTCCAGATAGGTTGTGGTGATTGTGGGGGAAGGGCCAGGGACTTTTTTGTAAGTGCTCCCTGCCCTCCCCCCACACCCCCCACCCAACCCGTGTATGGTTAGCGGTTTAGGCGGGCCCATTGGCCCCGCCTAAACTGTAAACAAAATTTTAATTATACCTAAAACCCCTCTCCCACCGTGAATCTTAGGTCGCGAATTATGCCGGGTCCCAAGGCCTTTTCCAGCTCTTGCAAAATCCTGGGTTTAAGGAATTGCAATTCCTGGCTCAAAGGGCTGGCGCTCACCTCTATCCAGAGTTCCTTGCGCCTTAGATCCACCAACCGGGTTTGGGCCAACAACTGGGCCGGCACCACCGCCTCCCACACCCGGCGGATCTGCCGCCGCATTTTTAGGGCGTCCCAATCACCAGGCTTGAGAAACCCCTTAAGCACTTCCTTGACCGCCACCGGCCGACCCAACACCTGCCGCTTCGCCATGCTGTCCTCAATGACTGTTGGATTGTGTTTGGGGGAGGGGGCTAAGGGCCGCAGGCCCTTACCCCCTCCCCCACTCCCCCTCCCCCAATCCCTTAAGGGTAATATTGGGCTGGAGAAGGCGGGGCCTTTAGCCCCGCCTACTCCAGCCCCCCTTCTGCGGGTTGGGAGGGGGGCTTGGGGGGAGGGCAGGGACTTCAAGTCCCTGGCCCTCCCCCCAAGAAACCAAAATTAAGGGGGCAGGGGCCTATGGCCCCTGCCCCCTTACCTATCTAGCATCATTTAAGTTTAGAAATTCTGCATCTGGGCTTTTAGCTGTTCCAGCATGGGTTCGAACTGGTCCAGAAGTTGGCCCTGGAAGCGGCGCCATTCCTCCTGGAATTGGGGGAGTTGTTCCACCTCCAGGCGCACTTTCTGCCGCAGTTGGGCCTCTAGGGCCCGCTGCATGTTGGGAACGCCGGCGCCGAATCTGGCCTTGAGCTGTTGGTAGGCGTTGTGGCGCACCGTCAGGAAGTTGTTAAGGAACTGTTCCAGTTCCGTAATGAGGCGGGCCATGGCCTTTTGGTTGCTGGCCACCAGGAGCAAGCCTTGCAGGGCCCGGGCCAGGCGGGGTTCCGTCTCGCCATTGCGGGGCAGACCGATGTTCCGCAGCAAGACTTCTTTGACGGCGGTCCGGGCGGCAGGTTGGACCTCAGGAGGGAGGCCCTGGAATTCCGCCTCCAGATCGCCTTCTCCCTTCAGATACCGGACGGCCAACTGAAGGCCCTGCTCCCGGTATTGGCTTTCAGCCATCTCCTCTCGGGAGGCCTTGCCGTACCGCTCGGCCTTTTCCAGGGCTAATTCCAGGGCACTTTTAATTTCTGCCAATTAAGGCTCTCTTTCTCTCCTGCCCGGGGAGCTTTAGCATTTCGTTCAGGTAAACTTGGAGGGCGGGGAGGGTTCTGATTGGTCGCCGGCCTTGTCTTCCGGGGCCTTTGGGGTACTGCTCACATCCGCGCCTTCCTTGGCGGCTACCGTTTCTTTACCGTTGCCCGGTGGTTCCGTCCCCTGGCTATTACCGGCATAATCCGACACATACCAGCCGCCGCCTTTGAGATGGAAAGCGCAGGCGCTGATAAGTTTGGAAAGACTGCCGCCGCATTGGGGACAGACCGTGAGTGGCGCCTCGGAAAACTTTTGCCATTTTTCCACGATTTG
Organism: Desulfobaccales bacterium; assembly: GCA_030694005.1. GTDB lineage: Bacteria > Desulfobacterota > Desulfobaccia > Desulfobaccales > 0-14-0-80-60-11 > JAUXZG01. The sequence continues at coordinate 4,386 of JAUXZG010000193.1, read as the reverse complement.
GCCACAAGCGGTACATTGATACTCGTAGATGGGCATACTGCCAACCTCCTTGCCAACTATAGAATATAACCAATCCCCGGCGGTAAAGCGATAAAATTAAGGGGCGCCAGGATTCTCTGAGTCAACCGGTGCACCTGCTCCTCTTCTTGGCGCTTCTCCTCTGGCGAGGCCTCGAACCGGGCCAGGTACTGGCTAAAGCGGACGATGTGCACCAATTCGTGGGTCAAGACATAAACCAACAAGGGAAATAGGCGCAGCTCCCCACCGGTCTCCAGGGCCTTAAGGATGTTATGGTCCTGGAGGCAGATGCGGTAAAAGTCAAAAAAGGTGGAGGGCAGATGGCGACCCTGGGGCTGGCCCCCGTATTTGGCCACCAGGGCCAGGGCGTGGGGGGAGATTTCCTCCTGTTGCAAGGCCTCCAGGGTTAAAATATCATAACGGGCCTTAAGCCAGTGCCCCTGGGTGAGCTTGAAGAACTCGGAGGTCACCTCTTCGGCGATGACCACCGCCTCTTGCAAAAGCTCTTTGTGATGCGGGTGAAAGTATGCGTGCGCCATAAGTTCGCTTATAACTTCTTTAATTTTATTAATTTAGCATTCCAGATTTCCTTGTCAACCGCCTTCTGGTTGATAGCTGTCAGCTTTCAGCTATCAGCTATCAGCTATCAGCTTTTTGTTTTCTGTTATCTGTTTTTCTCCTAAAACCTATTTTGTAATGATAAAAAAGGAAATAAACTCTATTAAGAGTAAGTTTATCTTTCAAAAAAGCTGAAAGCTTACTGCTGAGAGCTGACAGCTAAAATATTATGCCCCGTCTGCCTCGCCAACTGGAACCCCTGGCCCGGATGCTCACCTATATGCTGTGCCACCGGCCGGATGAGTTCGGGCTGGTGCTTTCCAACGAAGGTTTTGCCCCTCTAAACCAGGTGCACCAGGCCCTGGTGGCAGAGCCGGGGTGGGGGTTTGTGCGGCGGCGCCACCTGGAAGAGGTGGTGGCGCTTAGCCTGCCGCCTCGCTTTGAGGTAGTGGCGGAGCAAATCAGCGGGCTCTCCCCGGGGCCGGCTCGGCTGCGCCGCCCCCCGGGGGAACTTCCGCCGGCGTTGCTTTATCTGGCTATCCCGCCCAAGGCCCACGAGCGGGTGTGGGAAGAAGGGTTGAAACCGTCTCCCGGACAGGAGCTGGCCCTGGCCAGGCGGCCGGATTTGGCCCTGAAACTGGGGCGGCGCCGGGCGCCGGAGCCGGTGCTCGTCACCATCCAGGCCCGGGTTGCGGCGGTGGCGGGTATTAACTTTCAGGGTTACGGCGAGGAACTTTTTCTGGCCCCGGCCCTACGACGGGAATTTTTGCAGTTGCCTACGCCCTTACAAGGAAAAGAGAGATCCAGACCGGAGCCCGCGCCCCGTCCCCGGCCGATACCCGGGGGTCTAATCCTGGATTTGCCCCAGATACTCCAGGGCCCCTCCAAATTCCAGAGCAAGGTTAAAAGAGAGCCTGCCTGGAAATCCGGCACCCGGGCTCTACGCCGTAAACGCCGGGGGGGAGGGCCAGGGGGCTGAGGTCACTTACAATCTCCCCCCAAACCCCCCTCCCAACCCGCATAAGTGGCCTGGGAAGTGGTGGCCTTTGGCCTCCACTTCCCAGGCCAACTAAACCCCTTAAGGGATTGGGGGAGGGGGCCTGGGGGAGGGGGTAAGGGGCTGCGCCCCTTAGCCCCCTCCCCCAACCTCAATCACTATCTTATGAGTAACGCCGGGCTCATGTTTAAAGGTCATCCAACCCTGGACGGCCTCATCGTTCTGGGGTCCCGCCTCAACCCTCAGGAAAAGCCGGGGCGGGTGGCCAGGCTGCGCCTCCTGCACGCCCTGAAAATCTGGAATGAGCACTGCCCCAAGGCCCAAATCCTTATCACCGGCGGCTATACCGGCGGGGCGGCCATCTCCGAGGCCCGGGCCATGGCCCATTGGTCTCTGGCCTGGGTGGAGGAAAACTGGGGTTCTGAGATAAAAGAACGCCTGGCCCCCTGCCTGATCCTGGAAGAGGCCAGCCGCAACACTTTAGCTTCGGTTCACCATACCTTGCCTTTGATAATAAACCTTAAGTGGCAGGTAGTGGGCCTGGTGAGCGACATCCTGCACATCCGTCGGGCCCATTACCTGTTTAAGCGCCACTTTTCCCCTCACCGCATCACTCTCCACCCCCTGCCTGTTTCCGGCGTCTTGAAACATTACTGGAAACAACGGCGCTTCCTGTGGCTGAGCAAAATGGCCCTGAGGGAAGGCGGCGCCTGGCTCAAGGTCCTGGGCCGCCGGGTGGTGAGGAAGTGAGGTTTGTGGGGGAGGGGGCTAAGGGCCGGTGGGCCCTTACCCTTACAAAAAACTCCCCCACGCCCCCGCCCCCAATCCCCTATGGTTTTTGTGGCCGAAGAGGGCGGAGCCTCTGGCTCCGCCCTCTTCGGCCACCATAAGCGGGTTGGGAGGGGGGTATGGGGGGAGATTGTAAGTGGACCTCAGGACCCTGGCCTTCCCTCCACATGCTTCCGCACAAAAGTTAAAAATTTGCTTGACAGGGTGTGGTATTGGGATTAAAAGACTTCTGATAAAGAAAACTTTCACAAGAATCCTCACCCCAAAAACAGGTTCAAATAATGCTGGAGATCAAACGCCCCGTCAGCGCCTCTTTGAGCCCCGAGCAAATAGCCGCCATCCAGGAGACTTGCAGCCAATTCCGCAGCATCAAAGGCGGGGTTTTGCCGGCGCTCCACGCCGTGCAGAATGTTTGCGGCAACTGGCTCCCCCTGGAAGCCCTGCAGATGGTGGCCCAGGGCCTGGATATCCCCTACCCCTACCTTTACGGGGTCTTGAGTTTTTACACCATGTTCTCCACCCAGCCCCGGGGCAAGTTCATCATCCGCATGTGCGAATCGCCCCCGTGTCACATCTGGGGCGCGGACAACCTCCTGGAGGTGGTCAAGTCCGAGCTGGGCCTCGAGGAAGTGGGGGAAACCACCCAGGACGGCCTCTTCACCCTGGAGCACACCGCCTGTTTGGGGGTGTGCGAGGTGGCGCCGGTAATGCAGATCAATGAAGTGGTCTTCGGCCGCCTCACTCCTGACCGGATCAAGAACCTCCTGACAGATTACCGGGCCGGCCAGGTGGTGGACTGGCGCAACCTGCCCCGCACCACCAACGCTTTGAGCGACTATCCGCCCAGCCCGGATGAACTGGTGCTCCTGGCCAATGTGGATCAGATCGACCCCATGAGCCTGGATGCCTACCTGGCCCGGGGCGGCTACGAGGGCCTGAAGAAGGCCCTGGCCATGAGCCAGGACGAAGTGATCAACACCGTCAAGGATTCCGGCCTACGAGGCCGGGGCGGCGCGGGCTTCCCCACCGGCCTCAAGTGGTCCTTCACCAAGCCCAGCCCCATCTTCCCGAAATATATCGTCTGCAACGCCGACGAAGGGGAGCCGGGCACCATCAAGGACCGCTACATCATGGAAGGCGACCCCCACAAGGTGTTGGAAGGCATAGCCATCACCGGCTACGCGGTGGGGGCCTCCTTCGGCTACATTTATGTGCGGGGCGAATACTACCTTTGCATGCACCGCCTGAACAAGGCCATCCAGCAGGCCCGGGCCCAGGGCTACCTGGGGAAGAACATCCTGGGCACGGACTTCTCTTTCGACATCCAGGTACAGACCGGCGGCGGCTCCTATGTGTGCGGCGAGGAAACCGCGCTGATTGAATCCATCCAGGGCGAGCGGGGCAACCCCCGGGTCAAGCCCCCCTTCCCCGGCCAGGTGGGCGTCTGGTACAAGCCCACCATCGTCAACAACGTGGAGTCCCTCTCCGCGGTGCCGGCCATCATCGTCAACGGTGGCGCATGGTACAAAGCCAAGGGCACCGAAGACACCGCGGGCACCAAGATCATGCAGGTGGTGGGCCACGTCAAGCGCCCCGGCATCGTCGAAGCCAATTTGGGCATGCCTTTAAGGACCCTCATCGACCAGTTCGGCGGCGGTGTGCGCGCCGGCCATAAGTTCAAGGCCCTGCAGCCAGGGGGCGCGTCTGTGGGCTTCATTCTGGAGGAGCACCTGGACACCCCCATTGAACACGCCGCCCTGGCCAAGATCGAGGGCGGCCTGGGTTCCGGCACCATGCTGGTGATGGACGACACCGTCTGCGTGGTGGACATGGTGAAATGCCTGCTGTACTTCTTCCAGCATGAGTCCTGCGGGTTCTGCCTGCCCTGCCGCCGGGGCACCCGGGTGCTCTATGAGATGATTTGCAAGGTGGCCGCGGGCCAAGGCGCCCAGGAGGACCTGGACCGGATGTTGACGCTCTCCAAGGCCATGGTGGACAGCGCCAACTGCGCCCTGGGGTGGAGC
>JAUXZG010000176.1 GCA_030694005.1 Desulfobaccales bacterium | reverse complement strand
GTCTGGGTGGGGCAGGTGGTGGCGCAGGCCGGCCCCAGGTTGATGGCCTGGCGCTCGGCGCAGAAGGTGCAATTGCGGACCAGCGGCACCACGGATTCCCATTCAAACTTGGGGATCTGGAAGGGACAGGCCATCATGCAGTAGCGGCAGCCGATGCACTTGCCGTCGTCATAAACCACCGGCCCGTCCGGAAGCTTGGTCAGGGCCCCCACCGGGCAGACGCTCTCGCACGCCGGGTCCACGCAGTGCATGCACTGGCGTTTGATGAAATACCAGTTCAGGCGGCCCTCCGGGGCCATAACCTCCCTAAAGATCACCCGGGTATATTGATTGCTGCTCAAATATCTCGGGTTGCTCCAGGTCTCGCTGAAGGTGGCCTTGCCGGCTTTCAAGTCGTGCCAGCTCTTGCAGGCCACCTGGCAGGCCCGACAACCGATGCAGCGGGTGGTGTCGATCAATATCGCTTTACTCATGAGTCTCCCCCTTAAGCCTTTTCAAGATTCACCAGGAAGGCCTTGTATTCCGGGATCATGGTGTTGGCGTCCCCCACCATAGGCGCCAGCTGGTTGGCCGCGTAGTTGCGGCGACCGTCCGGCCCGCCGGTGGTCAAACCCGCGAACCCGAAGTGCCAGGGCAGGGCTATCATCTCCACGGTGTTGCGGGCCGCCCCGGCGCCGCAGGTAAAGGGGGCCACCCGGTGGGTGACGTTGGCCCGGGCCATTACCTCGCCCCGGATGCTGGTCACTTTGACCCAATCCCCCGCTTTGATGCCCTTGGCCTTGGCCAGGGTGGGGCTGATCTCCACGAACATCTCCGGGAACAGCTCCGACTGCCAGGTGAGGTTGCGGGTCATGGCCCCGGCCTGTCAGTGCTCGGTGACCCGGAAAGTGGTGGCGATGATAGGATAGCGGGGATCGCACACCTCCACCATCTTGTTCAACTCGGATTTCCAGATCTTCACCACCGGGTTGGCCTGCTGTTTGGATACCGGATTGATATAGGGGCATTCCAGGGCTTCATAATGCTCCGGGAAGGGGCCGTCTTTGCAAGCCCCCTTGGGGACAAAGAGACGGCTCTGGTTTTCCGCCACCATGATAAAAGGAGACTTGGCGGACTCCGCCGGCGGCAGCTCGGCCTTGGTCTTGGGGTCGATCCAGTAAAAATCCGGCACATCGATCCTCACCCACTTGTTGGCCGCGGGATCCCACCGCACCAGGGTTTTGGCGGGATTCCAGGGTTGCCCCTCGGCGTCCAGGGAGCACCGGTTGTAAATAATGCGCCGGTTCACCGGCCAGGCAAAGGCCCAGCCGGAGTACAGCCCCAGGCCGCTGGGGTCTTTCTTGTCCCGGGCCGCGGCTTTGTTGTCCTTTTTCTCCGGACCGGGGTAGAAGCCGGAATAGATCCAGCAGCCGCAGCCGGTGGAGCCGTCATCTTGCAGGGCCAGGAAGTTGGGCACCTGCTTCTTATCGGCCACCGTATAGCCGTTAATCTCCCGGGCCACCAGATGGACGTCCGGGGCGTCGCCGTAATTCCAATTTAATTTGACGATGGGGTCAGGAAACCCGGCCTTGGGGTCTTCTTTATAAAGTTTCTGCAGCTCCAGGCCCAGGCGGTTGGCGTACCACAGGTCGCTCTTGATGTCCCCGTGGGGCTTCACCGCCTGGTAGCGCCACTGGATCCAGCGGCCGCTGTTGGAGGCGCTGCCTTCCTTTTCCAGGGAGTCCGCCGCCGGAAAGAGAAAGACCTCGGTCTTAATGTCCTTGGGGTTGGCCCCGGGGCGCTTCCAGAAGACGGAGGTGTCCGTCTCCCAGAGGTCGAAGGCCGCCAGCCACTCCAGTCTGTCCAGGGCGGCGTAGGTCTGTTTGAGGTTGAAAGAACTCACCGCCGGGTTCATGCCCCACACCAGCATCCCCTTGATGTCGCCCGCGCCCATGGCCTCGAACAGGGGGATCCAGGAGTAGCCCGCGGCCTGGAAACCCTTGCCCACCTTGGGCAGGTAGTCGTAAGCGAAGTCGTTCTCCTTTTTGGCCGCGTCCCCCCAAAAAGCCTTGAGCAGGCTGACGAAGAACTTGGGCTTGTTTTTCCAGAAACAGGTCTTGACGGTCTCTTTCTCGTTATAGACCGCCAGGGTGGGATGATTGGCCTCGCTGGGCAGGGCCATGTACCCGGGCACGATGTTGAACAACAGCGCCATGTCCGTGGAGCCCTGGACATTGTTCTCGCCCCTCAAGGCGTTGATGCCGCCGCCGGGGATGCCCATGTTGCCCAACAGGATTTGCAGGATGGAATAAGAGCGGATGATCTGCACCCCGGTGGAATGTTGGGTGCCGCCCATGGCGTAGAGGAGGGTGCCCGCCTTGTCCGGTTTGCCGGTGGCGCAGTAGAGTTCCGCCATCTTCAGGAACTGGTCCTTGGGCACGCCGGTGGTAACTTCCACCATCTCCGGGGTATAACGGGCAAAATGAACCTTCATGAGCTGGAAGACGCACCGGGGATTAGTCAAGGTGGGATCCGTGACCGGCTTGCCTTCCTTGTCATATTCATAGTCCCAGGTGGTGACGTCATAGGCCCGCTTATCCCTCTGAAATCCTGAGAACAGTCCATCTTGAAAAGAGAAGTCTTTGTTTACCAGGTAAGGGGCGTTGGTAAACAGAGAGACATAGGCTTTGTGGTAAAGCTCGTTTTCTAAGACATATTGATGAGGCCGCCGAAGAGGGCGATGTCAGTACCGGGGCGCAGTCTGATGAAGAGGTCGGCCTTGGCCGCGGAACGGGTGAACCTGGGGTCCACCACGATGAGCTTGGCCCCCTTGTCCTGGGCCTGGGTGATCCATTTAAAGCTGATGGGATGGTTTTCTGCCGGGTTGCAGCCGACGATGAGGAGGCAATCACTGTTGGCCAGGTCGTTCCAGTGATTGGTCATGGCTCCCCGACCGAAGGTAGGCCCCAACTAGGCCACGGTGGAGGAGTGTCAGAGCCGGGCCTGATGTTCTAAATAGACGATCCCTAAGGCCCGGGCCAGCTTGGTGATGAGGTAACATTCTTCGTTGTTGAGGGCCGCGCCGCCGATGGAGGCCAGGGCTTCGGTGCGGTTCACCGGCACGCAGGCGGCGTTCTTGGCCTGGAAACTGGCGTCCCGGGTGGACTTGATCCGCTGGGCCAGGGTCGTCACGGCCCACTCCAGGTCCTTTTCTTCCCAGCGGTCGCTGCCGGGGGCCCGGTAGCGCACCTTTTTCAGACGCCTGGGGCTGGTGACCACCTCCATCACCGCCTGGCCCTTGCTGCACAAGGACCCCTGATTGATGGGGTGATCCGGGTCGCCCTCCACACCCACCAGCTGGCCTCCCTTGGTGTAGGCCACGAGACCACAGCCCACGCCGCAGAAGGGACAGATGGAGGTGGTTTTGTCCGCGTCCTTGATCTTGGCGGGAGGCACAGCCGCGGCCCAACCGGAACGCTTGCAGATTACGTCGGTGAGGCCCAAGGCGGTGACGCCGCTCCCTAAAACCTTGATGAATGTTCTGCGGGAAATGACCATAGGTTACTTTCCCCTTTTAATGTATAGAAGATTAAAAATATACATTTGGGCAAGTATCTCAATCAGTTGCCACCACGTATCCTTGAGTATTTTTTAACAAATGTAAAAAAGGGAAATTTCACAAACTAATTTATTGTAAACATAGGCTAATTTTTAATAAAAAAGGGGCTTAATTTAGAAGGCAAAAATCTTAAACCTCACCCTCCCGCTCAGATAAGGAACCCGGCCCCCAGATTATATCTTGGTCAAGGGGGGCCCCCTCCCCCTCGTTCTCCCCGCCTACCCCCCAACCGTGTTTAAGGGTTCCCGCATCCCAAAATCAGGCCTGCCCCGATGGATTTTGCCTTTTTTAAGGAATATGTTTACCCCAAGTCTAGCTTTGCCGGGCGTTTATATCGGGCTGCAAAGAATCAGCCGGATATGAATCTCAAACCACTGCCTGGCCATAAACTTAAACCTGTGAGGTGAAGCAAATGTCCGGGTCGAGACGGCGTTCCCTAATTCATGGCCTTAGGCGCCAGCAAGGAGGCGTGGCGGTGGAGTTCGCCCTCCTGTTGCCCGTGTTCCTGCTGTTGGTTTTCGGCATAGTGGACTTCGGCCACGCCTGGTACCTGAAACAGGAGCTCACTTCCGCCTCCCGGGAAGGGGCCCGCTACGGCACCAGGTATCAAACCGACACTAGCGGCGTCCACATCCTGCCCAATACCCTGAGTCCCTCCATCTCCTCCTGGGTGACAAGCAAATACGCCTCGCTGTTGCCCACCGACGCCAATCTCACGGTGACCCCGGCCGGGACAGGCTATACCAGCGGCGTGGCCGGAGACGACCTGTCAGTGGCCTGCACCGCCAGGAAGTACTGGTTTGTCCTGGGGTACCTGATCCCTGGATTCGGCAGCTATAAGGACATCTCGGCCGCCACGGTCATGAAAGTGGAATGACTTGGAGAGGCAAAGGAGCCGAATTATGAAAAAAAAATGGCAGGATTTTTGGGAACAATCCTCAGGCATAGTGGCGGTGACCATGGCCTTAGGGATGGTGGCTTTTCTGGGGTCCGCGGCCCTGGCCCTGGACATCGGCCACCTGCTCTCGGTGAAAAACGAACTGCAACGGGCCGCCGATGCCGGAGCCCTGGCCGGGGCCCGGGGCCTGTGGCCCAACACTTTGCCAATAACCTCATCCAATCCCCCCCCGGACTGCACCACGGCCCAAACCCGGGCTCTGAACGCCACCACTAATGCAGGCAATAAGGTGGATGGCGCCGCGCTAACCAGTGGGGATGTAACCGTGCAGGTGGGCCGGTGGAATTACCAGACGAAAACCTTTACTTCAGGTTGCTCCGCCAACACCAACGCGGTAAATGTGACCGTCCAGAAAAATGGCATCAACCATCTGTTCGCCCAAATCCTGGGAAAGTCCCCAGCCAACCAGACGGCGACGGCCCTCGCCGTCATGGACTTTGCCCAGGGAGTGGGCAAAGGGTCTCTGCCCATTGCCATAAACGCAGGATATGTCGTCCCGGGCCAAACTCTTTTTATTAATTTTTCCCCGGACCCCCTGGACAATGGCGGCTGGTTCGCCAAACCCCCGGACGGCGCCAACGCCACGATTTTTAGAGACTACATCAATTACGGTTCCTGTCCGCCTCTTCAGGTTGGAGACCTGGTAAATCTTTCCAACAGCCAAGATACCTCCGTGTTGCAGGATTTAAAAGCCAAGCTGGCGGAACACGGAGGTACCTGGGACCTCGTCATGCCAGTAGTTAATACGAACAATTTTAACCATAGTGAACCCATTGTGGGTTTTCTGCCTTTCAGGATTACTGGGGTGACAGATTCAAGCAATCCCAAGGGGGTCACCGGCACGGTGCTGGGCCTGGTGGAGTCGGCCCCGGCCCAGCCCGGCGGCGCTAATTACGGGGTTCTGGCCCCGCCCAAAGCGGTGAATTAAACTGAGAAGAGCCTGCCCCACCAAGGGCGGCAGAGGGGTCCAGGAAGGATGGTCGCCCCCCAAGCCGAGGGACGAGGCGCGCCCCTAACAGTCGGCTAGTGCTTGGTTGCCTGGATTGGGGGAGGCGATTTAAAGAAAAAATCCCCCCTTTTCTAAAGGGGAGTAAGGAGAGATTTAACCATCCCCCTGATTCCCCCTGCAAAAAGGGGGACTTTGTTTGCGTCTGCGGAAGATTGCTCCATGGCTATTAATTACCCCGAGTTATCAACCGACCCCCAATAAACCCATAATTATTCCCTACCTGAACCTATCTTTTTGATGACGACCTGGCCTCTGGTAACCAGGTCGCCTCTAATGATTCCTTAGGATTAGCCTCTAGTCTGAAGCAGAAAAGCTGGCGAGGATTCCCAACTGCACATGAAACAGCCAGTTTATCTGGGGAAACAGGAGGGTATCGTAAAAAAGAGAGTGGACCGCGAGGCCCACCAGGGGCAGGAGGCGAAGAAAATCTCTCCCCCGGGAGTCCGCAGCAGGCCGCGCCTGGCGACGATAATTAATTATGATGAAGATGATCAACCCGAGATAGGTCAGGGTCATCAGGGTGCCCAACTCCACGAAAGCAGTAACCAGCATATTATCCAAGGTTTGCAACTGCTTCACCTCCGAAGCGAAATTGGTAACCTCTGGGTGCTGTTGCTGATAATCCAGGAGATACTTTTCGTGGGTTTGGGGCCGAAGTCCTATACCTATCAGGGGGTGCTTTTTATAGACGTGCAGGGCAAAGGGATATAATTCCAGGCGATGGAGTTTGCTGACCCGGGAGGGATGGTCCGGCGCCAGGGACCTGGACGCGGTCAAACCCCGGTAGCCAACCATTATGACTACCGCCAGAAATGCTGCGACCAGCACATAACCCAACCTGGGCAGGCGGTAGGTGAGCCACACCAGAATCATGACGGCCACGGCCAGGAAAGTCCCCCTTTTATGGGTTAGCAGAATAAGGATCAAGCCCACCGATATTAACAGCCAACCGGCAATCTTCTGTTTTGAAGACTTGGATAACAACAGGCGCAGAGGGCCTGCGGCCAGAAGGATTACCATAGTCCCCACCGGGGTGGAATGGAGGTTAAAGATATTTCTTAACCAGGAGATCTCCTGTCGGTAGGGAAGATAGGTAATAATGGCTATGGGCGCGAAAATGGCCAGACAAACACAGCAAAACCAGTCGAAGACCTCTCTTCGCCGGCGGTCCGCCAACAAAAACATGGAGGTCCAGAGGGGTAGGATTCCCGAAAGCAGAAAGAATTTCATGGCCTTAAAAGAATCGCCGGGGGCGTCGCTGAAAATTACATTAACTGCCCCCAGCACCACAATAGCCCCCATTAGAATGATTTCTCTCCGGTGAGCCTGGTTTTTGATGACCTCAAAGGAATAGGCGGGCCAGAGCATGATCCAGGGTAGGGCGTAGAATATGATGTTAATCCAATCACTTAAACGGTAGCTCATGAAAACCGTAGGGGACAGGAGGACGACATAGGCGCCGGAGGCCAGAAGGGTCCAGAGAGCAAGCCGCTGGGGGGCACAAAAGCCTCTGACTTTAGTAAGAAGATTCATTTCCGGTGGTTAAGAATGACCAGGAGGATAGCAAAGGCGAGCTGCCCGCCCCCACTTAGAGGCCGGGGGAGCCGCGGTTGGTAAAAACCTTGGCCGATAAATCCAGGCCTTGGTTAAACTAACTTTCCGCCACCCCTCTAATCAGAGAGGCGTGGTAAAAACGCTGCCGGACTGGCGGGCCACGCTCCGTCCTTTTGGAGGACGACAGCTCTGCAGCCCCGTGGTCTTTCTGCCGCCCCTTTCACGGTCTGACAATTATTTCCCCGGATTTTAGCCCGGCCTTATTATCCTGACTCACCTTCAACTCTGGCCATTTCTGTAACAAATTTTGCAGCTCCTGTCGGTATTCCCAACAACGCCGGCGGATGTCCTGGGTGAGATCCCGGGCCTGACTCAGGCCCGAAGCGGTGAGCAAGGAGCCGGCGGCGCCTTGAGGAACCTTAGGGTCCAGGGCCCGATCTAGAGCCTCCACGGTGGCATTGATATTTTTCAGGCTTCTTTCCGTGTCGATGCATTCTTTTTGGGCCAGGCGCAGCTTGGTCTCATAAGTCATTTTAGGCAGGAGTCGCCCCCAGAGCTCCGGGAGGTTTACCCACCACTGGGCCAACACCAGCAGTTCCTTGAAGGGGCCCGGGGTGATCTGGAAGCCATCCTGGTCAAAGGTTTCATTCAGTTCTTCTAAAATAGCCCCGATATATCTCAGTCGCCGTTCCACTCTCAGAGATTCTTTTTGAGCCAGGTGCAGCTTCTGCTCCCAGAACAAGCCCGGGAAGAGGCGGCCCCTCACCTCCGGCAACCGCACCAGACCCTGGACCAACACCAGCATCAGCCCGCTGGCCAGGAGCACCTTCCGCCATCGCGGCGACTTACTGGACATGGCTGGTAATTTTGGACCTTTTTCGGTAAACGATTATCCGGTTAATAGGTTCGACGGGTGGCACGAAGTGATGATAATAAGGGTCAGCCCGGTTGCCGAAGATTTCATCCTCGTAAGGCAGGACCACCATCTGATAGTCCTTCTCCAACTTGAGCTTTTCCCGGATGAAGGCTTCGGAGCTAATCAAATTCAGGTCCCGATTCCACCTGGTATACCACCGTTTTACCACCCAATCGGGAAGTTCCTCCGGCCCCAGGAGCACTCTCCCCTGGAGCCCCCCGATAACTTTACAAGAGGTATAAAACTGCAGGGGCAGATCGCCGTAAGTGACCAGAATGGTCTCCCCAGGCTGGGCGCAATTTTGGAAAAACCGGATGAGGCTGAGGTTGACATCGGGATAAGGGGAAAAAAGTTCCCCCAAAAAAAGCTTTAAGGGAATGTTGGGATGAGTGAGCATGTAAAAATCATTGTGCACCGGGCGGTTGGTAATCCGCAGCCAATCCAGGGGGACCAGATGCAGCCAGTTGGTGAAAATCAGCATCACTCCCAACAGAACCCCGGAAAATTTTTGATAACGCCACACCTGGCACACCACCCAACCCAAGAGGATGACGCTCAAGGGGTAAAGGTGAATCAGATAACGGTGTTCGCAAGAGGGGATCAGGGCAATGACACATAGGTTGACCGAAATGATCAAGGTCAGGAAGATGGCGAACTTTTCCTTGGGGTCCCGGGGGATCCCCGGCCGCCGCCACCTCCAGATCAGGGCGACAGCCACCGGCAGGGGCACCACAAACTGGAAAAGGTCGCCAAAATAGCGGGGCAGGCTGATCCAGACATGGAGGACCTCCACCATGCTGGTTTGCTCCCAGATCCGGTAAAGGGCCAGGCCGGGAACCAGCATCAGGCCCAAGATCAGGAGCAAAACCAGGCTGCGGGGCACGAGGACTTCCTGACGGTAAAACAGGATCGCCGCCAGCAAAAAGGCCGTGGTGTAACTGAAAAAGATCAGGTAGTTGGTATAAAACAGCAACCCCAAAGAGGCGGCCAGCAACAACGCCGGCCCCCAGCGGGATTGCCATTTCTGGCGAAAAGCATAGAGGCTGACCAGGACCAGAAAAGCTCCCATACTATAATAACGGCACTGGCGGGAAAAGAGCAAAAATGGCACGGAGAACGCCAGGAGCGCTGCGGCCAGGCGAGCCCAGACCAAATCCCCGAAATGGCGCTTTACCAGAAAATAAACCAGGATGACGCAGGCTATCCCTAAAACCGCAAAAGGCAAGCGTCCCGCCGTAGTGGTAAGACCCCCCAGGCGAAAGGCGGCTGCGGTCAGATAAACCTGGAGCCAGGGAGACCAGCGCCACAAATAATCGCCATTAAACTCGCGCCCCTCTTCCTGAGAGATGAGGTTGACCCCGTCAAAGGCTTGCGGCACCCCATATTTCAAGACATTGCGGGCCAGACAGGCGGTCTCGGCCTCATCCTGCCAGAAAGGCCGGTGGTCCAACCGGAAGAGCAGGAGAAAGACCACGGCCATTAACAGGACCAACAAGATGGGGTCAAATTTAAAGGATCCCGGCCGTCTTAACGGTTTTGCCATAATCTTTCCGCAATTATATTTGGAAGGAGTGGAAAAATCTTTTTTCTTAGTAAATTAACTTCTCTTGCCGCCGTCGCCGCGCTGGTGTCCACCGCCAAGGCGGGGTTTAGGAAAGGCCCGAGTTTTTACCCATCATAATCGAACAGATTTGAAAATAAATAAATTTTATTACCAACCTGGTCAGAAAAAACCGGGTGAGCAAGCCGTTAATAACCTTGAACTTATCGTTTTGTGGTAGCCCTCCGAATTTTTTAGCCCTGTGTCCCCCAGGCTACCAGGAAACTCCGCCACCTGGCCGGATCCCTGGTCGGGACGGGCGGATTTGAACCGCCGACCTCCTGCTCCCAAGGCAGGCGCGCTAACCCGGCTGCGCTACGCCCCGATTGTCTTTAAAAACCCGCCAGTTCTCCCCTAAGGGAGGCGAGCAGGGCCTGCAAATCAGCCAAGGCCCGGCCCCGGTGGCTGATCTTGTTCTTCACCCTGGGACCCAACTGAGCCATGGTGCGATCATAGGCCGGCACCCAGAAGACCGGGTCATAGCCGAACCCCTGGCTTCCCTTAGGGTTGAGGGCAATCATGCCGTCACACTCTCCCCTGGCGCGGTACAGGCGGCCGTCCGGCAGGGCCAGGGCCATTTCGCAGACAAACCGGGCCTGGCGCCGCTCCCAGGGGACTCCTTTTAGTTCCGTCAATAACTTGCGCCAGTTGTCTTCATCCCGGGGCAGAGCCGGAAAGGTCTGCTCCTTGGCATAGCGAGCCGAATATACCCCAGGGCGCCCATTAAGGGCCGCCACTTCCAGCCCGGAGTCATCCGCCAGGGCCGGCAGCCCCGTGAGGGTGGCCACCTGACGGGCCTTGGCCGCGGCATTCTCATAAAAGGTGGCGCCCACCTCAGGGATTTCCGGCAATTCCGGAAAATCAGCCAGGCTCAGGAGCTTGATCCCCAAATCCTTCAGGAGCGCTTTAAGTTCCCGAATCTTCCCTGGATTGCGGGTGGCCATCACCAGGGTAGGGGGAGCCATGGCGCCAGGGTCTCTTCTTGAATCCGGCCTATTTCTTTCAAGCCCTTCTGGGCCAGCTCCAGCATACTGCTGAGGTGGGCTACCGGGAAGGGGCCCCCTTCGCCGGTGGCCTGCACTTCCACCAGGTCGCCCCGGCCCGTGGCCACGAAATTGGCGTCCACCAAGGCCTGGGAGTCTTCTTCATAATCAAGGTCTAACCACAGTCTGCCCGCCAGCAACCCCACACTGACAGCCGCCACCCGATCGTTGAGGGGCAAACTCGAGACCAGTTCTCGCCGCCTTAGTTGCTCCAGGGCAAGGGCCAGAGCCGCAAAGGCTCCGGTGATGGCCGCGGTGCGGGTCCCGCCTTCCGCCTGCAAGACATCACAATCCAGGATGACGGTGCGCTCGCCTAAGGCCTTAAGGTCCGCCACCGCCCTTAAGGACCGGCCGATAAGGCGCTGGATCTCGTAAGTGCGGCCCTGGATCTTCCTGGTCAGGCCTTCCCGTCCCTGGCGGGTGCCGGTAGCCCGAGGCAGCATGCTGTATTCGGCGGTGATCCAACCGCCCCCTAACTCTTGCCGAAACGGCGGCAGCTTCTCCAGCACCGTGGCCGCGCATAAAACCCGGGTGCGCCCCCAGGTCACCAGGGCGGAGCCTTCGGCAAAATCCAGATAAGCCGGCGTGATGGCGATGTCCCTGAGCTCATCCGTCCCTCGGCCTCCGGCCCGGCGCATCAACCCTCCCCTTTCTCTACTTAAGAGATTGACGCAAAGTGTCGATGACCATCTTGAAGGTATCGGCAAAGGAGGCCGGAGAGACGCGCCCTACTTCGATGAATTTGACCACGATCTCCTTGGCCGCCTTCATGATTAATTCGTCCCGAGGAGATAGGGGGGCTTGAGAATCTCGGTCCCGGGCCATGGGTACGACTCCCTCACGAAGAAGTTTTCTGTTATAGTTTAAAGGTAGGGGTCAGGGATCAGGGGCCAGGTTAAATTTTTTCTGACAACTGCTCCCTGACCCCTTAAAAAAAAGCCCCGCCGCTCAGAAGAAGGCCATTTCTATGACCGGCGGGGCAGGGAAGAAGAACCGGGTCACAGCCCTCCTTGGCTTGGCATTTTAAACCAAGCCGGCCCAAAAGACAAGGGGAATCCATGGGGCGCATACTTATTCTGGACCCCCAGGTGGCCGCCCAGATCGCCGCCGGAGAGGTCATTTCCCGGCCCGCGGCGGTGGTCAAGGAGCTGGTGGAAAACGCCCTGGATGCCGGAGCCCAGACCATCACCGTGGAAACCGAAGAAGGGGGCCGGCGCCGTATCCGGGTGGTGGACGACGGCTGCGGCATGACGCCGGAAGAGGCGCCTCTGAGCCTGGAGCGCCACGCCACCAGCAAGCTCAAGGCGGAATCCGACCTGCTTAATATCACCACCCTGGGATTTAGGGGAGAGGCCCTGCCCAGCATCGCCGCCGTCTCCCGCCTGGAGCTCATCACCCGCTCTCCGGAGGCCAAGGTGGGGTATCGTCTGGTGGCCCAGGCCGGAGAACTTCAGGAAGCCGGACCCTGGGCCGCCCCCATCGGCACCCAGGTGGCCGTGGAAGACCTTTTTTTCAAC
Source organism: Desulfobaccales bacterium (assembly GCA_030694005.1). Lineage (GTDB taxonomy): Bacteria > Desulfobacterota > Desulfobaccia > Desulfobaccales > 0-14-0-80-60-11 > JAUXZG01. The sequence goes on along the minus strand of JAUXZG010000176.1, from coordinate 4,514 downwards.
ACCCCGGCCCGGCGCAAATTCCTCAAAAGCCGGGAGACGGAAAGCGCTTATATCCTGGAGAGTTTGCGTCACCTGGCCCTGGGCTATCCCCAGGTGCACTTCCTTCTTAAAAACCCGGTTAAAACCCTGCTGGCCGCCCCGTCTCACTCTAGTCTCAGGGAGCGGGTGGCGGCTCTCTTTGGCCCGGACCTCGCCGCCCGCCTGTTGCCGGTGGCCCTGGGGCAAGACCCCTTTAAGGTGGCGGGCCTCCTTTCCGACCCCGATTTTTCCCTGGCCAGCACCCGCTTTCAGGTATTTTTAGTGAACCGCCGGGCGGTCCAGGACCGTCTTTTGGGGGCGGTATTAAAAGAAGTCTATCAGGGTCTGTTGCCCAAAGGCAGGCATGGAGCGGCCGTGGTGCTCCTCACGCTGCCTGCGGACCGGGTGGATGTTAATGTGCATCCCGCCAAAGCGGAGGTGCGGTTTCAGGACCCCGGGAGGGTTTACGCCCTGCTCCTTGCTGCCCTGCGCCAGGGGCTGGGGCCCCTTCAAGGGGCCGGGCCGCGCTACACCGTCACCTGGCAACCGGAGTCCTCACCCCGGGCCGCGGAGGGGGCTCTACCCCTGATGGTCCCCCCGGCGAGCCCCAGTCCCAGTGCCTTCATAGCTCCCGAGGCCATTCCGGCGCTAACTTTTGCCGCCCCCCCCAGTCTTTTTCGCTTCCAAGACTTGGCGGTCATCGGCCAGCTAAAGAATACCTACATCCTGGCCCAAGGTCCCCACGGCCTGATCCTCATTGACCAGCATGCGGCCCATGAACGCATCCTCTACGAGGCCCTCAAGTCCAAAGGCCCTGAAGCCGCCCGGCAGCCCCTGTTGTTTCCCCGGGTGATTGAAGTCCCGCCGGCTCAGGCAGATTGGCTCAAAGAGCATCTTTCGGTGTTGTCCCAGGCGGGCCTGGAGTTGGAACCTTTCGGCGGCGCCGCTTTTCTCCTCACCGCGGCCCCGGCCGTACTCCCGGTGGCCGACCTGGAGGCGGTGGTCCTGGCCTTCGTGGAGGCCCTGGCCCCCTTAAAAAGCGCGGCCCAGCCCCAGCCGGCGCTAGAGCAGGCCCTGACGCTGCTGGCCTGCCATGGGGCCATCAAGGCCGGCCAGCACCTTACCCGGGAGGAAATCCAGGCCTTGCTGACCCAACTGGACGGGTTGGAAGTTTCCTCCCACTGCCCCCATGGCCGCCCGGTGTGGCGCTTGATTTCCTATGGGGAAATTCACCGGAGCTTCCGCCGCCCCCAGGATTAACTGCAGGGGGAAAAGGGGGAAAGGTTGAAAGATTTAAGAGCATCTTTATTACTTTTACCTTTTGCCCTCTTCCCCTTTTGCCCTTTTCGCCTTAAGCTCATATTATTAAGGTAAATTCCAGACGGGTTTTAATATTGGCAGTCTCAAACCCTTCCCCTAAAGACCGTCCCCGGGTGGCGGTGCTGGTGGGCCCTACCGCGGTGGGCAAGACTCAGGTGGCCCTTAATCTGGCCCGCCCCTTAAAGGCCGAGATCGTCAACGCCGACTCCCTCCAGGTTTACCGTGAGCTTAATATCGGCACCGCCAAACCAAGCTTTAAGGAGCGGGCCCTGGTCCCCCATCACCTGGTGGATGTGGCGGACCCCCCGGCAGCCTATGATGCGGCGCGCTACTGCCGGGAGGGCCGGGCCGTCCTGGCCGGCCTCCATCGCCGGGGTGTCCCGCCCCTCATCGTGGGGGGCACCGGCCTGTATATCAAGGCCCTATTGTATGGTCTGTTTGACGACGGGTCCCCGCCAGGAGGGGTGCGGCACCGCCTGCGGCAAGAATTGACCTCCCTGGGCCTTTCCGGCCTCTACCAGCGCCTTAAGTATCTCGACCCGGCCGCGGCGGGCAGGCTTAATCCTCAAGACACCTACCGGATCTTGCGGGCCCTGGAGGTCATGGAGGCCACCGGCCGGCCGCTCTCGGCCCTGCAGGCCGCCCACCGTTTCCAGGACTGCCCCTACCAGATTCTGAAATTGGGTCTCACTCTCCCCCGGGAGGAACTCTACCGCCGCATCGGCCAGAGGGTGGACGCCATGCTGGCCGCGGGCTGGCTGGAGGAAGCCCGAGGCCTGCTGAGCCGCTACCCCCCGGACCTGAAACCTTTAAAAGCCCTGGGGTACCGCCACTTGATCGCCTTCCTTAAGGGCCGCTGGACCTGGGAGGATGCCATCACCTTGCTGAAACGCGACACCCGGCGCTACGCCAAACGCCAGCTTACCTGGTTTCGGGCCGACCCAGAAATAAAGTGGTTTGACCCCAGCCAAATTGAGGAAATGCGCCACTGTTTGGAGGGGTTCTTGGGGATGGAGGAATGAGGGGAGGGCCAGGGGTTTAAAAAGCAGTCAGCAGTCAGCTATCAGCCTTCAGCCGCATAAACCATAAATACCTTTAGTATCCAATGAGAAGCTGCGCCAGTAATTCTGGATGTCCGGCCCAACTCTCTGATTTTGCTGAAAGCTGAAAGCTGATGGCTGAAAGCTCGCTCATTAGCCCTCTCCCCCATATCCCTTGCATCGGCCGGGGAATTAGGCTAATTTAGCTTTCAAAAAGCAGTCTAACACATCAAGGAGGCTGGCCGCCTATGGCCCTGATAGCCCCCTCCATTCTGTCGGCGAATTTCGCCAAACTTGGCCAGGAGTTGGCCGACCTCACCGCCGCCGGGGCGGACTGGATCCACATCGATGTCATGGACGGCCAGTTCGTCCCCAACATCACCTTAGGGCCGCCGGTGATCAAGGCTTTGAGGCCCCATACCGCCCTCCTCTTCGATGTGCATCTGATGATCGCCGCGCCGGAGCGCTATATCGCCGACTTCGCCGACGCCGGGGCCGACATTATCACCGTCCAGGCCGAGGCCTGCACCCACCTGCACCGCACCCTGCAAATGATCCGCCAGGCGGGCTTAAAGCCCGGGGTGGCCTTAAATCCCGCCACCCCGCTGGAGCGGATTGTCTATGTCCTTCACGAAGTGGAAATGGTGCTTATCATGACGGTGAACCCGGGCTTCGGCGGTCAGGAGTTTATCCGGGCCATGCTCCCCAAAATCCGGCGCCTCCGTCAGTTTATCGATAAGGAAAAATTGCCCGTCCAGATTCAGGTGGACGGCGGCGTCAGTGAAGCCACCGTGGGCCAGATTGCCCAGGCCGGCTGCGACATCTTCGTGGCCGGCACCGCCATCTTCAGCCAGAACGACTATGCCAAAGCCATCGCCAACCTGCGCCGTCTCATCGACCAGGCCCATAAGAAAAAGAGAAAGAAGTAGGCAGCCTAGCCCAACCTTTAGGTAGGGTGCCTGGACAATTTTTTCTTTTCCTTTAAGCTGACGGCTGAAAGCTGAAAGCCAATATTCTTCCGAAACCCTTAATCATTATATTTAGACCCTATGTGGCTGTACCTCCTCAAAAGATTAATGCTCATGTTCCCCATGCTCCTGGGGATCACCCTGATCTCTTTTATGGTGATCCACCTGGCCCCGGGCACCCCCACGGACATGCAAACCACCCTCAACCCCAAGGCCTCCCTGGAGGCCCAACAGCGCCTCAAGGAGCTTTACGGGCTGGACAAGCCCTTGATGGTGCAGTACTGGGACTGGCTGAAACGCCTGGCGGTCCTGGACTTCGGCCGCTCCTTTTCCCCGGACCGACGCCCGGTCTGGGATAAGATCAAGGAGAGGATCGGCATCACCATCAGCCTCAACCTGGCCAGTCTCACCATTATCCTGCTGGTGGCCATTCCCATCGGGGTGATGGCCGCGGTCCACCCCCACTCCTGGTTTGACCGGGCCACCACCTTGTTGGTCTTTTTCGGCTTCGCCATGCCCACCTTCTGGCTGGCCCTGCTGCTCATCATGTTTTTCGGGGTCTATCTGGACTGGCTGCCCATCTCCGGCCTGACCTCCCTCAATTACCCGCATTTTCCCTGGTGGCGGAAGCTCCAGGACCTGGCCGCGCATACGGCCCTGCCAGTGCTGGTGGCCGCCTTCGGCGGGCTGGCGGGCATGTCCCGCTACATGCGGGGCAACATGCTGGAGGTCATCCGCCAGGACTACATCACCACGGCCCGAGCCAAGGGCCTGCCGGAGCGCACCGTGATCTTCAAGCACGCCTTGAGAAACGCCCTTTTGCCGGTGATCACCATCCTGGGACTGTCGGTGCCGGGCCTCATCGGCGGTAGCGTCATCTTCGAGTCCATCTTTGCCATTCCCGGCATGGGCCAACTGTTCTACGGCGCGGTCATGGCCCGGGACTACCCCCTGGTCATGGGAGAACTGGTCATCGGCGCGCTTCTTACCCTGGCGGGTAACATGCTGGCGGACGTGGGCTATGCCCTGGTGGACCCCCGCATCCGCGCCGGGTAGAGTATGGTGAAAAGGTGATTTGAGGGGAGGGCTGGGGGAGCGCAACTCCCCCACCCTCCCCTCAAACTCCCCTCCCAACCCCCATTATGTTGGACTGTTAAGGCGGGGCCTC
>JAUXZG010000172.1 GCA_030694005.1 Desulfobaccales bacterium | reverse complement strand
GGTGCCCAAGGTATAAGTTATGAAAAGGATGATGGCCGCGCCCAGGAAAGCTGCCAGGGTGCGGTGCATCCACTCAAAGGCGATGATCAGGTACACCAGGAGCAGGATGAGGCCGGCGATCCAAAAGGCCGGGGTGATCTGGCGCGAGATGGTGAAATTTTGCGCGGCCTGAAACAGGCGGTTGCCGGCCTGGTCAACTCCGGCCTCCACCACGCTCACCGGGGTGGGGGCCAGGGGCCGCCAGCAGGGTTTGAAGGCCTTGACCTCCACCCTGGCGGCGGGCAGGGTGCCGGCGGGCAATTGCAAATCCGCCACAAAGGTCCCCTGTTTGCCGGCGCTGGCCACCCCGTCCCCGTCTCCCACCGGCTTCACCGGCTGGCCGTTCACCAGCACTTCCACTTCCACCTCTTTAACGCCCTTGCCCTGGGGGTTCTTGATGGCCCCGGACAGGGTGAGGCGGTCGCCCGCCGGGGCCGGGGCCGCCTGGGCGCTCAGGACAGAAATGGCGAGAAAGAAACTGACGAGCAGCGCGGCTACCAGGTAAGGAACGGCAAATCCGGATTTTTTAATCATGTCCCAGACTCCTCTGCTTATCCCTTGGAGATTTGGTAATGTTTCTAGGGGTTGTGATTTTCTACACTTACTTGGAGGGGTTTGTCAAAGAAAAAAGAACAAGATAACACAAAATTTTTTTTGCTTGACATATTGGGGATTATCAATTAGAAGAGTTTGTTAGATTGTGAATTTAACAGATCAATTTTCTGGAGGTTTCCATGCCTGACCCCAAAAAAGTTAAGAATCTGATGATCCCTCTGGAGGATTATCCTCACATCCCTTACTGGTTCACCCTGCGCCAGGCTATGGCCATTGTCCGGGAGGCGGCCATCAAGTTCGAAGGCAGCTTCGAGCCCCGGGCCGTGCTGGTCTTTGACGAGAAATACCAGCTCATGGGTATTTTGACCCTGAGGGACATCATCAAGGGTCTGGAGCCCCGGTTTCTCAAGGAAACCGCCTTGATCAAGGCCGATCCCACCCTCACCGTGTTGATGGGCGACCTCTTCGGCCCCAACCTGAAGGAGGCTTCCCAGCGCCCGGTGAGCGAAGTCATGAGTCCCATCAAGGTCACGGTGGCCGCCACCGACCCCATCGTCAAGGCCCTTTACCTGATGATCAAGGAAAATGTGGGCATGATGCCGGTGATACAAGACAACAAGGTCGCCGGCATGATCCGGCTGAGCGACCTGTTCCAGGAAATCTCCCATATGGTGCTGGGAGACTGATCCCCCTAACAACACCCGTTGATACTGCAGATAAGGAGCTCTGACTGATGGCTGAAGAAACCAAAAAAATGCCGGTGGGCGCCGGCCTGCCGGAAATGCCCCAAGAGATCGTCATTGCCCCCGAAAAGGCGGCCATTGACTGGAAGCGTATAATCTTTATCCTTTTGGGCCTGGCCCTGTTTTTCCTCTTTTATTTCATGGGGGATTTAGCGGACGCGGTGGACCCCTCGGGTAAGCACTTTCCCCTCCCCCCGCAAGGCAGGATGGCCCTGGGCCTCTTTCTCATGGCCGCGGTCTGGTGGATCTTTGAGGTAATGCCCATCGGCGCCACCGCCATCGCCATCGGTCTGTTCCAGGTGGTGTTTATGATTCGCACCGCCGACGCCGCTTTAAAAGACTTCTTTGACCCCTCGGTTTGGTTTATTTTCGGGTCGGTGGTCATGGGTACGGCCTTCGCGGTCTCCGGTCTCACCAAGCGCATGGCTTACAAGATGCTGAACATTGTGGGCGAAAACACCAATTTCATCTTACTAGGCACCTTTCTCATCATCGCCGGCATGACCCTGCTCATGGCCCACACCGCGGTGGCCGCGGCCATTTTCCCCCTGCTGGTGGCCATCCACTCCCTCTACAGTGAAAGTGACCAGCCCACCAGGTTCGGCAAGGGCCTGTTCGTCGGCATGGCCTGGACCGCGGGCGCGGGCTCCATCATCACCTTCCTGGGGTCGGCCCGGGCCGTGGCCGGCGCCGGCATGTTCAAGAAATTCACCGGCGGCACGGAAATCGGCTTTTTTGAGCTCATCTGGTATATGCTGCCTTTGGGTGTGATCATGGTGTTCGTTATCTGGCTTATTGTAATCATGTGCTTCCGGCCCGAGAAACCCCGCATTGACGGGCTGCGGGGCCGGGTGGCGGAGCTAGGGAAAGAACTGGGCCCCATGAACCCCAAGGAAAAGTTCGTCATCTGCATGGTAGCGGTGGTCCTGGGACTGTTTTTTCTCAAGTCCTTTTCGCCTGTGCCTTTCTTCAAGGACATGGACCGGGCGGCCATCATGATCATCGCCACCGTAGCCTTCTTCCTCACCCGGACTCTCGTCGTGGAGGACATGGAGACCATCCCCTGGAACATCATCCTCCTGTTCGGCGGGGCCATGAGCATCGGCTACTGCCTCTACGACACCAAGGCGGCGGAGTGGCTGGCGGTGTCCTGGGTGACCCTGTTCCAGAAGACCCCCTGGCTGGTGTTTGTGCTGGCCATCGCCTTTTTTGTCCTGATGATGACCAACTTCATCATGAACGTGGCGGCCATTGCCATCACCCTGCCGGTGTCCCTGGTCATCGCCAAATACCTGGGCGTAGCCCCGGAAGTCATCTTCTTCGCCTCCCTGGCCACCGCGGGCATGCCCTTCAACCTGCTCATCGGCGCGGCCCCCAATGCCATCGCCTATGAGAGCAAGCAGTTTACCGCCGGGGAGTTTTTCATCTACGGCTGGATTCCCAGCCTCATTCTGATGGCCTTCCTGGCCGGGTTCTGTTATTTCATCTGGCCCCTCCAGGGCATGCCGGTGCTGGCGCTCAGGTAGGGGGGCTGAGAGTTAGTGTGGGGAGCGGGGCAGGGAGTTAAACTCCCTGCCCTCCCCCCCACACCCCCCCCAACCCGTGTAAGGCGGGTAGACTGGGCCCATAGGCCCCAACCTCCCCGCCTTTTTTACCTTGAGAGATGAAGGGAAGGTGGTGGAATTCTAATTCAGGCGATGGGAGACCGGAAAATGACCAAGAAAATGGTGATTATTTTTCAGAGCTTGTTTTTCCTCCTGGTGGTCCTCTTTCTTTGCTCTTCCGGCAGCCTCGCCGCGGCCACCCCTCCGGGCGACCACCTGAGCCTGGCCGGCTCCATGAAAAATCTCCAGGGCAAGGGCGTTAAAGAGGTGGAAGTGGAAGTGCTGGTCAATGGTGGGCAGGTCAAACCGCTGGGCAAAGAGGAGACCATTACCACCGGCAGTCAGGGGAACTTCCTGGCGGAATTTAAGTTACCCGTCGGCACCTTGCCCACCGCCACAGTGGAAATCAAGGCCTCCAAACCCTGCTGGCGGGAGCTTTTACCCACCCCCGTAAAAGTGCTCGAGGCCGGCACCGGCCCGTCCGGGCACCGCCTCTTTCAAGCCCAGGGACAATTCACCCTGTATCGCCAGATCACCCCGGCCTTCTGGCTGGCAACCCTGGTGCTGATTTTGGTTTATATCATCATCGCCGCCGAATTGATGCACCGCACCCTGGCGGCCTTCCTGGGCGCAGCCCTGATCCTCTTCATTACTTACACCCTGGGAACCTTTGATAAGTCGTATTTTATCCTCTCCTTTGAGGACGCCATGCGGGCCATCGACATGAATGTCATTTTCCTATTGATGGGGATGATGATCATTGTCGGGGTCTTGAAAAAGACCGGTTTGTTTCAGTGGCTGGCCTATAAATCCTATGCCCTGGCCCGGGGCAACGTCTTTATTCTGGCCTGCATCCTCATGGTGGTGACGGCGGTGGCCTCGGCCTTCCTGGACAATGTCACCACCATGCTCTTGATGATCCCGGTGACCATCGAGCTCGCCGTGACCCTGAAGATCAATCCCATGGCCCTGCTGATCCCGGAGGTGTTTGCCTCCAACATCGGCGGCACCGCCACCTTGATCGGCGACCCGCCCAATATCTTAATCGGTTCTTATGCCAAACTCACTTTTAATGATTTTGTAGTTAATCTCACCGGCATCGTCGCCATCTGTATGGTCGTGACGCTGATTTACTATGTCTTTTGGTATAAAAAGGCTTACCAGCAGGCGGAAGTCAAAGATATTCAGCGCACCATCGCCTACTTGAAAGAAGAATACCGCATTACCAATAGAAGTTTGCTCATCATGTGCCTGGGCGTGCTGGCCTTCACCATTTTCCTGTTTATTGTCCACGGGGTGCTGCACATGGAGCCCTCTATCGCCGCCCTGATGGGGGCCATGATCCTGCTGGCCATTTCCCGGGTGGATATTGTGGAAATGCTGGAACATGAGGTGGAATGGCCCACCCTGGTGTTTTTCATCGCCTTATTTATGGTTATCGCCGGGGCGGAAGAAACCGGCTTGATCCAGATGATTGCCGAGTGGGTCAAGGATGTGTCCAAGGGTAACCTGATGGTGGCGGTAATCATGGTCCTGTGGGTCTCGGCCATTGCTTCGGCATTCGTAGACAACATTCCCTTTACGGCCACCATGCTGCCCATCATCGCCTTTCTCAACCAAACCATACCCGGCGCGGAAAGCGGGGTGCTCTGGTGGTCCCTATCCTTGGGGGCTTGTTTCGGCGGTAACGGCACCTTGATCGGGGCCTCGGCAAACGTGGTCACCGTGGGGATGGCCGAGAAGGCAGGATACCATATCTCCTTTCTGGGGTACATGAAGGCCTGTTTTGTTCCTATGTTAATTACCGTAGCCATTTGCTCTGTTTATCTACTGGTGGCTTATTAGAAACATACCAAGAGGGGTAGGGGCCGGTGGGCCGGCCCTCGACTATGACCCACTGGGGCTATCTTGACCGCCTCCGGTAACTGTGCTAAAATATAAAGAAAATAGCACAAGAAGTTACCGGGGCAAGGATGAGGGGCTCTCTCCCGGTAGCCGGGAGTGCCGTGTCGGTGGGTAGAAGGTGAACCTTCTGAAGCGCGCCTGGCAATATCTCGCCAAGACCAACAAGAAGAAAAAGACCGAAGATCTGGCGGAGAAGTACGCCCATTTCCAGAGGCTTTTACACGCCAATAACCAGGTGCTCGCTCTGATGGCGGACATGGAGGAGAAGCTCTCAGGCGATTATCTCTTTGACTTTCAATACATCCGGTCCTCGGTTAACGAGCTCTGTCAGGAGACCAGCACCCTGGTGGCCTCCCTGAACAGCATGGGGGGCTGGCGCTACCAGGACCTCTCCCAGGCCCTCCTGCGCATCTGCAGCGAGGTGGAAAAGGCCCTGCACTTTAAGCGGGAGATTCCCGTGGCGCCCCTGGTGTTACCCCTGGAGGCCATCACCCTGGAAGGGAACCTGGTGGAGGTGGTGGGGGGAAAAAACGCCAACCTGGGGGAGGTCAAAAACCGGGTGGGGCTGCCGGTGCCTCACGGCTTTGCCGTCACCAGTTATGCCTATAAGGTCTTTTTGGAGCACAATCAACTAGCGGCACGGATTACCGAGCTGTTGGGGTGGTGGCGGCTTGAAGACCTGGACAGCCTGGCCCGGGTGAGCGAGGAATTAAAAGAGATCGTCCAGGCAGCCCAGGTCCCCCCGGAGCTGGAAGAGGCCCTTAACCGGGCCTATGAGCGCCTGGCTGAGCAGGAGCATAACCGCCCCTTGCTGGCCATGCGCTCCAGTGCGGTGGGGGAAGATCACACCTTCACCTTTGCCGGTCAGTACGAGACCTATCTGAATGTGCCTCCGGCAGAGATGGCGGCCCGCTACAAGGACATTGTCGCCAGTCTCTTTACCCCCCGGGCTTTATTTTATTATAAAAACAAAGGCTTTCGGGAGGAAGAGATGGCCATGGGGGTGGCGGTGATGCCCATGATCCGGGCCCGGGCCAGCGGAGTGCTCTTCACCCGCCATCCGGAGATGGCGGACCAGGAAGTGGCCCTGATCAACGCCGTTTGGGGTCTGGGGAGATATGCCGTCACCGGCCGGGTCAATCCGGACCAGTATGTGGTGCCCTACCGGGGGGGCCCAGAGGTGGTGGAAAAGACCATCCCCGCCAAGGAAGTGATGCTGGTGAACACCCCCGGCGGCGGGGTGGCAGAAGTGCCGGTGCCGCCGGAGATGGTCCAGGCTCCTTGCCTGAATGATCGGGAGATCGGCCAACTCATGGAATGGGCCGCCATCCTGGAAGGCCATTACGGGAAGCCTCAGGACGTGGAATGGACCCTGGATGAAGACGGCAGGCTCTGGCTGCTGCAGTCCCGCCCGTTGCAAGTGTCGGTCAAAAAGGCGCGAGCGGGCCGCCCCCGGACCCTGAAACAATATACCGTGCTCCTGGATCAGGGGACGGTGGCCTGTCGAGGCGTGGGGGCCGGGCCGGTGGTGCTGGTGCGCCGCCAGGAAGATTTGAAAAATTTCCCCGAAGGCGGGGTGCTGGTGGCCCGACATACCTCCCCCCGATATGTGACGGTGATGCCCCAGGCTGCGGCCATCATCACCGACGCCGGCAGCCCCACCGGCCATATGGCCCTGTTGGCCCGGGAATTTAGGATTCCCACCATCGTCAACACCGGCATCGCCACCCAGGTGCTCCAGCCCGGCCAGGAAGTCACCGTGGACGCTGATTATAACAATATCTATGCCGGCATCGTCCCGGAACTCCTGGAATCCCAAGAAGCCAAAAGGAACGACCTGGCAGAGACCCCGGTCTTTCAAACCTTGAAAGAGGTGGTTAGAAAAGTGGTCCCCCTGAACCTCCTCAACCCCCAGGAGGAGACCTTCACCCCGGAGCACTGCCACACGGTCCACGACATCGTGCGCTATGCCCACGAAATGTCCATGCGGGAGATGTTTAAACTCGGCGAAGGCGAAGTGGTGAACGAGGGTGAGGCGCTGGAACTGGAATCGAACCTCCCTTTCCAGGTCTCCATCCTGGACCTGGGAGGCGGGGTCAAAAAGGGCTTACGGCGGCGGGTCAAGTCCCAGCAGATTCTCTCCCTTCCCTTCAAGGCCTTCTGGGAAGGGGTAACCGCCATGCGCTGGCCCCAGACCAAACCCGCCGGGGTGCAAGGTCTGGCCTCCGTCTTCGTCAATACCGAAGCAGAGGTGGCCCAGGGCGCGGCCCCCTACCGGGATCGCAGTTTTGTAATATTATCCAAAAATTATATGAATTTCAGCATCCGTTTGGGGTATCATCTCTCTATGGTGGAGGCCTATGTCGGCGACCAGATCAACGATAATTTCATCAATTTCCATTTCCAAGGCGGCGGTTCTACCTCGGAACGGCGGGAGCGACGCACCCGGTTGATCGCCGACATCATCGACCACCTGGATTTACACTGCGAATGGAAAGGGGATCACCTGGAGGCCCGGGTGGCCAAATATCCGCCCCAGGAAATGGCCCAGCGCCTAAGCTTGCTGGGAAAACTCACGGTTTACACCAAACAACTGGACATGGTGCTGTTCTCTGAGGGCATCGTGGATTGGTATATCAAAGACTTTTTGCAGGAGCATGCGGGGGTGAAGAACTGAGATGCGGCGTTTCCCTTTCCTGGTGTCCAAACATGCCCTGGCCCTGATCCTGACCATTAACCTGGTCCTGCTTGGCACCAGTTTGTATTTGGGCTTCAAGTCCGCGGGCCAGATGCAGGACATTGTCAAGGAAGACTTCAATCAGCAGCAATTAGTCCTGGCCCGACATACCGCGGGCTTGCTGGAGCTGGATATCAACTTTTTGAAACGGGAGTTGACCACTCTCAACCTGTCCCCCTCTATCCAGTACCTGGAGAAACTCACCTGGGCCAACCGCATGCGGGCCACCCTGTCCAGCGTGCGGGAGGAGGGGGTGGTGGAGATCCGGCGGCTCGACCAGGACGGCAAGCGGGCTCACCAGGTGGACGAACGGAGTCTGGACCATGTAATTACCGGCTCTTTCAAGGATAGCCCCTGCCTGGAGTGGGCCCGCCATCCCGAAAATAAGGGGCGGGTTTATGTGGGTCCCATATCCACCCAGGTCCCCAATTATGTGGGGCGGCTCATCATGTGCATGGCCGTGCCCACTTACGAGGAGTCGGTGGACGAAAGCCATCCCCACCCCTCGGGAACCATGGCCGGGATGCTGGCTTTTTATATCGACGTCCATCATCTGGCGAATAAATTCACCCGGCAGATCAAAAGCGGCAAAACCGGCTATGCCTGGATCATGGACAACCAGGGGGCTTTCTTGACCCATCCGGAGCGAGACTTTATCGGCAAGAACGCCTTTATTGTGCGGAAAGAACGGATGCCCGCCATCTCCTTTGACGCCATCAACGAAATCCAACGGGAAAAGATGCTCGCCGGCCAGGAAGGTTGGGGGGTCTATATATCCGGATGGCACGGGGGACTGGCCGGGGAGATTCAGAAACTCATCGCCTATGCCCCGGTGCGCTTAGGAGACCCCACTTTTGGGATAACCAACAAACCGGCCCCTTCCTGGTCGGTGGCGGTGGTAGCCCCGGCCAGCGAAGTGGAAGGGGTGGTGCACTCCCTCTACCTGCGACAATTTTTCCTGCAGATAATCATCGGCTTTTTTGTGCTGTCGGGCACCATCGTCATGTTGAACTTCCGTTACGAGAGACAATTTTCCGCCAACCTGGAGGAGGAAGTCTCCCGACAAAAAGAAAAACTGCAGAAGTCCGAGGCCCGCTACCAGGCCCTGGTGGAAAATGCCGCCGACTTGATTTACACAGTAGATGCTGAGGGCCGCATCCTCTCCATTAACCGCTATGCGGCCAACCTTTTCTTCATGGCCCAGTCCGGTGCCGCCAAGGCGAAAGTCTCCGGCTCCGAGACGGAAGCCTACACCCAGGAATTCCTGGGCCGCACCCTCTATGATATTTTTGCCAAAAATTCCGCAGACTTCCACATGGAATGGCTCCGGGAAATAAAGGAAACCGGACGGGTCTTTAGCAAACGCCACCGGGTCACCATCGGGGATCACGAGTACTGGTTCTCCACCAGCATTGTGGGCATCAAAGATGAGCAAGGCCAGATTTTTGCCTTTGAAATCATCTCCCGCAACATCACCGGCCGCAAGGCCATTGAAGACCGCTTGATCAACATGGAGAAGCTGGCCTCCATCGGCACCCTGGCCGCCGGCGTGGCCCACGAAATCAACAACCCCCTGGCCGTGATCCTGGGATTCACCGAACACCTGTTGGAGCAAACCGAGGCCCTGCCCGAGGTCCACGAGACCCTCCAGGTTATCGAGGAAGAAGGGCTCAAATGCAAACAAATCGTGGAAAACCTGCTGACCTTTGCCCGCACCCCGGAAACTACCGAGACCACCACGGAAATCAACAGCACCCTGGAAAAGATGCTGGCGGTGGTGAAGAATACCCTGTTGACCAAGAAGATCCGCCTGGAGGCCAATTTCGCCCCCAACCTGCCCCGGGCCAAAGGCGACCCCCGGGAACTGCAGCAGGTCTTTATCAACCTAATCAATAACGCCATGGACGCCATGAAAGGCGGCGGTCTGCTCACCGTCAACACCCACCTGGCCCCGGACGGCAAACGCCTCGCCATTGTCTTCGCCGATACCGGCAACGGCATTCCCCGGGAAGCCCAACCCAAGATTTTCGACCCCTTCTTCACCACCAAGCAGACCGGGCAAGGCACCGGGTTGGGCCTGTCCATGAGCTACGGCATTATCACCAAGTTCGGGGGCAATATCATCTTTACCAGCTTCCCGGCGCAAGAATATCCAGAAAAACACGGCACCACTTTCACCGTGTACCTCCCCATCGTCTCCGGCCAGGAAGCGGGGGCAGGCCCTGAAGACCAGGCCGGGCAGGAACAGATTTCAAGCATTTACTAACCGTCCAGAAACCAGGAGGACAAGATGCCGGAACGGATATTAGTCGTGGATGATGAACCCAATATGCTCAGATTGCTGAAGACCATCCTCATGGATAAGACCGGCTATGAGGTCGATACCACCAACAACCCCTTAGAAGTGAGCAAACTTCTGCAGGAGGAACATTACGACCTGGTGATCACCGACCTCAAAATGCCCCTGGTGGACGGCATTGACCTCATCGACATCATCAAAAAGATTGATACCGGCCTGCCCATCATCATCATTACCGCGTACGGCACCATCGAGACCGCGGAAGAGGCCATCCAAAAAGGAGCTTACGACTTTATCACCAAACCCTTCCGCAAAGAGACTATCCTCATCACCATCAAACGGGCCCTGGAATGGAAACACATGCAAAGAGAACTGGCGGCCTTGAAGACGCCGGGTTGAAGAAGTGAGTTGAGGTGAGGGTCGGGGGAACGCAGTTCCCCCGACCCTCACCTCAAACTCCCCTCCCAACCCCCTTTAGGGGCGCTGGGAGACGGCGGGGCCTTCGGCCCCCCCTTCTCCCAGCTTAAACTTAAGGGGTTGGGGGCGGGGGTTTGGGGGTGGGGGCAGGGGTCCCTTACAAAAAAGCCCCTGGCCCCCT
>JAUXZG010000171.1 GCA_030694005.1 Desulfobaccales bacterium | reverse complement strand
TAAAGGAGAGAGGGGGAAAGGCTATCCCTTGAACCCTGCCCCTTTCCCCCTTTTAACCTTTATCTTTTCCCCCCTCCCATGCCCCCATGTCCGGCAAATCCCTTGCAAAAATACCCCAGGGACGTATACTGGGAGTGATTTACACCTAGGTAGCGGAGGAGCGCGGCCACCCCGCGCCGCTCTTGATGCCTGGGGCAGAGAGGCCAGATGCCGGAATTACGCAAAGACCCCATCATCGGCCGGTGGGTGATCATCTCCACCGAACGCGGCAAACGCCCCCACGACTTTGTCATCGAGCCCGAGGTGGTCAAGGGGGGGTTTTGTCCTTTCTGTCCGGGGAATGAACACACCACCCCTCCGGAAATCATGGCCTACCGGGAGCCGGGCACCGCCCCCAACTCCCCGGGCTGGCGCCTAAGGGTGGTGACCAACAAGTTCCCGGCCCTGGTCATGGAGGGGCAACTGGACCGCGCCGGTGAAGGGATGTTTGACAAGATGAACGGGGTGGGGGCCCATGAGGTGATCATCGAAAATCCCGATCATCTCCTGACCCTGGCCACCATTCCCGTGGACGGTTTTGTTGATGTGCTCAACGCTTACCGGGACCGCATGGTCTCTTTGGCCCAGGACCCCAGGTTTAAATATGCTTTAGTCTTCAAAAACCAAGGCCGGGCCGCCGGGGCCTCCCTGGAGCACAGCCACAGCCAGCTCATCGGCTTGCCCATCGTACCGGAGTTGGTGATGGAGGAGTTGAGCGGCGGCAAGTTTTATTACAATTACAAGGAGCGCTGCGTCTTTTGCGACATGATCCGCCAGGAGACCCAGCAGCAGGTGCGGGTGGTCCTGGAGAACCAGGAATTTTTGGCCCTGTGCCCTTTCGCGCCCCGGTCCCCCTTTGAAGTCTGGATCCTCCCCAAGGCCCATTATTCTTCCTATGTGGACCTCAAAGATGAGTCCTACCTTCTTTTGGCGGAGATCTTCTCGGAAACCTTGAAACGCCTGGAGAAGGCCCTGGGCAAGGCCCCCTATAATTTCATTTTGCATACCTCCCCCTTTCGGGAGCCGGAGCTGCCCTTTTACCATTGGCATTTCGAGATCATGCCCAAGCTCACCCTGATGGCCGGCTTTGAGTGGGGCTCGGGCTTTTACATCAACCCCACCCCCCCGGAAGATGCCGCCCAATATCTGCGGGAGATACAGTTGTAGCCCAAGAAGGACAGATTATGCGTATTCTCATGGTTACCCCGGAAGCCAATCCCTTTGCCGCCAGCGGCGGGTTGGCGGAAGTGATCTATGCCCTGGCCGGCGCCCTGGTAAGGCTGGGACATCAGGTGACGGTGGCGCTGCCCTTATACCGCCAGGTACGGGAATCCGGACGCCCCCTCACCTTTACCGGCCACACCCTCTCCATCCCCCTCTCCTGGAAGACCTTGCCCGGGGAGGTCTATCAGGCCGAGATTGAGCCTAACCTCAATTTTTACTTTATCGCCCAGGACACCCTGTTTAATCGGGATGGCCTTTACGGCACCGCCTACGGGGCCTTCGAGGACAATGCCGAGCGTTTTATCTTCTTCAGCCGGGCGGTGGTGGAAATGGTTGAGGCCCTGGAGCTGGAGTTCGATATCTGCCATGCCCATGAATGGCAGACCGGCCTGGTGCCTGTTTATCTGCGCACCCTCTATCACGACCGCCCCCGGTTGCAACGCCTGCCCGTGGTCTACACCGTGCACAATGTGGGGTATCAGGGCCTGTTCTCCTCCTTTGATCTCCCTTTAACCGGCTTGGGCTGGGAGCTCCTCTCACCCAAGGCTTTGGAATTTTACGGCAAGATCAATTTCATGAAGGGTGGCCTGGTATTTGCCGATCTCTTAAGCACCGTCAGCTCCAGGTACCGGGAGGAGATTCTCACCCCGGATTATGGCTTCGGCCTGGAGGGGCTCTTTCAAGAACGGGCCCAGGAACTTTACGGCATCCTAGAAGGCGTGGATTATCAGCGCTGGGACCCTTCTCGGGACCCTTATCTGGCCGCGCCTTATGACCGGGATCAGCTAAAGGGCAAAAAGGCCTGTAAGGCCGCCCTGGCTAAACACTTCGGCTTAAAACTGGACCTGAAGCGCCCCCTGTTGGGCATGAACACCCGCTTCTTTGAACGCAAAGGCATCGACCTGGTGGAGAACATCTTAGATGACCTGATGCAACTGGGGGTGGGTTTTGTGATCCAGGGCGCCGGAGAAGAGCGCCACCAATATATCCTCCAGGAGATCAGCCTCAAGTATCCGGAGCAGATGGGGCTGGCCATAGGCTATGGTGACGAGTTGGCCCACCAAATTATTGCCGGGGCCGACATCTTTCTCATGCCGTCCCGCTATGAGCCTTGCGGCCTGGACCAGCTCTACTGTCTGCGCTACGGCACTATCCCGGTGGTGCGGGCCACCGGCGGTTTGGATGAGACCATCAAGGAACACGATCCCGGCACCGGGGTAGGCACCGGTTTCAAGTTCACCGGCGCCACCCCCACGGAACTTCTGGGCGCGGTGCAGCGGGCCCTGGCGGTCTATCAAGATGGGGCCGCCTGGGAGGCCCTGATGCAACACAACATGGCTCTGGACTTTTCCTGGGACACCTTGGCCCCCAAATATTTAGAGCTCTACCAGGCCGCCGTGGACAAACGGCGGAGCCTGCTGGGGGGTTGATTTTTCATGGCCTCGGACCGCGCCGCTTTCCTGACCCAAATGGTGGAGGTGCTCACCTCCACGGTGAGCTTTGGGGAACGGCTCAACAATATGGTCCATCTGTTGGCCCGCCATCTGAAGGTGGACCTGGCCCTGTACTTCGCCCTGGACAAAACCAAAGAAACCCTGTTCTTAAATATCAGCAGCCAGGGCCCAATCCCTCCCCATATGCGGGTGGAATTCCCCCTGGGTCAGGGGGTGGTGGGAGAAACGGCCGTCACCCGCAAGGTCAGGGTGGTGCACCGCCTGCAGCCCGAGGCCCTGTCAGCCAATGCCCCCTTGGAGAAGTTGCACCCCAACTTCCATACCCTGGCCGCCTTTCCGGTGGCCGACGACAACTTCCTTTACGGGGTCCTGGTCTTGTTGGACAAACAAGACCGGACCTTCGGCGCCGCCGAGCGCCAGAGCATGCAACTGGCCGGCCTGATGCTGGCCGGGACCCTGCGCCAGGCCATCGTCCAGGAAGAGGCCAAAAAACGCATCGCCGAGCTTTCCGTGCTCTTCGAAGTGGGGAAAGCCCTGAGCGCCACGGTGGAGCTGGACGAGCTCTTGGAACGCATCGTCAGCACCACCGCCAAGGTGATCACCGCCCGGGGCGCGGCCTTGGAGATCATCGACCGCGCCACCGGCGAGACCCGGGTTTCTTCCCGGTACGGCCAGATCCCCGCGGTGTGTCCGGCCCTTAAAGAAATGTTCCCCCGCCCGGCCAAGACCACCGGCCCCCCCCACTTCGAGACGCAATCGGTGGACGCCGACGGCCGCACCCACTATTGTCTGGCCGTGCCTCTCACCTTTAAAGGCCAGTTGCAGGGCACTCTCTGCGTCTATGATAAATTCAGCCCCAACGAGGTTTATCTCCCCTTTGACCCGGAGAACCGCCAACTTCTCATAACCATGGCCGGCCTCATCGTCAACGCCATCGAAAATGCGCTCACCTTTCAGCAGGTGGAGGACCTGGCGGAAAGAAACGAACGCATGGTGCAAAACCTCACCGTGCTGCAAGAGATTTCCCAGGTCTTGCTCACCACGGTCCAGGAGGAGCGCCTGCTGGAGATGATTCTGCAGGGCCTCACTTTAGAGCAAGGTCTGGGCTTTGATCGGGGCGTGGTGCTCATGGTGGATGAAGCCTCCCAGACGCTGACCGGCGCTAAAGGCGCCGAGCGCGCCGCCCAGCCCAGCCAGGCGGCCCTGCCTGCAGCTCTCCTGTCACCCCTGCCCCAGGAAGTGCCGGTGGCCGATTGGCAGATCCCCTTAAGGCCCGATCAGGGGGCCCTGGCCCTGGCGGTGCTCAAGAAACGCCCCTATCATTACCAGGAGCACCTTAAAGAACCTGGCTTACCTGCGGTGTTGCCGGGGAAACTGGCGGCCCGGGAGTTCTTTGTAGTGCCCCTGATCGTCAAAGACCGGGCCACCGGGGTTATCCTGGTGGACAACCAGGCTAGCGGCCGCCCCCTCGAGTCGGAACCCTTGAACGTGCTTAACATGTTCGCTAGCCAGGCCGCCCTGGTCCTGGAAAATGCCCACCTCTATTCCACCATCGAAGCCAATAATCGGGAGTTGTTGCTCATTAGGGAACGGATGCTGGAGTCCGACCGCTTGGCGGCCTTGAGCAGCCTGGCCTCGGGCATGGCCCACGAAATCCGCAACCCCCTGGTGTCCATCGGCGGCTTCGCCCGCCGCATCTCCAAGCTGGTGGAAGAAACTTCCCCTTTAAGGGGTTATGTGGAAGTCATCCAGGAAGAGGTAACCCGCCTGGAAAAGCTCCTAAGGGAAATTCTCGACTTCACCGGAGAAAATCTCTCCTATTACGGTGATCATGATCTGGTCAAGCTCATCGAGGACACTCTGGTCCTGGTGCAGCGGGACCTGGACGCCGCCAATATCAAGGTGGTCAAAGAGTTTGCCCCCCTGCCCCGGCTCCATTGCGACCACCGCCAGATCAAACAGGTCTTTTACAACCTCTTCTCCAATGCCTGCCAGGCCATGCCCCACGGCGGCACCCTGACCATCCGCACCTATCCCCTGGAAAAGGAAGACGGCCTCTATGAGGCCATCACGGTTACCGACACCGGCGGCGGCATTCCTATGGAAGTACTGCACAATATCTTCAACCCGTTTTTCTCTACCAAAGACTATGGCACCGGCTTGGGCCTGGCCATCGCCCAACGCATTGTCTCCCGCCACTACGGGCAGATTGAGGTCAACAACGAAATGGGCAAGGGGGTAACCTTCCTGATCACCCTGCCGGTGGCTAAATATTGTCTGGTGAAGGATGCCGGCCAGAACGCGGTGCCCGCCAGCGCCCTGAAGGCCCCTAAAGGAGGACGGCGATGAAAAAGATCCTGGTGGCAGACGACGAGATGAGCATTCGCCTCCTCTATAGCGAAGAACTCAAAGAGGAGGGCTACGAAGTTTACCTGGCCGCCAATGGCCGGGAAGCTCTGGAAATCGTAGAAAAAATCCCCCTGGACCTGGTTATTCTGGATATCAAAATGCCGGAGATGGACGGCATCGAAGCCTTGCGCCAAATCAAGGAAAGGCGCCCGGATTTGCCGGTGCTGCTCAGCACCGCCTACGGGGAATACCGGCAGGATTTCGCCACCTGGGCCTCGGATGAATACCTGGTCAAATCCTCGGACCTAGAGGACCTGAAAGCCATGGTGAAACGCTACTTGAAAGAATGAGAGGGAAAGAGCAGCAGACATGACTAAACTCAAAGTTTTCTTGCTTCTCCTGTTGGGCATCCTGCTGACGCTTTTCGCCCGGGAGAACTGGCACTATCCTCAGCCTGCCGTCAAACTGTTCGGGTTTGACCTCCTGCCTCTGCCTCAATCATTGATCATATATGGCTGTCTGCTTTTGGGGTTTTTCAGCGGTTGGCTGGCTCATGCCTTAAAAATCAGAAAGCAAAAGCGCGCCGCGGCGGCCCCGAAACCGGCCTCAACCCCAGAGTAGCCAGAACCCCATCAGCCCCATCAGGCCCATCAGGCTTCCTAAGAAAAGCATTATACAGAAAACTTTCAGGCCCAGGGAGATGGCCAAAACCCCCAGGGCGCGGCCGGTGGACAAAGAGAAGGCCGTCTTAACTCCCCGATAAGTGAGGTACACCACCCAGAGGCCGGCCGCCGGCCCTCCTAAGAAGGGGACCAGGGCCGCCGCCAGGCCCGCGCCTCCGTAGCAGGTGATCCGCATGATGACCGGAAATCCCGGCGGTGCGCCAATCACCAGCGCCGTTCCCACCCATAAGCCCAGGGCCCCCAATCCCAGGGCCGCCAGGATGATTAACGGGGCCAGGAGCATCCCGGTAATCACGGCCCCCACCCCCAGGGTTAAAATGTGGGAAGCCCCGGGTATTCCCGCTAACTGTCGGCTGACCTCCCCCCCCAGGAGCATCTTCCAGTAAATCACGGCCAACAGCCCGGTGGTGCCCACGATGAGGCCAAAAGCTAACGCCTCCGCCCAGCCCTCCCGGGGCAGGTCCCTAAAGAATTCCCCGGGTTTTAAAAGTATTTTCTTAAGGGTGCGGAAAAACCCCACCAGCCGGGGGAGGTCCGGGTCTTCCCAGGGGATGGGGCGCCCCCTCTCGGGTCGGCCCGAGGCCGCAAACACCGGCAAGTCCTCCTTGAGCAGGGTCATGCGCCCCTCGCGTCGATCAAGGCCTTGACCTCTTTGGGGCTCTTCAAGCCGAACCAGAACATGTCCCCTCCCTCGGCTTTATTTTTGATGAGCAGGTTGCCCACCTGGAGCATGCTCTGGGTGAGGCCCTTGAGCACAAACACCTCCTCTATATCTTTGAAGACAATTTCCTGCCGCCGGGCCGGCCAGCGCCAGACCTTGGCCACCCCTTTAGAGGTGAGCCGATATTCCTGACCCCATTTCATATAGACCACCGCGGCCACCAGGATTATGCCCAGCACCGTCCCCAACCACACGGGCAGGCCCACCGCCGGGTTGATGCGGGGCCCCACGAAAGTAAGGAACATGGCCACATAATAAACAAAAAAAGCCCGGCCACAAGGCCGGAAGACCTGATCAGCCTCCGGGGTCGCCAATTTATCAGTTCCCATATTTTCTCCTTAATTATCCCGATATTCTCAAGATAACCATGGGGTTCCCAGTTTACGGCGGTTATTTTTCCGGAACCTGCCAGGTATCTTGCCATTCTGAGCGGGGCGCCGCATGGAGAAAAGGCTGCCTGGTAAAGATACCTGATTCTGGGACACGACCATAGCCTTAACCTCTGAGCGCCTTTCTAGACCCTCAATAGACAATGCGAAAATCCGTCAGGTCGCCCTGGTAAGGCTGCCGGTTTTCGGTATCCGATTTTATGGTCATAAGAGATTATTTCAATTCGCCAAATTAATTAGCTCCTTAAAATCGCTTTCCCCAAGAATCCTTATCTGTTGACCACTTAGGATGAGTACCTCCGCTTTTCTATGTTTAGAACTCTTCTCATGTACGGCAAGTTTCTTTATATCCTGGTTTCCGACAACTAATATCGTAGTTTTCTTCGTTACACCAGATTCGACTTGACAACCTATCTTGGCGGCCATACCGGCAGCTTCTGCCCTTCTTAACTCTAAAGCACCAGTAAAGACTATGACCTCTCCATATAAGGGACCTTCAGGGTTTACGTTGGGTTTTTGTTTTATCACCTTTCCAAAAATTGGTTGGTTTATTCGCTTCAACCATCCTTCCAAGTCTAAGCAACTCTGCTGCATCGCAGTGAGCATAATATATCCAGCGGCTTTAGCATCTTCCAACGCGTCGTGATGCTTAAATTTGTATTCGAGTTTTTCACAAATGCTGCAAAGCCCATACCCTCCCCATGCAAACTCTTTCCAAGCTCTTCTTGCGACTCGTGCTGAATCTAACCAAATATTTTCAGGATGACGAATGCCGTATTTATCAAAAGCTTTACGAATTGATACCCGATCAAAATGAGTGTGGCAGACAGTAATTTTGTCATCAAGAAACCTATATAGTATATCGGCAATTTCTGGTAACTGTGGGGCACCCTGTACTGTAGATTCGTCAATCCCATGAATTGAGATATTAATTCCGTCAAAAAAATCTTCGGGATCTACATACGACTTCCATTCTTCACACATTACCCCTTCTTTAAAGTACACCAAACCGATCTGGCAAATTGAACTCATATCTGCATTTGCTGTCTCTACATCAATTGCAACGAAATCCATTTGCCATCTCTTTTATATTTTCATTTTCTACGTAAATTTTAAAGGCGGACACAGGCAGGATGCCTATGCTACAATCCCCTCAATAAACAATCCGAAAATCCCCCAGGTCCCCCTGGTAAAGCTGCCATTCCACCCGGACATCATCCACATAGGCGTAGCGCGGGCCTATTTGGCACCAGGCAAGCATCCCGGTGAGAGCCTCTTTGTCCCCTTCGAACAGAGCCTCCACCCGGCCGTCCGGCAGGTTGCGCACCCACCCCTTAAGACCCCGCAAGCGGGCCTCGTCCCGGGTGTGCGCCCTAAAAAAAACCCCCTGGACCCGGCCTTCGATCAAGACGTGAACTCGCGCCTTTTGCTTTTCTGTCATTACCCACTCCTCCGAATGAGTTCCTCGAATTCCGCCTCATTCAGAGTTTCCACCCCCAGTTCCTTCGCCCTGGCGTACTTGCTGCCCGGCTCGGCCCCCACCACCACATAATCGGTCTTGGCGGACACCGAGGAACTCACCTTACCGCCCCGGGCCGTAACCATAGCCTTGGCCTCCTCCCGGGAGAGGCGGGCCAGGCCGCCGGTGAAGACGAAGCTCTTGCCCGCCAGGGGGCTGGCGGCCCGACGCTCCGGCGGCCGCTCCTGCACCCCGGCATCTCTTAGTTTTTTAATTATTTCCTTGTTCTTTTGATTTTCAAAATAATCCTTAATGCTGGCGGCTCTTTTTTCACCTATTCCTTCAATATCTTTCAATTTCTCTTCACTGGCCTCACCTAAATCTTCCAATTTTTGGAAATGTTGGGCGAGAATCTGAGCCTGAGCTTCACCCACGAGCCTGATCCCTAATGCATTGACGAGCCGCCAGAAGGTGGGATTTTTACTATTCAGAATGGCCTTGATGATTTTGTTGGCCAGCTTACCAGATTTCTTCTTTTTATCAGGTTTCTCGGTCAGGGTGATGAGTTCTTCCGCCGTCAGTTTGTAGAGGTCGCTTACGTCTTTTACTAAGTCCTCCGAAACCATTTTCAAGATCATCTCTTTCCCCAGGCCGTCGATGTCCATGGCGGTCTTGGAGGCAAAATGCTCGATTCTCCGTGGGAGTGCTCCTCCTTCAAATTCACTCCCCTTCCGGCCGAAGCAGTCGGGATTGGGGCAGCGAGTCACCTTCTCCCCCGGGGGCCGCACCAGGGGGGTGCCGCACACCGGGCAGATTTTGGGCATCTGGAAGGGTCTGGCGTCCTTGGGGCGGTCTTCTAAGATGACCTTCACCACCTCCGGGATGACATCGCCGGCCCGCTGCACTAAGACGAAATCGCCGGCCCGCACATCCTTGCGGGCCACTTCATCTTCATTGTGCAGGGTGGCCCTGCTCACGGTGACCCCGCCCACCTCCACCGGTTCCATCACCGCCATGGGGGTGACCGCCCCGGTGCGGCCCACATTGACCTCGATTTTGAGCACCCGGGTGGTGGCCTGGGTGGCGGCGAATTTGTAGGCCAGGGCCCAGCGGGGGCTGCGGGCCTTGGTGCCCAGACGGTCCTGCAGGGCCAGGGAGTCCACCTTGATGACCATGCCGTCGATTTCGTAAGGCAGGCCATGGCGCTCGTGCTCTAAACGGTGGTGATAGGCGATGGCCGCCTCAATGCCTTGGGCCGGTTCGATCAAGGGGTTGACGCGAAACCCCCATTCTCTCAGGGCCTCAAGCACCTCCCAGTGTCTGGTAAAAGTCCTTCCCTGCACTTCTCCCACCCCATAGCAATAGATCTTTAAGGGCCGGCCCGCGGTGATGTTGGGGTCTAACTGGCGCAGGGAACCGGCCGCGGCGTTGCGGGGATTGGCAAACGCGGCCTCCCCCTGGGCCAGGCGCTGCTCGTTCAACTTCTTAAAGTCCTCCAGGTCTATATAGACCTCGCCCCGCACCTCCAGCAATTCCGGAGGAGGCTGCTTGTGGCGCAGCATTTCTAGGGGGATGGTATGGATGGTTTTCAGGTTCTGGGTGACATTTTCCCCGCGGTAACCGTCCCCCCGGGTGGAACCCACCGTGAGGCGGCCGTTTTCATAGACCAGCTCCACCGCGCAGCCGTCCATCTTGGGTTCCACCACGTAGTGGAACTCCTCGCTGGTGCGTAAAAACCTTTTGAGGCGCTTGTCAAATTCCCGTACCTCCGCCTCGCTGAAAGCGTTTTCCAGGGAAAGCATGGGTTGCCGGTGGGGCACCGTCTCAAATTTATCCAGGGGGGGCGCCCCCACCCTTTGCGTGGGAGAGTCAGGAGTCACCAGCTGGGGATACTCTTCCTCCAGCCGGCTGAGCTCTTTAAGGAGACGGTCGAACTCCGGGTCCGAGATCACCGGGTCGTCCAGGACATAGTAGCGGTAATTGTGATAGTGGATCTGCTCCCGGAGTTCCTGGACCCGGGAAACTACTGCCTCAAATATGGTTTTCTGTCCCATAGCCATATCGGTGATGGTGGTGGAGGTAAAGGGGAATTGGGCTCCTGCTTCCCTTTTGGTTAACATGATAGGGAGTTTTGCCCTGATTAGCAAGGCCCAAGGGGGGACAGACTCGGGGGGGAAAATTAACGGGGCAGGTTTGCCCTTGATATGGGGAAAAGATTAAAACCGGGGGGAACTGGGCGACTTGCCGGCCAGTTTATGACCAAGTTTTTTCCCAGATTCCCCGCCTCCATAAACTAAGGGTGGGGCCGGGGTCTCTTAAAGGCTGGTGGGCTAAGAAAAAGGGGGCAGGTACCGATAAACAAGGCTTTTCCATTAAACCGTCATGGTGAGCGACGCTGTTTAGAATGACATTTTTTAACTCAACTGCATTTTAGTACCCCGGGGCTCTTGTCATTGGCTCAATGGCATCGGCTCCTGGGCTTTGATTAACTTATCCGCGGCTTGACGGGCGATCTGGCGGATTTCCCTGACGATACTCAACACCTTTTCCAGTTGGGCGCTAATCATCTGAACTTCTTGGAAGAACGAACTATCTTCCTCCATTTCCAGCAATAGTAGATCCACCAGCCCGGTTACCGCGGCCAGGGGCTGGGACAAATCATGCAAAGATTCCCTGATATGTTGGAGGGGATCAGAGAGTTCCAACTCTCACCAGTATCCCGGTCTGGGCCGTTGCCCGGATCTGTCACCTTTATCTATGGTTAGAGCAAAAATCAGGCCAAAATTCGGTGGGAAAGTTGACGGCAGGTTGGGGGGATTTTTGTCTCTAGTCCCCGCCTTTTACCTGGGAAGGTGACGGGGGCTAGAGGCCACAAATTCCGCCCCCTTTTCCCCCCATCCTTAATCCCGGGGCACGGCCAGCATGCGCTCCACGGCCTTCAGGGCCGGCAGGCGGATTTCCGGGGGGACGCTGATCTGGTGGCGGTTCTCCTTGAGGGCGGCCACCACATCGGTAAGAGAAATGCGCTTCATATCCGGACACAGAAGGCCCGGAGACGGGGAGTAGAAAACCTTGGAGGGATTTTCTTTTTGCAAGGTATAGATAATACCCATTTCCGTGCCGATGATGAATTCCCGGGCGGTGGCCTCCCGCACAAACTTAAGCATGCCGCTGGTGCTGCGGATTACCTCCGCCAGGTCCAGGACTTCCGGCCGGCACTCGGGATGGGCCACAAAGACCGCCTGGGGGTGGGCCGCCTTGCAGGACAACACCTCCGCCGCGGTGAGGCCGTCATGCACATTACAACAACCCTCCCAGTAAAGCACTTCTTTGGTAACATAGCGGGCGGTGTACAGGGCCAAATTACGGTCCGGCACCATTAACACCCGGGAGCTCGTCAAAGAATTGACAACTTTGGCGGCATTGGCGGAGGTACAGCAGATGTCGCTTTCCGCCTTCACCGCCGCGGTGGAATTGACATAGGTGACCACCGGCACCCCCGGCAACTCGGCTTTCCTGGCCCGAAGCCTAGGGGCGTCCACAGTGTCGGCCATATAACAGCCCACATCCAGCCGGGGCAGGAGCACGGTCTTGTCCGGACACAAGATGGCCGCGGTCTCCGCCATAAAATGGACCCCGCAAAAAACAATGACCTCCGCCGGGGTCTTGGCCGCGGTCATGGATAACCCTAAGGAATCGCCGACAAAATCGGCCACCTCCTGGATTTCCCCCGGCTGATAGTTGTGGGCCAACAGGATGGCCCGGCGCTTTTCCAGCCAGCCCCGCACTTCTTTTTGCCGGTCAGTAAGTTCCATAGTTCCCTTAAAGTATATACTTGAGCAACCTTAACCTGGGTGCAGGTTTGCCTATGTCAATATTTTGACTTATCCCGGGCTCTCCTTTACCACCTGGATCCCGGGCGGCGGCACAAAAGTGAAGAAATCGGGCTTAAGACGCACATCTAACTGGGACTGCGAGAAGACAAAGCGGGTCTCTTCTCCCAAGGCATTGGTAAATTCCAGTCTGTCCACCAGATAGGTGGCCGGGTTGATGGTCAGGGTAAGCCGCGTCAATTCCGGTTGCTCTTTTAAAGGAAACAAATCAATGACAAAAGGGGCGCGCGCCTGAGGGGGGCGACTAAAGGCGATGTTAAAATCCCGCCGGAATTGACCCATACCCGAAAAGAACCGCATCACCAGGTCCGACCGCAACACCTGATTTAATTGATAGACCATCACCAGACTGTCCTGAGGCATATACATCCACACCTGGCGGCCATCAGAGATAATTTCTTTTTTCTGTTCCGGGGGATTTTCATATTGCCAGCGCATGCGGCAGGGTTTCTGGAAATACATCCAGCCTTCCGCCACGTCCGCCTGGTTAACCGCCTTGAGGCGGGACTCCTGGCGGAAGCGGGCCTTAAAGGCCCCGGTCCGGTCATATTGCGCCTGGACCCGAGCCATAACTTCCTGGGGGCTGGGAGCGCTTAAGCCCGCCTGGGGGTAAATGACCAGGGTTACGGCTCCTATCCAGAAAAGAATCTTGTTCACCGACGCCTCTTTCCTTACACGAAAAAATGTGTGGGATAAACCTAACATATGCCGCTCTCGCCGTCAATTGCCCCTCCCAGTTTGGGCCCCCTCCAGTTTCCCCATTGACAATTGCCGGGCTTTGGGATTAATTCCAGGGGAAATTCATGACCGCCCGCATCCAAGATTACGACTATCCCCTGCCGCCGGAGTTGGTGGCCCAATACCCCTTACCCCAGAGGGATACCTCCCGGCTCCTGGTGCTTGAAAAGGCGGGGGGGAAAACCGTTCACGCCCATTTCCGTGACCTGCCCCTTTACCTCGACCCTGGCGACCTGGTGGTGGTCAACGACACCCGGGTCTTTCCAGCCCGGCTTAAGGGCACCAAAACCAGCGGCGGCCAAATCGAACTGCTCCTCCACCACCTGCCGGAGACGGAGGCGGAGGAGGAGAAAAGTGTCTTGGGAGAGGGGGCCAGGGGCCGACGGCCCACTTACAATCCTCTCCCAAACCCTCTCCCCCAACCCCCATATAGGGGGTTGGGAGGGGAGTTTGAGGAGAAAAATGTAGAACTGCCGCCCCCGGCGGTTCAGTCGCCTCAATCTAAAGCGGCCCGGGCCCAGGCTACCTATCGCGGTCGCCTGAAAGTTGGCCAGACCCTGAACTTCGGACCATCTTTACAGGCCGAAATAATTTCTTTGCCCCAACCGGGCGTGGCCGAAGTTCGATTCTGGTCCCTTAACGGGGAGGTTTGCCGTTCGGTGCTTCAGGCCGGGGAAGTCCCCCTGCCCCCCTATATCCGCCGCCCGGCGGACGCCGAAGACCGTCAGCGCTATCAGACCACGTATGCCGCCCGCCCCGGGGCTATCGCCGCCCCCACCGCCGGCCTGCACTTCACCGACGCGGTCATGCACGAGCTAAGCCGCCGGGAGGTGGAGGTGGTGTCCATTACCCTCCACGTGGGACTGGGTACCTTTAGCCCGGTGCGGCATTCTGACTACACTAAACACCGGCTGGAACCGGAATACTTTGAACTGCCGGCGGCCACCGCGGCCCGGCTCAATGAGGCCCGGGCACTGGGGAAACGCCTGGTGGCGGTGGGCACCACCACCACCCGGGTGCTGGAATTTTGCGCCAACCCTGAGGGCTTTAAGCCCCAACAAGGCTGGTGTGACTTATACATCTACCCCGGCTACCGGTTCCAGGCCGTGGACCGGCTGCTCACCAACTTTCACCTGCCCCGCTCCACCCTGCTCCTGTTAGTGAGCGCCTTCGCGGGCCGGAACCTGATCATGACCGCCTACCGGGAGGCCATCAAGGAAAAATACCGCTTCTATAGCTATGGTGATTGCATGTTGATTCTCTGAGAGGATGTATGGGGGGAGGATTGTAAGGGGGCCTGCGGCCCTTAGCCCCCTCCCCCACAGACACAGGTGCAAATGTTTAAGTTTCGGTTAAAAAAGTCCCACGGCGCAGCAGGGCCTCGGTTGGGAGAGATGCGCACGGCCCGGGGGGTGGTTCAGACCCCGGTGTTCATGCCGGTGGGGACTTATGGGACGGTGAAGACCCTGACCCCGGAGGAGTTGCAGGCTCTGGGGGCCGGCATCATTTTGGCCAATGTTTATCATCTGTACTTAAGGCCCGGGGTGGAGGTGATTGCCGGGCTGGGGGGGTTGCACCGGTTCATGAATTGGGACCGTCCCATCCTGACGGATTCCGGAGGTTATCAGATCTTCAGCCTGGCTCCCTTTCGCACTATCACGGAAGAGGGGGTGACTTTCCGCTCCCACCTGGATGGCTCTACTCATTTTCTGGACCCGGAGACGGTAGTGGCCTTGCAGGAGGCTTTGGGGGTGGACATTCTCATCTGCCTGGACGAATGTCCCGGTTTTCCGGCTCCGGAGGATGAGGTGCGCCGGGCGGCGGATATGACCTTAAAATGGGCCAAACGCTCACTCGCGGCCCGAACCCGACCGGACGCGGCCCTGTTTGCTGTGGTGCAAGGGGGGATGTCGCCGGCCTGGCGCCGGGAGCAGGCCCAGGCCCTAAGGGAGTTGAACTTTGACGGCTATGCCTTAGGAGGCATGAGTGTGGGGGAGGACAAGGAGACTACCTGGGCCATGGTGGAAGTGACGACTCCGGAGTTGCCGGTGGACAAACCCCGCTATCTTATGGGCCTGGGGACGCCGGAAGACCTGGTGGAGGGGGTGGCCCGGGGAGTGGACATGTTCGACTGCGTCCTGCCCACCAGAAATGCCCGAAACGGCATGGCCTTTACCACCAAAGGCCGGGTGGTCATCAAAAACGCGGCGTTTGCCCGGGACCCCGGCCCCCTGGATGAGGCCTGCGGCTGTTATACCTGCCGCCATTATTCCCGGGCCTATTTGCGGCATCTCTATGTGTCCCGAGAAATTCTGGCCTATCGCCTTTTAACGCTCCATAATTTATATTACTATCTGGAGTTAATGGCCGGGATGCGGCATGCTTTGGCTCAGGACCAGTTCCCGGCATTTCGCCAAAAATTTTACCAAAATCGACTTGAGGGAGGTAAGGCGCGTGGTTAATTGGGCCTATGCGGCAGGTGCCGGTGGTGCTACCGAATCCAGCCCCATGTGGACCTTTGTGGTCCCCATGATCTTTATGGTGGCGATCTTCTATTTCATGCTAATCCGGCCGCAACAAAAAAAATCCAAGGATCATCGCCAGCTTCTGGAAAACTTAAAGCGCGGCGACAAAGTGATCACCAACGGCGGCATCATTGGGGTCATTATCAATATTGACGACCAAATCGTCAACCTCGAAGTGGCCGACAAGGTCCGCATCGAAGTGGGCCGGTCATATATCGCCGGCTTCGCCCCCAAAAAAGGGAGTAAAGGCGGCGATTAATGTGGGGTGTCGCGGCTATTAAGGGGATTTGAGGTGGCGGCCCGCCAACCCCACCAGGCCTTGGTCCTGGAGATGGACCAGCTTCAGGATCTGGCCCGGGAATGGGTCCGCCTCTTTCCCCAGTCCGCCTCCCAGGGACAACATTGGCTCAAGGTGTTGTCCCAGGTGCAGGTGCACCTGGCAGAGGATACCTGCCGCCTGGCAGTGGTGGGCACCGTCAAAGCCGGCAAAAGCACGGTGATCAACGCCCTGGTGGGCCGGGACCTGCTAAAACGCGGGGCGGGCATCCTCACCGCCATGATCACCCGGGTCACGCCCGGCCCGGAAGACCGGGCCGTCCTGCAGTTCAAAGAATGGGCCGAGATCAACCGGGAGATCCACCGGGCCTTGGGACTCCTACCCAGCGCCGGGCTCTCAAAGCGCGCCGCCCCCTTGGACCTGAAACAGGCGGAAGACCGCCAATTTTTGGGCCAGGTCCTGGCCGAGGCCCAGCGTGCCGACCTCTGGACCGAAGGCAGCCTGGACCCCAATTATCTCCTGCTGAAATCTTATCTGGAGGGGTATGAGCTGCTCAAGGACCTCCTGCCGCCCTCCGGAATCCTTTCCCTGGCCGGCCCGGAACTGACTCGCCATCGGGAACTGGTGACCCGGGAGCCCACCGCGGTCTATCTAAAGGATGTGCTGCTCACCATCCCCCTACTCTGGGCGCCGCCGGGGCTGGAGTTGGGAGATTGCCAGGGGAGCGACTCCCCCATCCCCCAGCACCTGGGCCAGGTTTTGGCCTATCTGGTCAAAAGCGACCTGGTCATCTATGTCGTCAGTTCCCGAGTGGGTCTGCGCCAGGCGGACCTCCAATTCTTAGGAGAGCTGAAAAGGATGGGGTTGATTCCCCATGTCCTAACGGTGCTCAACCTGGACCTGGGGGAGCACAGTTCCTTTTACGAGGTGGTGCGGACCAAGGAAAGGGTACGCCAGGAACTCTCTCTGTGGCAGCCGGACCCCCGGCTTTATGCCTTTTCCGCCCTGAAGCTGCTCCTTAAGCGGCGCCGTCAGAGCCAGGACCTTGACCCCCGGGAAGCGGCCGCCCTCGTCCTCTGGGACATGGATCAGGAAGCCGCGGCCTTTTCCCAACAGGAGGCCGCCCGCTTTGAAGAAGACCTGCAGGCCGCCTTAAGAGACCTTAAGGAGCGGCGCCTGGCGGGAGGCAGCCTCTCCCAGGTCCAGATGGTGGCCCGGGGCTTAAAAGAGCAAATGGCCCTCACCAAAGACCTCCTGGGCAAGGACCTGGGGGCCATCCAGGACATGGAACTCCGCCTTCAGGCCAGGCGGCAACCCCTGGAAGCCACCCTAGCCAGCCTGCGCCAGACCCTGGAGGGCGCCGGGCACCATCTCAAGAAGGTCCTGAAAAAAAGGGTAAGCTCCCTGATGGACTCCCACTCCGGACCGGTGGGGGCCGCGCTGGCCGGCTTCATCCGCGGCTATGAGCCGAACTGGGAACGGCTCCTGCCCGAAGGGGCCTCTTTGACCTTGCGCCCCGCGCTTTACCTGTTATTCCAGAGTTTCGTCAAGGATTTGACCTATTATGTCACCGAAGAGGTCAACGTCTCCCTGGTGGAATTTATCCAGACCCAGGAAGAGTGGCTGCGCCAGGAGCTCTTTAGGCTGGGGGCGCCCTTGATGTTGTCCCTCCAGGAAGCTCTGACCCTTTATTACCGGGAGATTGAGGCCCTGGGGCTGGAAGTCAGCCCCCCCACCTTAAAGATGGCCGCCAACCCACGCCCTCCGGCTCTGGAGGTGCCCCTGCTTACTCTGCAACTGGACATCGGCTGGCGCTGGGCCGGAGAAGCCTGGGTCCGCTCCGGGGTCGGCTCTTTAGGGCGCGCCTGGGAGGCCCTGAAGCGCCGTCTGAAATTAGGCGCGCCGGTGGAACCGCGCCGCCAACTCCTCAAAGACCTGGCCAGGGCCTTGAGCGCCATCAAGACTTGGCTTAAAGAACAGGCCAAAATCCAATTGCTGGATTATGAGGAACGCTTGAAATTTCAATATTTTTTGCCCCTGGTGGACCAATGGCTGGCCCACCAGGAAGACGCCCTGAAAAATACCCTGAATTCCCTGGTGGCCGATCTGGAAGGTCTGACCCAAAACCTCCACCTGGAAGAAGAAGAGCGCCAGAGCCGCCAACACCGCCTGGAAGAAATGCTCCCTGAGGTAAGGGAGATTGAGCTGAGGTTGGTTGGGGAAGGGGGCCAGGGGTTGCAAACCCCTGCCCCCTTCCCCAGACCCCATCCCCCAACCCCTGAAGTTTTTCTTCGGCCGGGTAAGTGGGGGCCAAAGGCCCCGACTTACCCGGCCAACTTAAACGGGTTGGGGGGAGGGCAGGGAGCCCTTACAAAAAACTCCCGGGCCCTCCCCCCACAATCCCACAAGGACACCCAAGCCAAGACCGATAAGTTGCCCTGGTTGGCCCTCAGGAGTATCCCCGGGGTGGGGCTGGTGTTGTTTCAGCGTTTGGTGCGGGCGTTCGGCAGCCCGGCTGGAGTTTTTAAGGCTTCCCAGGGAGATTTGCGGTCCGTCAAAGGGGTCACCCCGGCCATGGCCCAGGCCATTGCCTCCTTTCGGGATTGGCACCTGATGGAGGCCCAGTTATCTCGTCTTAAGGCCCAGGGGGCGGAAATGCTCACCCAGGAGGACCCCGGCTTCCCTCTCCGGGTAAAACAGATTCCCTATCCGCCGCCGTTTTTATTTATGCGGGGGACGCTCACGCCGGAAGATGACCTGGCCGTGGCCCTGGTGGGCACCCGCACCCCCAGCTATTACGGTTTGAAGGCCTGCCGCCGCCTGGCCGGGGCCCTGGCCGGCCGGGGCTTTACGGTGGTGAGCGGCCTGGCCCGGGGCATCGACACCGCCGCCCACGAGGGGGCTTTGGCCAGCGGCGGCCGCACCCTGGCGGTCTTGGGCTGCGGCCTGGATGTGGTCTATCCCCCGGAAAACAAGCAGCTTTATGAAACAATCCCGGCCCAAGGGGCCTTGCTCAGCGAATTTTCTTTAGGCACGCCGCCGGAGGCCAAAAATTTTCCGGTCCGCAACCGCATCATCAGCGGCCTGGCCTTAGGCGTGGTGGTGGTGGAGGCCGGGGTGAAAAGCGGCACCTCCATCACGGTGCGATACGCCCTGGACCAGGGCCGGGAGGTCATGGCGGTGCCCGGCCCCATTGACTCCCCCACCAGCGTCGGCCCCCA
>JAUXZG010000170.1 GCA_030694005.1 Desulfobaccales bacterium | reverse complement strand
CATCAGGTTTTCGGTGCCGGTGACCGAAGGGATCTCCAGGTGGATTTCGGCCCCGTGCAGGCGCCGGGCGGATGCCTCCACATAGCCCTGGCTTAAGTTGATCTTCACCCCCATGGCCTCCAGGCCTCTTAAGTGAAGGTTAATGGGCCGGGCGCCGATGGCGCAGCCGCCGGGCAACGACACCCGGGCCTGGCGGGCCCGGGCCACCAGGGGGCCCAGGACCAGCACCGCGGCCCGCATGGTTTTCACCATTTCATAGGGGGCCTCGTGGTTATCAAGGCTGCTGGTGTCCACCGTCAGCGCCTCAGCGGCCGGGTCCTCCTGAAAAATAACCCCCATATTGGCCAGAAGCCGCTTGGCGGTGCGGATGTCCGCCAGGGGCGGGACATTTGAGAGACGGTATTCACCGGGGGCCAGCAAGGTCGCGGCCAAAATAGGCAGGGCGGCGTTTTTGGCCCCGCTGATGGCCACCTCCCCCTGAAGGGGGACCCCGCCTTCAATGACGATTTTGTCCATATAATCTTTCCGAGGTGGTCTTGCAGCTTTTTGCAGAGGCTGATGAAGATATTTGAATATTTAGACCATAATCGATACCTTGAAGCTTTGAATTACTCAATCTTAAAGGAAATTCCTTTAAAGTTTGCCAAAAAACTCCGTAATGTCGAAGTAAATATCCTTCTTCGCCCCGTCTTTAAGCTGGATCTGCATCAAATCATAGTGCTTGCCGTCCTTGTGCAGCAATTTTTGTCTGAGCAGTTTCCAGTCCGCCTTGGGCTGGCCGAACTTCTTCTCCAGGTAGTAGTATTCCGCGGCGATGCCCACCTGGCTGTTGGGCGCGCCTTTGATGATGACGGCGGTCTCAAAGGAATCTCCCGGCCCCCCTGAAAAAATTATTTTGGGCTTTGGGGTTGAAGCACCGCTTGGTTGCGCCATGGCTTCTCCTCCCGCGGGTATGGAGGTCAACGGGGCGTTTCCCAAGGTCCATAGGAGGAGAGCTGCCACTAGGATCATCAAGTTCTTCAGATTCACAAAAACCTCCGGTCGGTTTAAGGCTAAAAGCTAAACCGGGTCATTAATTCCCGGCCTTTTAAGGCGGCCCGTCGGGCTTTGACCGCCTAAGGGCGGCGCCATCACGCGGTATGCTTCTTATAGGCTATTTTTCCATTAATTTCCAGCCGTCCGGACCTTTTTTCAGGACCATCGTCACCTCCATATAACTACCAGGGTCACCTTTGGGGATCTTTTTGGTCAGAGTTATAGTGTCGTTATTCACCCAGGCCCCGCCTGCCGGGCCCCAACCTTTGATATCTAAGGACCATTCCCGCACCATTTTTCCTGGGGTAAGCCGCCAGATCTGGATAGCGTTGGGATTATATTGGGCCTCCAGGTCCATGGAGATGGTTACCAGCCTTTGCTTGTCCGGCGACAGTATGGGCAGGTCGTGA
This sequence comes from Desulfobaccales bacterium, assembly GCA_030694005.1. Classification (GTDB taxonomy): domain Bacteria; phylum Desulfobacterota; class Desulfobaccia; order Desulfobaccales; family 0-14-0-80-60-11; genus JAUXZG01. The sequence continues at coordinate 2,019 of JAUXZG010000170.1, read as the reverse complement.
ATAAACTGCCGCGCCCCGCTCTGGTCATTGATCATAAAGTAGCCGTCACCTTCCCAGAGCTGCATATGAATCAGGAAATACCCCAGGTTTGGCAAGTAATCCCGGAAACAATAATGGATCCCGGACACCCCTGCAGTGTTTTTTAAGACCACTGCCTTACCGTTTTTCAGGGGAAGTTTGAGCTTATCTTTTTGGCGCACCGCCTGTTGGGGGTAACGGGGCAGCTGGGCCCGTTCAATGGCCTGGGCGCATTCGTAGGAATTAAGGAGGCCCTTACACAGATCATTCAGGCGGGCCGTCTCCCGCCGGTCATCCGGCGGCAGCACATAAGGACTGAAGTTGTTGGCGCCGGCCTTTTCCTGGCTAGGCCCGCCGGTTGCGCCCCCGGTCCGGTCCTGGGGATTTGCCGCAGAAAGACCGGCTAAGCTCACTAAGAGAAAAAATATCAGGGTTTTTCTCTTCATCAGGTAGTTCTCCATCTGGGGGGCCTTGAAGCGCGGTTAACCTGGATGGACCGGCAATAAGCGGCCTGCCCCTCGAGAAAGGTTATCGGAACAACCTCTGAAACTTTTTTATTTCCGTCTTAACATCGCCCTTCGTCACCACCGCCGAGATGGCGCATAAGCCGTCCGCCCCGGCCCGGATGACTTCTCCGGCATTGGCCAGGGTGATGCCGCCGATGGCAATTATAGGTATGGACACCTGCTTTCGGATTTGTTTGATTAGCGCCACCCCTTTTGGTTCACCGGCGTCGCTCTTGGTGTGGGTGGCAAAAATCGGCGACACGCCCAGGTAATCCGCCCCCAATTTTTGGGCCTGGCGGGCTTCTTCAACCGTATGCACGGTGATTCCGATAATTTTCTGAGGCCCCAGGAGTTTCCTGGCCACGGCATAAGGCAGGTCATCCTGGCCTAGGTGCACGCCGTCCGCGTCCACGGCCAGGGCCAGGTCCACCCGGTCGTTGACCAGAAAAGTGATATGCTTACATATCTTTCTTAATTTAAGGGCCTCTTCATACATCTTCCTGGCGTCGGCCTGCTTTTCCCGGTATTGCACCACTTTAACGCCCGCGGCCACCGCGGCTTTCACATCACTTAGATTACCGGCCCGGCTTAAAGACGCGTCGGTGATAAAATAGTAGCCTCTCACCCTTCCACCTGCTGCATTCGGTCGAGGGTCTGCCTGTCCAGATGGTATAGGCAGTCGAAAATTCTTTCTTTCAAGGTGCCAGGGCCCGAGGCGCCCTTAACCGCACACTCGGTGGCCACCTCGAAGCAGACCAGGGCCGCGGCGGCGGCCAAGGCCAGGTCCGGCTCCACCGCGGCAAAGGCGCCGATCACCGAGGTGGCCATGCAGCCGGTACCTACAAGGTTGGCCATCATGGGGTGGCCATTTTTGACCAGATAAAGTTTGCGGCCGTCGGTAACAATATCTTCTGCTCCGGTCACGGCCACCGTACATTTACTTTCCCTGGCCAGTTTTTTGGCCACCTCCATCATGTTTTGGTCCACTGGCGTGGCGTCCACCCCCTTGGTCCTGACCTTTTTGCCGCTGATTCTGGCAACTTCCGAAGCGTTGCCTTTGATGATATCGATGCGGACTTCGTCCAGCAATTCAAAACACTTCCGGTCCCGCAAGGTGGTAGCCCCGGCGCCGCAGACATCCAGGACCACCGGGATGCCCTTGTTATTGGCGCTCAACGCGGCGATCTTCATGGCTTCGACAAACTCCGGGGTCAGGGTGCCGATATTTAAAACCAGTGCCGCGGCAATCTGGGCCATTTCAGCCACTTCTTCTTGGGCGTGGGCCATCACCGGGGAAGCCCCCAGGACTTTGACGACATGGGCGCAATCATAAATGGTGACCCAATTGGTCAAATGGTGGATAACCGGCTTTTGGGCCCGGATTTTTTCTAATAATGCATAAGCGTCAATTTTTATTTTCTTCATAAAAACCGATCACCTGACCTTAGCGGTTTGGGAGGGGGGTGTGGGGGGAGATGGTCAGGGGGCCTCAGGC
>JAUXZG010000167.1 GCA_030694005.1 Desulfobaccales bacterium | reverse complement strand
GAAACTTGACGGGGCCGCCATGCTGGCGGCCGCCGAAACGGACCAGAGCGCCTGCAGCGCCGGGGGCGCCGCCGCGGCCGTGGCCGCAGCTAAAAAATCAGGGGCCACCAAGGCCCGGCTGATAGACTACTACACCTCCTACGACATCATGCCGTCAGACAGCTTCGTGGGCTACGCCGGCATAGTGCTGAGCGGGTAAGACGCCTCACGCAAAGACGCCAAGGCGCAAGATGTAGGGTGGGCACCGCCCTCCAATAATCAATATTTCCTTAAATCCTCGTTCCCAAGCTCCTGCCCTGAAAAGTTCCTCAACCAACCCCCTCTCCCCCAACGGGGGAGAGGGCTGGGGTGAGGGGGGAAACTTTTCATGGTTTATGGGTGAGCCGCAGGCTCATGTTCAACTACTTGGGAACCTAATTGGGTGCCAAGAGAAAAATAGGGACAGATGTTATTTATTGATTCAGTAGTTTCCGGCAGGGAATTTGCGAGCAATAACAAGACTGAAAATGGCGAAAGGTAGCCGCAGGCTTTAGCCTGTGCGGTCCCGGCGAGACGCCCGTGCCACCAAAAACAAGGAAGGGCTTTATCTTTGCTCAATTCTCGAAACGCCTTGCCAGCGGGAAATAGATGATGCCCTCCTGTGCCGCTTTTTGTATCTTTAGGTCGAGGGCGTCAACAAGCGATACATGCCCTTCAAGAATTAGGCTAAGATCATTGCCGTCCATCAAGACAATGTTAGAGCTAATTCCTCTCGTAAATTCTAGAACAACTTCGGGACGAAACCCTATTAAAGAAACAAAAAGGCCCCGTGTGCTGGTCAATTTTTTGTCAACCTTGACCTTAAAAGTTGCAAGATCGCCCTCAGCGGGTGACTCCCGTCGCCACCTTGCCTCAACTAGATAGTCAAACCCTTTAAATTCGAAATGACCGTCGATCTGCTCAGTTCGTGTGCGGTACGGGCGTCTGTATGTTATTTCGTGGGCCTCGAAGAGTTCTGCGAGCAAGTCCTCAAGACCGTACCCACGCGCCTGTGGGTCATCTCGGCTAATCGCCATGGCGCTGAATGTTGAGCGCAATTGCTCCATTTTCTGGGCGCGAGCCGCGAGTGCTGCTTGTTTACGCCTTGCTTCGGTAGTCCGTGCTTCCGCAGCGGTCTGCTGTTCTTCGATATGGAGCTTTTGATCTATCGCCAGCTCCTTTAGCCATCGAAGCGCCTGCAAGGCCGCGTCACGATCCGGCACATTCTCATCAGGCACTTTCCGTAACTTACATATTTCTGTCACAAGGCGCCGCTGAATGAGGTAACCTTCTTCGCCCATCGCGTCCAATTCCGACAGAACATGGCGGGCTATTTTGTACTTGGATTCCTCTGCGTAACGAGCATAAAGACCATCTGGAACGCCGCATGATAACAAGAATGCCATAAACGGGTCCTTAAGCCAGAAGGCCTTTCCACATACTGAAACGATGGCTTCTTTTATTTGGTACGGAATACGCCCTTCAGACATTTTCTCAGCCCATGCTAAATCTACACCCTGAAAATTAACTCTGTGATTCCAACATCCGAGGGATAGGCTTATCCCTGAAACTACTTTTTCCCACTACCTGATTTATTCTTGGTGGGGTCAACAAGTTGATAGGTCATGCCCTTAAGAGGAGTGGGAGGCATGGGTTCCCCCCGGACAACCGTGACCTCTTTACCCTGGCCACCCCGGGGACCGATTTGTTGATATTGGCCTGACCGCGGCGCTATCTCTCCCGGTTTTAAGATTTTGTTCTTGGGCATCGCTTTTCTCCTTTAAAAGGTTTTTTTATTGTTTCCATATCTTGTATTATATGTCAAGAGGGAAAACAATATATGGGATTTTTTGTGCTCTTGTATGACTATATCATATCGGCAGGAACGCCGGTGCCACTATTAAGGATAGAATAAAAAAGGGGCGACCAGGCGGGTCGCCCCTACTTTTTTGGTGGGCCGTGCCCACCCTACATTTTTTGCCCTTAAGGGGTTGGGGGTGGGGGTTTGGGGGAGTTTTTTGTAAGGGCAGGGGTCACTTACAAAAAAGCCCCTGGCCCTCTCCCCCAAATAACTCCTTCCCTCAATCTCTTAGTACATCCCTTCCATACCGCCCATGCCACCACCGCCGCCCATGGGGGGCATCGGAGCTTCCCTTTTGGGTTTCTCGGCCACCATAGCTTCGGTAGTGATGAGCAGAGAAGCCACCGAGGCGGCGTTCTGGATGGCGTAGCGGGTCACCTTGGTGGGGTCAATAACGCCGGCCTCCATCAGGTCCTCATAAACCCCGGTCTCGGCGTTGAAGCCCATGGGTCCTTTCTCGTTTTTGACATGCTCCGCCACCACCGAGCCTTCGAAGCCGGCGTTGTTGGCAATCTGGCGGATGGGCTCTTCCATGGCCCTTTTGATGATCTTGATCCCCAGTTCTTCGTCGTGAATGGGCAGTTTCAGCTCGTTCAGGGCGGGGAGGCAGCGCAGGAAGGCGACGCCGCCGCCGGGGACAATGCCTTCTTCCACCGCGGCGCGGGTGGCGTTTAAGGCGTCTTCCACCCGGGCTTTCTTTTCTTTCATTTCGGTTTCCGTGGCCGCGCCGACGCGGATGACCGCGACGCCGCCCACCAGCTTGGCCAGCCGTTCCTGGAGCTTTTCCCGGTCATAGTCGGAGGTGGTCTCTTCGACCTGGGTGCGGATCTGCTTCACCCGGCCTTCGATGGCGGCCCGATCGCCGCCGCCGTCGATGATGGTGGTGTTGTCCCGGTCGATGTTCACCTTTTTGGCGGTGCCCAGTTCTTTGGTGGTGACGTTTTCCAGCTTCCAGCCCATGTCTTCAGAGATCAGTTGGCCGCCGGTGAGGATGGCGAGGTCCTCCAGCATGGCCTTGCGCCGGTCGCCGAAGCCGGGGGCTTTAACTCCGGCCACCTGCAAGGTGCCCCTGAGCTTGTTCACCACCAGGGTGGCCAGGGCTTCGCCCTCCACGTCCTCGGCAATGATGACCAGGGGCCGGCCCATCTTGGCGATCTGCTCTAAAAGCGGGAGCAGGTCTTTCATGGCGCTGACCTTCTTTTCATGGATCAGCAGAAAAGGCTCTTCCAGGTTGACCTCCATCTTCTCGGCGTTGGTGACGAAATAGGGAGAGATGTAGCCCCGGTCGAACTGCATGCCTTCCACCACTTCCAGGGTGGTTTCCATGCCCTTGGCTTCTTCCACGGTGATGACGCCTTCCTTGCCCACCTTGCTCATGGCGTCGGCAATGATGTTGCCGATGGAGGGGTCGTTGTTGGCGCTGATGGTGCCCACCTGGGCGATCTCTTTCTGGTCTTTGGTGGGTTTGGAAATCTTGTGGAGTTCTTCCACCACTACAGCCACGGCCTTTTCAATGCCTCTTTTTAAGGCCATGGGGTTGGTGCCGGCGGCCACCAGCCGGGAGCCTTCCTTGTAGATGGCCTGGGCCAGGATGGTGGCGGTGGTGGTGCCGTCGCCGGCCACGTCCGAGGTCTTGGAGGCCACTTCCCGGACCATCTGGGCCCCCATGTTCTCGAACTTGTCTTCCAATTCAATCTCTTTGGCCACGGTGACCCCGTCCTTGGTAATGGCCGGGGAGCCGAAGGATTTTTCCAGGATGACGTTGCGGCCTTTAGGCCCTAAGGTTACCTTGACCGCGTCCGCCAGGGTGTTGACGCCCCGCAGGATGGACTCCCGGGCTTTGATGTCATATCTTATTTCTTTGGCGCCCATGTTGTTAAACTCCTCCTTTTAAGGATAGCTGGTAAAAAGAATTAAGGTTGGTGCTAAGGAAAGATGCGGGGTTAATCCGCAATGACGGCCAGGATGTCCTCTTCCCGCATCATTAAGTACTCTTCGTCTTCGACCTTGATTTCGTTGCCGGAGTATTTGCCGAACAGGACCCGGTCGCCCGCTTTGACCTGAAGGGTCATGCGGTTGCCGGCATCGCTCATTTTCCCCGGCCCCACTGCTACTACCTTGCCCTCGATGGGCTTCTCCTTGGCGGTATCCGGGATAAGAATGCCGCCTTTGGTAACCTGCACTTCTTCAATCCGTTTGACCAAAACGCGGTCATTCAGGGGTTTGACCTTCATAGATAACCTCCTCAGGGTGAATTAAAAACAGATAGAAAGGGTTATTAGCACTCGCCATCGGAGAGTGCTAATCCACCAAATTTTACACACTAATTTTGGGAAATCAAGGGGGTGCGGAAAAAAATTGGCAGATTAATCCCTGACCTAAGGTCAGATCACCTGGCCTCGGAGACCAGCAAAGGCCGCGACTTGGCCTTGGAGAGCTTGTCCTTGGAATCTTTGGAGCGGTTATTGGCTAACCCATTCTTATTGGATTTTTTGGCCCGGTGGGAATTCTCACCCTTCTTCGCTAGTTGGCTGCTTCCTGGTTTTTTTTTACCGTTTTTCTGGACCTTCCCTTTGGCCTTAGCCTTGCCTTTGGAGTCGGCGCTGGCCACCTGCCGGGCCGATTTATGCTGATCGTGAGCGACATTCAGAGAAGACGGGGACGGCTGCCCGAACACGGCAGCCACATGGGGGCTCCCTCCTCCGGCCGTGCCCCTGGCATGTGGGCCATTCTTGGCGTAGGCCACTTCGGAGGTGGGCTTATTGCCGGCTTTGCCGACCTTTTTGGCCTTGAGGTTCGACTTGTCGGATTTTTGAGAAGCAGCCACCTGACGGGTTGGGATTTCTCGGCTCTGGTAGTAGCGCCCGTTGGCTTTGGTGGTCCGGATTGTCCTGGAGGCCACCGCGGGATGCTCCAGACGGGCGATGACGATGTTTCTGGCAAACAGCTCTTTGCTCTTGGAGGGCAGGTTCAGCTTGTAGGAAGCGTCCGGTGGGGTTACGCCGCGCATCAGCTCGGTATTGAGGACCTGCAGCTCTTCCACCGGAACATTGACTGCCACCGCCGCGGCCTTCAGCGAGGTGGGCTCGGTTACATCCACCCGATCATAGGCCAGGGGCGGCAGGTAGGAAACATTTTTGAAGCCGAACCTCTCCGGGTTCTTGGCGATAATGGTGGCGGCAATCATTTGGGGCACGTAATTTTTGGTTTCATTGGGCAGGCATTGGTTGGCGGAGAGTTCCCAGAAATTCTTATGGTTGCTCTGGTTCAACTCTTTCTGGACCCGGCCTTCGCCACAGTTGTAGCTGGCCGCGGCCAGGTACCAGGAGCCGAACCGTTTATAAAGGTCCAGGAGGTATTTGGCCGCCGCCTTGGTGGACTTCTCCGGATCCCGGCGCTCATCCACATAGCTGTCGATGGTCAACCCATAGCGCACCGCAGTGCCTTTGATAAACTGCCACATGCCGCACGCCGCGGCATGGGAATAGGCAGTGTTGTTAAAGCCGCTTTCAATCATGGCCAGGTAGGCCAGATCTTCCGGCAGGCCGTACTCCTGGAAGGTTTCTTTGATCATGGGGAGATAACGGGTGGAACGGGACAGATAACGCCGGATGACTGCCGCGCGTTCCGTGGAAAAATAGACGAGATAAGCCCGCACCTGCTTGTTCATCTGGATGGGCAGGTCAAACTTGACCTGGTGCTCGAACTTCTTCAGTTCTTCTTCCAGGCCCGGGTCCCAGCCGGGGATGCCGCTTTTGGCGTAGAGTTCCTCCAGGCGCTTGGCGCTCAGCTCTTCGGCCAGAGATTCCTCGGTGTCCGGAACCGCGGCGTAACTGCTAATTTCCGGCGCGATTGGCTCACTGGTTACCAGAGCGCCTTTGTGGCCGCCGCCGCAACCAGCCAAAAGGGCCAGACACAAAACTACCCCCATCAGCCAGGGAACCATAAAAGCCCTTTCTTCGGGGTGGATTGAACTTGTTTGGGTGGGAATGCGAGTTTCCGTCTCCCCCATTAAGACGGGACAAAATCCCAGTATTTTCCCCTATACCAAACAATACTAATAAAAATCAAGCGATTTTTTATGTTGTGAAATTTATTCCTTGCCGGTTTCCCTTATCTACCTGTTTAACCTACTGATTATGCAGGCAATATCTACAAGTAACCCGCCTCCTCTAATTTAACTCTGTTGCCAAGGTAATCCAAACTATACCTACCCAAGAAGCGAGGCCCCAGGGGTTGGTGTTTAGCGGGGAGAGACCGGCTGGCCGCCTTCACGCGGTCCAAAAAGGATAACAAAGCATTGTCTTCGCATTAAGTTATTATTAAGGACAAAATAAAGCCAATTTACCAACAACCTCAGGTTAACCAATTACCAATGGGATGGGCCACCCAGATCAAACTTTTTTTACTAAGTTCTTGTTTTGATGACCCGGGCGGTCTTTATCCGGTAGATCCACTCCAGCCCGAAACAGACGGGCAGGAGGGTCAGCATGGTAATAAAGGCCATTTTAGAATTCTGGTAAATATAGACGCTGAGGACTGCCAACATGGCCAAACAGGTGGCTAATGATAGCCAGACAAGCCATTTTTTGGCTCCCGTGTCGGCAATTATTTTCAGATGCGCGGCATTGACGCAGGCGTAAATCAGCAGAAAAGCCCCGCTTCCCATCATGGCTATCTTAGAGAGGTCAAAAAACATCACAAAGAGAATCACCAAAACCGCAGTAATAAACAAACCGCCGCTGCTCCTATGCCACACCTTACGGGCGAACACCCGGGGGAGCTCTCCATCCCGGGCCAGCATGTAGCTGACGTTGGCCCCGCCGTAAAGGGTGGCATTGATGGCGGAGGCGGTGGAGAACAGGGCGGCGATGGCCACCAGCTTGAACCCCCAGGTCCCCAGGAAGGGCTTGGCGGCTTGGGCCAGGGCGTAGTCTTTGGCGGCCACAATGGCGGGCACCGGCAGGTTACCCAGGACCGTCACCGATACCGCCAGATAGATGAAGATGACGCTGATGACGCTCAAGTACAAGGCCCGGGGTAGAAGTTTCCCGGGCTCCGCCATGTCCTCGGCCGCGTTGCACACCAAGCCGAAACCCTCATAACCGATAAAGAGAATTCCCGCGCCGAATAAAATGCCGGTTATGGGGGGTAAGGGTTGGGAAAGGTATTGGGGCTTGAGGAAAAACGCTCCCGAGACGGCAAACAGCAGGAGGATGAACAGCTTGACCAGCACAATGAAGGTTTCCCAGCGTCCCATTTCCTGGGCGCCGATATAATTGACGCCGGTGAACAGCAAGACGATCCCCACGGCACATCCATCTTTCAGCCATAAAGGCGAACCCGACGGCAAAAAGGTCATGCCATAGCCTGCAAAGGCATGGGCATAAAGGGCCAGGGCAATCACATAGCCGATCCACATGTAGAGATTGATCCCGCCGCTGACTACGCCGTCGCCGAAGCCCTTGACCAGGAACTCCACCGCGCCGCCGGCGGAAGGGTAGCGAATACCCAGCTTGGCGTAAGAATAAGTGGAAAACAGGGCCACAACTCCCCCCACCAGGAAGGACAGCCACATGGCCGACCCCGAGACCTCAGCCACCACCCCCAGGATTGAGAAGATGCCGGCCCCCACCATGCCGCCAATGCCGATGGCCATGGCGGCTAACAGGCCGATCCGGCCTGGCCTGGAAGCCTGTGGCTGGCGGTTGCCCCGGCCTGTGCCTGTGCCCGGCATTATGGTCGCCCCTTTTAAAGATCGGTTAATTTGTTATGATTATGCCACAACTGACCGGTTTCGGATAAGATTAGTTATGAATGAGTTGAGCTCTGAAACTTTTTAAGAATCTTGCAACTATTATCGTGTTTCGGGAATACCTTGATCAATAACGGGGCTTTTACCCTCCCCCTTGAGGGGGGAGGGTAAGGGTGGGGGTGATTTTTTTCTAGGTCATTCCTGGTCGTTATCACCCTCCCCCCGACCCCCTCCCCTCAAGGGAGGGGGAGATTTGAGGTTATGATTTAGTAAAGGTGCTTACGAAACAAACATATAGTTCCCTTAACAAATAATTTATCCCAATCCGGAACCAATTTTAATGTAGCCGCAGGCTTTAGCCTGCGTTGGTGGGACTGTCATGAGAGCCTGCCTGGCAACCGGACAAATAGTCCTGGCCTTCATGGTCTGGGGTCTAACTCTGGTGGGTGTCTGGCGCGGCCAGGAGCCTTTCCTCACCTGGATTTACCACTTCGCCTGGTGGCCCTATATTCTTCTGGGGGACGGCCTGCTTTTCCTCCTAAAGGGTGAATCCTGGCTCTGGGACCGCCCCCGGGAGTTTTTCCGCCTGCTTCTCTGGTCGGTAACTTTCTGGCTGCTTTTCGAGGCCTTCAATCTGTATCTGCAAAACTGGCGCTATACCGGCCTGATGCCGCAGTGGTGGCTGCGCTGGCCCGGTTACGCGTTGGCCTTTGCCACCGTGCTCCCCGGGATTTTGATCACCGCTCAGGTGTTGGCCGCCCTGGGGGCCTGGGGGCGGACCCGGGGCCGACCCCGGGACCCGGGCGCCTGGCAACCCGTTTCTCTCATTCTTGGGACAGCCTTTCTGGTCCTCCCCCTCATTTTCCCCCGGTATGCCTTCCCGCTGATCTGGCTAAGCTTTATCTTTCTTCTGGACCCCATCTGCCAGGTGCTGGGTGGTCCCTCCCTCATCGCCCGCTGGGTCCAGGGAGAACGCCAGGAAATTCTTTGTCTGCTCAGCGCCGGGCTCATCTGCGGCCTCTGGTGGGAGATGTGGAACTTTGCGGCCCGGGCCAAATGGGTCTATACCCTGCCTATCTTGAACTCCTGGAAGGTCTTTGAAATGCCCCTTCTGGGCTACCTGGGTTTCCTGCCCTTTGCCCTGGAGTGCGCCATAATATATAATTTCTTTAAAACCTTAGACTCCCAGGTGCTCATTACCCCCCGACGCCAACACTACGCCTGGCTCCTCCACGGCGCTTTTTGGCTCATTATGTTCACCGCCCTCGACACCTGGACGGTTATTGCTTATAGGTGAGGTCTGTGGGGGGAGGGCCAGGGGCCTGAGGCCCCCTCCCCCAAATACACAACCATAACCTCACATTATGAAAGTCTACGTCGTTAGCCTGGGCTGTCCCAAGAATCTGGTGGACACGGAGATCATGTTGGGGCGGCTGGTGCAGGCCGGCTGGGAGGTGGTGGGTTCTCCGGAGGCCGCGGACCTGCTGTTGGTGAATACCTGCGCCTTTATTGCCCCGGCTTGCCAGGAGGCGGTGGACACGGTGTTGGCCCTGGCCCGCCACAAAGAAGCCGACCCGGCCAAACGCTTGGCCGTCACCGGCTGTTTGGTACAGCGGTACGGCGCCGACCTGGAGCGCCTGCTCCCGGAAGCCGACTTGCTCATTGGGGTCCATGACTTTCCCTGGCTGCCGGAAATCTTGAACCGGCCTGGGGGCGACGGCGGCCAACGCCTGTTTAACGGCGCCGCGGCCTATGATTATCTGGCTCCCCAGGCCCGCTTTCCTGCCACCCCCCCTTATCTGGCCTATCTGAAAATCGCCGAAGGCTGCAGCCATAGGTGCACCTTTTGCACCATTCCTAAGATCCGGGGGCCATACCGCAGCCGCCCTTTGGCAACCCTGGTGGCCGAAGCCCGCCAACTGGCCGCCACGGGGGTTAAAGAGCTCATCTTAGTGGCCCAGGACACCACCGCCTATGGCCGGGAGTGGGGAAGCCAACCGGGATTGGGGGAGCTTCTTCAGAAACTAGTTGATATTTCTGAGCTGCAATGGATCCGCCTACTTTACAGTCATCCGGCCCACATTACCGAAGAGCTCCTGAAAATCATGGCGAGTTACCCCCAGATCTGCCCCTATCTGGACTTGCCCATCCAGCATGGCCATGATGAGATGTTAAGGCGCATGGGCCGGGGCTATGGCCGCCAGCTGGTGCTGGACACCAGCCGGCGGATACGGGAGTTCCTCCCCCCGGCGGCCCTGCGCACCTCCGTGATGGTGGGGTTTCCGGGAGAAACGGAGTCCCATTTCGAAGCCTTGCTGGAGCTTATAGAGGAGGTGCGCTTTGAGCACCTGGGGGTGTTTCTTTATTATCCCGAAGAAGGTACTGCCGCGGCCGGCTTTAACCCCCAGGTTCCCCGGCGGTTAGCGCGGCAGCGGGCTCAACGCCTCAAAGCGCTCCAGTCCGGAATAGTCAAAGAAAGGCTCAAGGCCCTGGTGGGGTCCGTCCAGCCGGTGCTAATGGAAGGGGTAAGCCCGGAAAGCGACTATCTTCTCACCGGCCGCCTGATTACCCAGGCCCCGGAAATCGACGGCCAGGTCTATATCACCGCGGGAATGGGCCTGGTGGGCGAAATCCAGCCGGTGCGCCTCACCCGGGCCTTGCCTTATGATCTGGTAGGCGAGATTGTTGAGGGAGGGGGCTAAGGAGAAAGCTTCCAGCCATCAGCTTTCAGCTTTCAGCCAAAACCTTAAGGAGTTAGGTCGGCCATCCAGAAAAGCTGTCGTCACTGCATATTAAAAACTAAAGGCATTTATTCTTCATCAAGCTGAAGGCTGAAGGCTGACTGCTGACTGCTCTTTAACTCCCTGGCCCTCCCCCCGCACTCCATCCTTTAAAACCTGCTAAAAGTTTGACATCACATGGGAAGTAAGTTAGCTTTTATAGTCGGTAGATACAGGCGATGGTTACCAAGAGCACACTTAAGGAATTGGATAAAGAAATTGCGTCCATCAATAATGCCCTGGTGGCCAATCTTCAGACCCACGTGCCTTTAATCGCCGAGGTGGGCCGGCATATTTTGCTCAGCGGCGGCAAGCGCATCCGGCCCCTGCTGTTTCTTTTGTCTGCCCGGATGTGCGGCTGTCAAGGCAATCATCTGGCCGACTTCTCTACCATCTTTGAATACCTGCATGCCGCCACCCTGCTCCACGACGATGTGGTGGACGCCGCCTCTGTCCGGAGGGGGCGGTCCACCGCCAACACCATTTGGGGCAACCAGGCCGTTATCCTGGTGGGGGACTTCCTCCTCTCCAAAGCCCTTTCCCTGGCGGTGACCACCAACCGCTTGAAGGTCCTCCAGATCCTGGCCCACGCCACCACCCACATGGCGGAAGGGGAAATCATGCAGTTGCTGCACACCGGCAACCTGGAGCTCAGTGAAGCTGAGTACTTTGAGGTAATTGACCGCAAGACGGCGATTCTCATGTCCGCGGCCTGTCAAATCGGCGCGGTCCTGGGAGGTGTGCCTCCAGCCCAGGAAGAGGCGCTGGCCGAAATGGGGTTAAATCTGGGAATGACCTTCCAGGTGGTGGACGATATCCTGGATTTTATTGGGGATGAAAAAGAATTAGGCAAACAGGTATGCGCCGACCTGAGGGAAGGCCGCATCACCCTGCCCCTGATCCACGCCCTGGCCCGGGCTGAAGACGCGGACCGGCAGCGTCTTAAAGATATCGCTAAGAACCTGACCCCGGAAATGACCCAGGAGCTGCGCCAACTTTTGGATAGATACGGCTCTCTGGACTATGCCCGCAGCATTGCCCGCCGCTATACCCTCCAGGCTCAGGAGAACCTGGCCGCGTTTCCCGCCTCCCCAGAAAAAAATTACTTTTGGGCCATCACTGAGGAATTGCTGGACCGGACTCATTGAGAAAGCCGGTGGGCACCTGGGACCTGGAGAGTTAACGGTGGGAAGCACGGCTCCTGACCAATTCCCTACCTCCAAACCCAACCCAAAGGCAAGCCTTTCCTTTTGGAAATTCGGTGCATCGGGCGGTGGCAGCCCAGGGCGGGCTTGCTTTCTGGGGTGATAGAAAACTCCCCGGATACAATTAACCGATTTGTAATAAGAGATGCATCTTTGAGTCGCTGGCGGCCTCCAAAATGAAGGAAGAAGACAAAACCACGAAACAGCTTATTAAAGAATTGGCCCAGGCTCGCCAGAGGATCATTGAATTGGAAGCCTCGGAAGTTAAAAATCAGCGACGGGTGGAGGCCTGGCGGGATTTGTGGGCCCAATATGAGGCTATGATTGAAGCCTTTGACGGGCTTATCTATATCTGTTCAGAGAACTATGAAGTTGAGTTCATGAACCAGCGCTTCATTGACCGCACCGGCTATTACCCCCTGGGGCAGAAATGTTATAAGGCCCTGCATGATCGTGACGATATTTGCCCCTGGTGTGTAAATGAACAGGTTTTTAAGGGGGAAAAAGTTACCTGGGAGGTGCTCAGTCCCAAGGATAACCGCTGGTATCATGTGGTCAACACCCCCATCCATCATCCTGACGGCAGTACCTCCAAGATGGCCATGATCCAGGACATCACCGAGAAGAAGCGGCTGGAAATGGCCCGGGAAGGTTAATTGGCGCCCTTCAGGAGGAAGTTAGGCCGGCTTCAGGATTCTGAAGGAATTCTGGGGCGGGGGTTACCCCCAGCCGACGCCGGGGTTAAAATCGCAGCCTAAGACCGCGGCCCCTTAGCCACGCCTCTTTATTTCAACCCCCGGTCAGTCCTCCCCGCCAATCTTTAACTGCAGGCCGTCTTCGGCCCGGATAATTTCTCCGTTGAATTCAGTCGCCGCCAGAGCCACCACATCCACTTCATCACAGGGAGGATAAAAATGGGTCAACAACAGGCGGGGCACCCCGGACCGGGCGGCCAGACGACCGGCCTCCTCAGGGGTCAGATGGCCCGGCACCTTAAAAGGGTTGGCCGCCTCCAGCACCAGCAGGTCCGCGCCCCTGGCCAAATCCACCAGGGCATCACAAACATCCGTATCCCCGGAGTAAACCAGGACCCGCCCTTCCGCCTCTACCCGAAAGGCCAGGGAGCCCTCGGTGTGATTGGTGGGCGCGCTTTTGACCACCAGCCCTTCCCAGCGCACTTCGTCCGGAGCTTCACCAGAAAGCTCCCGCAGGTCCAGGAGGCCGGGGGGAGGTTCTACCCACTGGCTAAAAGCTTTGTTAAGGTGCGCGTGGAACTCGCGAAAACCCCGGGCCGCCAGCAACTGGAAAGGCTCCCGGCGGGTGTAACCTAACGAATAGCGGGTGGCAAAGAAAAAGGGAATCAGGTCCCCCACATGGTCGGGATGCAGGTGGGTCAGGGCCAGGATGTCAATCTCGGAAAAATTGAGACCATATTGCCACATAGACCGCAAAGTGCCGGCCCCCAGGTCCAGGAGCACCAACCGGCCGGCCGCCTTGACCGCGTACGCCGGAGACCCCCGCCGCAAAGACGGCACCCCGGTGCCCGAACCCACCACAATCAACTCCATGCCTGCTTAATCTCCTGGGGGTTGGATGTGGGGGAGAGGGCTAAGGGCCAGTTGGCCCTTACCCTTACAAAAAACTCCCCCACACCCCCACCCCCAATCCCTTACGGGTATTATTAGGCCGGGTAAGGCGGGGCCAAAAGGCCCCGCCATCCCTGGCCCCCATAAAGGGGGTAGGGAGGGGAGTTTGAGGGGAGGGCGGGGGAGCACTTACAAAAACTCCCCCAGCCCTCCCCTCAAAACTTCACACGACCTCCTCTCCACCCCTCACTGTCCGTCCACGTGGCCCATTTGGGTGACGTAGAACCAGTCCGCCGGGTCGGAGAGGTAGTTGTGCATATCCATCAGGGTGAGGTAGTGGCCCCGTTCCTCGTGGGCGATGCTCATGAAGAACCGTCGGGCCAGGGGAATGTTGGTTTCCCGGGCCAGGCGGGTGTAATAGTCAATGGAGCATTCCTCCATCTTGATGCCGGTCTTCAAGGCCTTGAGGTCGTCATCACCTCCGGTGCCCTGGTCCTCCTGGGCCATGGCCAGGACGCAGACATAGGGTTGATGTTGCGGCGGTTTAAACTCGGCCAGGCTTTCGGTCCACGCCGGGTCCTTCTGCAAGCTGTGGTAAATCTCCGTGAATTTGTCGATGTGGTATTTTTCCGATTCCGCTAAATATTCCATGATTGCCCGGACGCCGGCGCTTTTCACTTTCTTGGCCGCCTCCAGGTAAAACTGGCGGCCCTCCACCTCCATCTGCACCGCGTCTTTCAAGGCCTTCAGCATGTATTCCTGCAC
>JAUXZG010000165.1 GCA_030694005.1 Desulfobaccales bacterium | reverse complement strand
CCCTCCCCCAACCTCTCATCCTCCCCTCCCCCGATACCGGTTCAGCCGGGCGGCCAGTTGGGCCGGCTGAGGGGCCTGGCGCATCTGCTTCAGGGTCAGGGGGAGCTTAAGGCGCCAGTTGGGGTGTTCCTTCCGGGTGCCGGGAAGATTCTGCTGTTCCGTAAGGCCAAAAACTTCCTCCAGGCGCACTTCTAAGAGCGTGGCCTCACTTTGGGCCAGGTATTCCAGGACCCCGAAGCGCAACTCCTGAGGACAGGATTCCCCTGGGTGGGGTTTGGGCCGGAAATCGGCCGGCAGCAACCCCCGGCTTCTCAGAGCCTCCACCAGCGCCAGGCGATCTTTGGTTCGCGCCAAGGCGTCGGTATCCGCCTGCTCAGGTTCGGGATAAAGGTTTAAGGTGCGCTTCAGCTCCACATCCCGGCCCTGCCAGAATCCGGCCAGGGTAGGGAGGTCGTGGGTGGTGACCGCGGCCACCGCCTTGGCAGGATAGTCCTGGGGAGGGAGGAAGCGGTTTTCCCGGTCCCGTTCAAAGTAAAAAACCCGGTAAGAGAAGACCCCGGTTTTGCTCAGATCCCGCCGGATGCCGGGGGCCACCGTGCCCAGGTCCTCTCCGATGATCAGGGTGCGGCGCCTGAGGCTTTCTAAGGCCAAGATGGCCAGCAGCTCCCGGGCCGGATAACGGACATAGGCCCCTTTGCCGGCAGGTTGCCCGGCAGGGATCCAGAATAGGCGAAACAGGCTCATGACATGGTCCAGGCGGAGCAGGCCGCGCTCCGGCGAGTTGGCCCGCAGGGTGTCGGTGAACCATTGATAGCCGGACTCTCTGAGCCGCTCTGGGATCAGGGGCGGCAGGCCCCAGTTCTGGCCCTTGGGGTTGAAGGCGTCCGGGGGCGCGCCCATGGCGGCATTTAAAGCGAACAATTCCGGCTGCGCCCAGGTATCGAAGCCCCCACAGGCCGCGCCCAGGGCCAGGTCTTGATAGAGGGTGAAAGGCAGCCCCTGTCTTAAGGCCTGGTCCCCCACCTGGGTCAACTGGCTGGCCGCCAGCCATTGCCCATACTGGTGCACGCGGATTTCCTCAAGGTGCTCCCGGGTGAAGGCCGCCACCGCCGAGCTTTCCGGGTGGTGATAGGGGCTGGGCCAGCGGCGCCAGTCGCTTTGCTCAAAAAAATCCGTTAAGGCGCAATACTGCCCGAATTTAGTCAAAGGCTCGCCGCGCTCGGCCAGAAACCGGGCGAACTGACGGCCCCGTAAAGTGCGGGGCGCCTCCGGCGGGCCGTGCCGGTCCCGGAAGGTCTGATATAGCCACTTAAGAATTTGCTGTTTTAAACGATAAACTTCCGGGTAGTCTACCAGCCGGGCGGTCTGGAGGCGAGTCTTGAGGGCCTGAAACTTGTGGCCGGCCAGAAAGGCCTGGGCTTCGGGACAGGCCGGCAGTTCCGGGACCGTTTCTAGGCGCAGGTAGAGGAAATTTAAAAAAAGGCGGCTGGTGGGGGAATAAGGACTGGGGTCCGCCTCCGCCTGGGGGGCTGGGGCGTGCAGCGGATTTACCCCCACAAACGCGGCCCCCAGCGACGCGGCCCAGGTGGTCACTTCCTTTAAATCGGCAAAATCCCCCAGGCCCCAATTGTCTTTGCTCCTTAAGGCATAAAGAGGCAGGGACAGGCCCCAGACGCGGCCGCCCGCCGCCAGCGCCTCCGGCAGATAAGCCTGGGCCGGGGCGAGGATCAGGCGGGTCTTGCCTTCCTCCTCCCGAGCCCCGCGGTTAACCCGGAGGCTCAACTCATAATACCCCAGCTCCAAACCGGGGGGCAGAGGCAGGTCCAAGCGGGTGCGAAAACCATCCTCCTGGGCGCGGCTGATCGGGCTGGCCGGGGCCTTGACGGCGGTCTCCCAGGAGGATCGCTGCCCGGTGTCGCTGACGATCTCCCCCTTAACCTCCAGCCTGGCCGGCAGGGCCGGAGTGGGGGTCCAGGGATAGACGGCCACCCGTCTTGAAGCGGAAGCGCCGGTGATGACCTGAACCGGCGAAAGCAGCCGGTCAAAGGGCTGAAGCCGCCGCCGATTAAGTTCCTGGTCCAGCCGCGCCGGCTCCTGCCAGGGGACCCCCATGGCAGTGAGCAATTCTTTGGTGGTGGCCAAAGAGGTGCGCCGGCGGCAGCCGAAGTTGTCCCGGTACTCTGCGGCTATGCCGCATAAACGGCCCAGAGCGACGATTTTGGCTTTGTGATCCATGGTATTAGGATGATGAGTTTGGGGGAGGGGCTAAGGGGCGCAGGCCCCCTTACAATCCTCCCCCAAGCCCCCACCCCCAATCCCTTAAGTTTTTATTGGCTCGGAAGGCGTGGCCTTTGGCCATGCCTTCCGAGCCAACTTAAGCGGGTTGGGAGGGGGGTATGGGGGGAGGGCAGGGACCACTTACGAAAAAGTCCCTGGCCCTCCACCCACAATCCTACCCCCTCACAACTACTCCATCGGTGATAGTGTAGTAGCTAACCGGGGTCTCTTGATAGAGAGGCTCCTGGCGGACTTGTTCAATAATTTCCTTAAATTCCGGGTGACAGGAAAACATCAGCACCTGCTGCGAACTAGAGAACTCCAGGATAACTTCTGCGGCCCCCCGGCGGCGTCGGGGGTCGAATTTCACCAGCACGTCGTCTAAAATAACCGGCAGGGGTTCGGTATGGCGGCCGAACTCCCGGGCCAGGCCCAGGCGAATCGCCAGATAAACCTGGTCAGCCAGGCCGGCGCTCCAGGAATTTTCGTCTTTGCGCTTTAGTGAGGTATCTTCCAATTGGATGCTGTCCTCGCCCACGGACGACACCAGCTTATAGCGGCCCCGGGTCATGGTGTTAAGAAAGATGCCGGCCTCTTTGATCACCTGGGGCTGCCGCTCGCGTTCGTAAACTCCCCGGGCCTGCTCCAAAAGGTGGCGGCACACCACTAAGGTAGCCCAGCGCTGGGTGGCGGCGGCCAGTTGTTCTTGAAGACTGCGCTGCTCCAAAAGCAACTCGCCCAGCTTCTCGTCCTGCGCCATCTGGGTGAGCCTGTCTTTAAGAACTGCATCAACGCGGTCATCATGAGAAATTGCTTCGGTCACTTCTTTCAGTCTCGTTTCCAGCCGTTCTTTCTCGGCTTGTAGCTCTAAGGGGTCGGCCTTGCTCAGTTCCGCTTCCAGAGCTGCCTGGGCGTCCGGCGTACCGGCCAGGGTGCGCAAGGTTCTCTCATTATCTTCCAATTCCTTAACACAAGCGCGCCAGTCCTCATAAGCCTGAGCCACCCGGCGAAATTCTTCCTCAGCTTCGACGCCGGCCTGGTGGAGCAATGCCTGGAGCGCAAGTTCCTGGTTGTGGTTCTCTTCCTCCAGGCGTTTTAAGTCTGCCCGGGCGGCGGCAAATTTGCCGGCCAAATCTCTCTGTTGTTGCTTAAGTTCCAGGTTGGCCTGCAGGGCCTGGCGCAGCGCTTCCAAGTCCTCCACCCCGGCTTGCCCGCTCAGGGGAGCCCGGCCACAGGCAGTTAGGACCTGCCCCATCCTGGCGCGCACCTCCTTTAAGTAGTTTTCCATCTGTTCCACGCGCCGGCGATATTCTTCAAGATTATTCTGGGCGCTCCTGGCGTGTTCCACCGCTTGTAAAACCGACTCAAACCCGCCGGGGCGAACCTGATCCGAGAAGCCCCGTTGGGCCAGCCACGTCTGCCAGTCATCGGTAAGACGCTGAAGTTCCTTAAAAGCCTCCTCCGTCTTAAGCCCGGCTTTTGCTAATTTGTCCTGGACGGCGCGCCATTGGGCCTCAAGTTTGGCGGTCTCCCGTTCCTTGAGCTGCCACTCCCGCCATTGCCTGGCGGCGATTTCCAGTTCCCCGGCCAGCCGTTCCAGTTGCGCCAGGTCGTTGAGGCTTTGGACACCCAGTTCTGGTGCGAGTCGCTCTATTTCCTGGTCGCTAGCCTCCATCTGCTTTTCGAGATGGCCAATTTCCTCCCCCAGGGTTTGTTGGGTCTGCTCTAACTGCTGCTGGTCCTCTTTTAATTGAGCCAGGCGTCTGCTCTCCACCTCCCGTTGCCGTCGCCTAAACAGAAAAAGAAACGCCGCCGCCCCCAGGCCCGTCAAGACGGCGATACCGGCAGGCACATAAGCCCGTTGCCAGGTCAAGACCCCGGCGGCTGCGGCCCCGGCCGTCAGCACTGCGATCCCCAGCCACCAAGGCAAAAGTGCCGCGGGGGCCTCCATCTGCCGCGCCAGAGAGAGAAGTCGGGCGGCGGTGTCTTGCCGGGCCGTGAGGCTGGCCTTAAGTTGAGCCGTCAGCAGGTCACGCTGATGGAGCACCAAACGCAGCCCCCGCACCGCGTCTTGCTTTTCCTGCAACCGGCTCTCATCCGTGATTGGGGGGACGGAAAATTCCTGCCATTGCCGCCTGGCCTGATCACACTTAAGTTTTGCCTCAACCACGGCTTCCTTAAAGTTGCGCTGCTGTGCCTGAGCCTGCTCGTGGTTGCGGTCGGCAGCCTCCAACCGACGCCCCATCTCTTGCACCTGCTGGCGTGTCTGCACCGAGGTGTCCACCTGGGCCAGCCTGGTCAAGTCCCAATCGCTTCCCAGGTCCCTGAGCCGCCGGCGGCATTCCTCTTCGGTCTGGTCCAACTTGCTCTGAACCCCGGGGGAATCCTTAAGCGCCTCTGCCAGTGACGTTCTTTCCCCCAGCAAGGCTTCGATGGCCTCCTGTTGGCTGATGAGGGCCTCATCCACGGTAACCCGGCTCAATTGCTGTTCAAGGAGCTGGGCTTCATCTTGTTTGGCCTTTTGGTCCAGGCGGAGTTTGTCCAGGTCTTTTGTCAGGGTCTCAAACCGCTCCAAGCCGTTGGGCGGAAAGCCCCGGGCAAATTCCCAGGCTTTGGACTTCTCCTGGGCCAGGCACCGGTGCACCCAAGGCTGGCGAGCTTTCTCTAAATGTTCCAGCCACGACAGTTTCTGGCGGACCTTCTCGGCCTCGCCGCGGTGGTTCCTGAGGCGGGCCTCTAATTGCTCCCGGCGCCGTTGGCCTGCGGCATATTCCGCGGCCTGCCCCTGGAGATTTTTTATCTGGCTGTCCAACTCCTTCAGTGGATGAACAATCTTATTGATTCGTTGTTGCTGCCCATGCTGGCTTAAGAGTTTTTTCAGTTCATCATCCAGGGTTTTCATGGCCGCCGGGACCGAAGCCGCGCCCAGGCCCGCGCCGGCGGAAAACAGGCGGCCCCGCACGCCTTCCTGGGAGAGGACCTCAAGTTTTTGCAACTCTTCCAGGCCAATGGCAAAAATGTTCTCGAAGGTTTTACGGTCAAGCCCGTCCAGCAATCGCTGGGCCGGATCAGCTTTTTCCGGGACGCCTCCCTCGGCGGCGATGGTGGCGTGCCGGTCCAGTCTCTCAATGG
Source organism: Desulfobaccales bacterium (assembly GCA_030694005.1). Classification (GTDB taxonomy): domain Bacteria; phylum Desulfobacterota; class Desulfobaccia; order Desulfobaccales; family 0-14-0-80-60-11; genus JAUXZG01. Next base: position 3,802 of record JAUXZG010000165.1, on the reverse strand, counting down.
TAAACCGCCGGCCATCCTGTCTTACCACCTGTAACCTGCCGCCGTGGTTACCCCCGTGCAGGGGCGGGTAAAGGTTGCGCGACCCCCGGCGCGGGAAGCCAAACAGCACCGTGCGGATGAACTCCATCAGGGTGGTCTTGCCGCTCTCATTTTCTCCCAGGAAAACGGCCAGGCCCGGGGAGAGGTCCTGAACCCCTTGATGGTGGTAGATGCCAAACCCGTCGATATGAAAGCCGTTAATCCGCATGGGCCGTTCTTACTCTTCTAACAAGAGGTCCAAACCCAAGGTTTCCGCGTCGGTGAGGAAGGTTAGCAGATCGGCATCAGTTAGCTGGTCAATCTGGGGGGCGATAAGCCGGTGCTCGGGGCGCCCGGAGAGCACCTCTTTTAGCGTTGCCCCCGGATTCTCGGCAGTGCGCAGGTTCTCGGCCGCGCTCAAAAAGTCGCCGAGAAAATCAGGTTCCCGGCGCCTTTTGGCGATATCAATAAGGGGCCGGGTCCGGTTTTGCAAGGACTCCACCCAGACGAAATCCGGCCGCTCCGTCTCTGATTCTCTAAGGGGCAGGGCCAGGTCACGCTCCGGATCTACCCGGCGCAGCTGGGCGTGCAGCTCGCCCCGCCCGGTCAAGTGCAAGCGCAGGATGGCGGCCCGGCCCTGGGCCGCGGCCCGCACCTCCTCTTTAGTCAGGGATAGCAGGTTCAACAGGTCGTCCCAGGTAGTCATGTCAGCGATGTCAACTTCTTGTAAGAACCAGCGCACCACATCCGTGGCCACAAAACGGGGGGTGAGGCGTCCGATGTCGTCCACCCGCACCAGGTAGCAGCCCCTGGCTCCCAGTTCCCGCACGCTGCGCCCCTGGGTGTTCCCTGGATAAATGATACAGGGGTCATGCTCTCTCATGATTTGCTGGGCATGGATGTGGCCCAGGGCCCAGTAGTCCATGTTACTAGCAACCAGGTTTTCCACCTTGCAGGGGGCATAATTATCGTGGTTGGGGTTACCGCCCACATTGCCGTGGAGAATGCCGATGGCAAACGGACCTTTTCCTTGGCGTTTGAATCTGGGAACGAGATTCTCCCGCACTTCCCTCACCGGATAACTGATGCCATAAACCTGGGCCAGGGTTACCCCCTCACGGCGGACCGTAAACTGCTCCACCTCCTCCCCCCCAAAGATGTGAACCCCCGGGGGCATCTCCAGTTTTGCTTCCCAGCCGGAAAGGGGGTCGTGATTGCCGTAGGCCACATAGCACTGGACCCCGGCCTCCACGGCGCGCCGCAATCCGTCCCGAAACTTAAGCTGCGCCCTTAAACTGCGGTCCGCGCCGTCATAGACATCTCCGGCCACCAGTAAAAAGTCGGCCCGTTCCCGGATGGCCAGGTCGATGACCTGGTCGAAGGCCTTGAAGGTAGCATCTCTTAAGGTTGCGGCCATACGAGAGTCCACCACCTGGAGCCCCTCAAAGGGGCTGTCCAGGTGCAGGTCGGCACAGTGCACAAAGGTGAAGGAAACGGTCTCACTCATTAGCAGGCCCTTTTTTGGGGGAGGGCCAGGGACTTTTTTGTAAGTGGTCCATGGCCCTCCCCACATAAAAAACTAGCCGCGCGTTGGGAAACTGGTGACCATCCGGTAAAGCAATCTTGCGGGGAGAACTAGAAAAAAGGGGAAGAGATTGGGGTGAGCGACGGGAATTGAACCCGCGGCCTCCGGGGCCACAACCCGGTGCTCTAACCAACTGAGCTACGCCCACCATCTGCTTAATTTGTAACACAGGAATCTTCTCCTGACAAGGGTGAGCTTAAGGAGGAAGGAGGGTAAAACCCGGGCTACCCTAGCCGGCCGACTTCTTCCTATTTAGCAGACTGCCGGTTTTTTGTCGAATATTAACGCCTTTACATAGAGGCCCGGAGATTATATTTTAACCATAGAAGGCACCCCAAGGAGACCTTATGTTTGAAGCCAGATTCTATGAAAAGTTAGAGGAGCACAAGGTCCAATGCCACCTGTGCGCCCATGAATGCAAGATCGACCCGGGCAAAAGAGGGCTGTGCCATACCCGGGAAAACCAGGACGGCACCCTATACACCCTGGTGTACGGAAAGGTCATCGCCGAGCATATCGACCCCATCGAGAAAAAGCCGCTGTTTCACTTTCTGCCCGGCACCCGGTCATATTCCATCGCCACCGTGGGGTGCAACTTCATGTGCCTCCATTGCCAGAACTACGACATTTCCCAGTATCCCCGCATCCACGGGGGCCGGGTTATCGGCGATGAGCGTGAACCGGAGGCCATCGTGGCCTACGCCCTGGCCAGCCATTCGGCCAGCATTTCTTATACTTACACCGAGCCCACCATTTTTTTAGAGTTCGCCCAGGACACCGCCAGGCTGGCCCGGCAGCAGGGTCTGCGCAATGTCTTCGTGTCCAACGGCTTCATGACCGAGGCCTCGGCCACGGCCCTGGCGGAATTTATCGATGGCGACAATATTGACTTGAAGAGCTTTAAGGATGATTTTTACCGGGAGGTGTGCAAGGCCCGGCTGCAGCCGGTGCTGGATACCATCGTGCGCTTAAAAAAGGCCGGGGTGTGGATAGAAGTGACCACCCTGGTCATTCCCGGCCATAACGATTCGGAGGCGGAACTCACGGATATCGCCCAATTCATCAAATCAGTGGGCGTAGGCGTGCCCTGGCATGTCAGCGCCTTTTTCCCCACCTTCAAGATGATGGACCGCCCCCGGACCCCGGTGGCCACCCTGATGAAGGCCCGGGAGATCGGGCTCAAGGCGGGCCTGCGCTATGTGTACACCGGCAATATCCCCGGGAACCAGGGCGAAAATACCTATTGCTACGCCTGCCGGGAACTGCTCATCGAACGCCTGGGCTACACCATCCAACGCTACAACCTAAAGGACGGCCAGTGTCCCAAATGCCAGGCCCCCATTGACGGGGTGTGGAAGTGAGGGATTGAGGGAGGATTGTAAGGGGGGCCCACCGGCCCCTGGCCCCCTCCCCCAAAAATCACCACTCAATACCCCTGCGGGCCTTGACGCCGGCCTCGTAGTAGTGTTTGAGGGGCCGCATTTCCGTGACCAGGTCTGCCAGGGCCAGCAGTTCCGGTGGGGCCTGGCGGCCGGTGAGGACCACCTCCACCCACTGGGGGCGTTCCCGCAACATTGTAAGCACTTCTTCAAGAGGGATGAGGTTGTAAGTGAGGGCCAGGTTGATTTCGTCCAGGATGATCAGGTCGTGTTCCCCGGCCTTGATCAGCGCCTTAGCCAGGTCCAGGGCCTGACGGGCCAGGGCCAGGTCTTCCGGCGCCGGGGAGCGAAGATTGACCAGGCCGGGCCGGCCAAAGGAACGCAGGGTCAGGTCCGGAGCCAGACGGGCGGCAGCCCGGGCCTCGCCGGTTTCCCGGCCTTTCATAAACTGCACCATATAGACCTTCAACCCCTGACCCACCGCCCGCAGGGCTAGGCCCAGGGCGCAGGTGGTCTTGCCCTTGCCGTCGCCGGTGTAAACCTGAATCAACCCCTGGGATAAGCGCTCTTTTTCCATCTCGTTTCCTTGGTTTTTAATGGGTAAAGGCCGAGGGGGCGACCCAGCGGGTCGCCCCTACAAGGTAAGGTTTTGCGGGGGGAGGGCCAGGGATGTAAAGCAGGCGCCCTTGCCTGCAAAATAACAGCCGGGGGCGGCTGTTCTACATCTCCCCCCCCACCCCCCGCCAAATAAGCCCCTTAAGGGATTGGGGGTGGGGGTTAAAGGGGGAGGGGGTAAGGGCCCTCCGGCCATTAGCCCCCT
>JAUXZG010000164.1 GCA_030694005.1 Desulfobaccales bacterium | reverse complement strand
TACCGGGCCATGGCCGCGGGGGAGACGCAGTACACCACCTCCCAGGGCCTCATCGAGTTGCGGGAGGTGCTTTGCGGGCATTACCGCCAAAAGTATGGGGTGGAGCTTACCCCGGACCAGTTCGTCATCACTTCCGGCACTTCTCCGGCGATGATTTTGATCTTTGCCGGGCTTTTGGACATGGGCGACGAGGTGCTCCTCTCCGACCCCCATTATGCCTGTTACCCCAATTTTCTCAGGTTGGTGGACGCGGTGCCCCGCCTGGTGCCGGTTAAGGAGGAAGAGGGGTTCCAGTTCCGGCCCGAGGAACTTAAGGCTTATCTCACCCCCCGCACCAAGGCGATTATCATTAACTCCCCGGCCAATCCCACCGGCACCCTGCTTTCGGCCGAGCGCCTGGCCCAGCTGGCACAAGTGGGGCCGTATATCGTGTCGGATGAGATCTACCACGGCCTGGTTTATGAGGGCCGGGAGCACAGCATCCTGGAGTTCACCGACCGGGCCTTTGTGATCAACGGCTTTTCCAAGCTCTACGCCATGACCGGCTGGCGCCTGGGGTATCTCATCGCGCCGAAAGATTTTGTCCGTCCCTTGCAGAAATTGATGCAGAATTTTTTCATTTCCGCCAACCCCTTTGTGCAGCGGGCCGGGATCGCGGCCCTGACCCAGGCGGGCCCGGAAATCGAGAAGATGCGGGCCACCTATGATGTAAGGCGCCGCTTCCTGCTGGAGGGCCTGACAAAATTGGGGTTTCGCATCCCGGTGCCCCCCACCGGGGCTTTCTATGTGTTTGTCAACGCCCGGCACCTCTCCATGGACTCCTACGCCCTAGCCTTCGATATTTTGGAAAAGGCCAAGGTGGGGGTGACCCCGGGGATCGATTTCGGCCCCGGCGGGGAAGGTTTTCTGCGCCTCTCTTATGCCAATTCTTTGGAGAACCTCGAGGAAGCCTTAAAAAGATTAGAGGCTTATCTGGCTGACCGGAGGGCCTGATAAGAATAAATTAAACCTGTTCGCCGTACCCCCCTTTAGATGCTCAATCACAAAAACCCAATCAGTCCTGCATCTTAAGCTAACGAGAGACTCAGAGGCCCCCAATCTCCCTCTTTATCCAGGCAGCCTTTATCAATTTGATAAAGAAAATATCCAACGCCAGGTCTTTCTCTCAAAATAAGATTGTGGGCCGGCAAAGGATTTAAGGGTTACCAAGAAATATTTGGCCCCATCTGATATATTAATAATATGCGATAGTTATAAATTATTAAGAAAATTTCAATCTGGCAAGTTTTATGCATCTTTAACCTGGTACAATAACACAAATCGCCTTTGGGCGAAAAAGACCAAATTGCTAGGGAGAAAAAAATGAAAAAAGTAATTAGCACGTTAACTGCCGTGGCTTTTATCCTGGGCCTGGCCGGCGCCGGGCTGGCGCAAGCTCCGGCCAAGGAAGCGGGCAAACCGGAAGTGAAACAGGGAGCGCCTGCGGCTCAGACCCAGGTAGCCCCTAAGGAAGTCGCCAAACCCGCGGAGCCGGCCAAGCCGGCCGAACCGGCCAAGCCCGCAGTCAAGGAGCCGGTAAAGTCTGCGGAAAAGGAAAAACCCAAAAAGGAAACAAAGAAAGAAACCAAAAAGGAAACCAAAAAAGGCAAGGATGAGAAAAAATCCACCACCCCGGTAGAAAAGCCCAAGGAGGAAAAGAAGCTGTAAGCGGCTGACCTTAAAGGACAGCCGATAACTAAAATCGGTTTCTGATCCCTCCCGGGCCTGAACGCCTGGGAACCAAACCAAGCCGGGAAGGGCCACCGCCCTTCCCGGCTTTTTTGAGGGGACGGTTTTCTTGGGGGAGGGGGCTAAGGGGCACAGCCCCTTACCCCCTCCCCCAAGCCCCCACCCCCAATCCCTTAAGTTTAAAGAAAGGCCGGAGAAGACGCGGCCTTTGGCCGCTCCTTCTCCGGGCAACTTAAACGGGTTGGGAGGGGGGGTATGGGGGGAGGGCAGGGAGCTTAGCTCCCTGGCCCTCCCTCCATAATCCTTTCCCCTCTTCACAACTTCTTCAAGCGTTGTTGCCGGCGGCGCTGCTGTTTGGGGAGGCGGTGGGCGGCGCCTTTTTTTGGGGTTTTTTGCGGTGAGGGCTCCTCTGAATCCTCTATGGTTCCCCCGGCCAGGGCCAGGCGTCTTTCAAATTCCGGGGCGGTGATCCAGGCGGCCCCGACCCTTTGGGCGCAGTCCTGAATTTCCCGATCAGAGGTCACCACCACGCCCCGCTCCCTTTCCACGGTTAGCAGGCGCTTGATTACCTCATCGGCCTTTTCTCCCCGGCGGGAGTAAACAATAGTCACCCCCTGGTGGCGGTCTCGGGATTCTTTGAGACCGCCCCCCTGCCAGCCGTCAAATACCACGGTGGTTTTATGGGGCCAGCGGGCCCGGCGGTAGTTTGCCAGGATGGCCAGCAAAGCCTCCCGTCCGGTCTCCAGACCTTGGGCGTCGAGCTCTTGTAGCCAGGGTGACTGGCGGATCAGGTTGTAACCGTCAATAATGAGATGTAAGGCCATGTTAGAACTGTATTGTGTCTTAAAAATTTTCCGATAAAAAAGTTTGTTGCCAAACCTTACTTTCTTTGCTATAGTGGTGCCGGGAGAACGTCATATTAACTATGATGTGGGGGAATATGGTATATGCGTAACGCCAGTTATTACCTGATATGTCTTCTCTTAGTGGGGTGTCTGGCTGGCTGCGCCGGGGGCCTGGGGAAGCCCGTAGAAACCGGCGCCCTGGATGAGCCGCTGCCTCCGTATGAGCCGCGGCAGACCAAATTGACACCTGAACAGAAGTTTATCGACCAAATCTTAAGTAAGAATGGCCTTAACGGTAATGGCAGCAAGCCCACGGTTATCGTGGTGCATAAACTGACCCGCAAGCTTACCTTATATCAAGGCCTCACCCCTTTAAAGACCTACCCCGTTGTTTTAGGAGCCGATCCTTATAACGACAAGTTATCCCAGGGTGACACTTGCACCCCGGAGGGGGTCTATCGGGTGCGGGCCAAATATCCGCATCCAAAGTGGGCCAAGTTCATCTGGCTGGATTATCCCAATACCCAAAATTGGCTGAAGTTTGGCCGGGCCAAACAGACCGGAAAACTCCCGGAGGATGCGGACATCGGCGGCCAGGTGGGCATCCACGGCACCGAGGACGACCTCAAAAACCTTACCGGCCAGAACTGGACCAAGGGTTGCGTCTCGCTGCTCAACAAAGATTTGGAAGAGATTTACCCCCTGGTGACTGAAAAAACCCTGGTGGTCATCAAAAAATGACTGACCGCCCCGGAAGGCCCAGGGCCAGGAGGCGGCAAAGCCCAAAAGTTTAAGGGAGGGGGGATGTTATTCTCTTCTCCCTGACTATTTTGTGGGGCGGGGCCAGAAAGCCGGCCCCCGGCCCCGCCTTAACCAACCCCGGTCCTTTTAGCTCTGGGGGATCTCCACCGACAGATACTGGGTTCGCCCCTGGCGCTTGATCAACAAGCGGGCAAAGGCTCCTTTCTTCACTTTTCCCATGATCCCCTGGTAGTCCTTCAGGGTATCCACTTGCTGGCCGTTGACCTCGAGGAGGAGGTCTCCGGGGCGCAAGCCCGCGTCAGCCGCGGCGCTCCCCGGTTCCACCTGCACCACCACCACCCCCCGGGTTTCCTTGAGGCGAAAGCGCTGGGTCAAAGTCTGGTCCAGATCTTTGGCCACCAGGCCCAAGGGGTTTTCCTCGCCTTCCTCGGCCGTAGCCTGGGCCTGGCGTTCCTCCTTGAGCTCGGTGACCGTCAGCTTAAAGGTCTTCTCTTTGCCACTGCGTAACACCTTGAGGGTGGAGGTGGTCCCCGGGGGGGTATCGGCCACCAGGCGGGGCAATTCATTCATTTCATGGATGGGATGTCCGTTGAATTCAATGATGATGTCCCCCCGGTGCAAACCGGCCTTTTCCGCCGGAGTGCCGGGATTAACCTCCGCCACCAAGGCTCCCGTAGGCTCAGTCATACCGAAGGACTTGGCCAACTCCGGGGTGACATTCTGCACCTGGACTCCCAGCATGCCCCGGGTCACCTGGCCCTTTTCCTTCAGTTGGGGGATGACGCTCTTGGCCATATTGCTGGGGGTGGCGAAACCGATGCCCTGGCCGCTGGCCAAAATAGCGGTATTGATGCCCACCACTTCGCCTTTGAGGTTAAGCAGCGGGCCGCCGCTGTTACCGGGGTTGATGGAGGCGTCGGTCTGGAGAAAGTTATCGTAGGGGCCGGCGCCGATGACTCGACCCTTGGCGCTGATAATCCCCTGGGTGACGGTATGGCTCAGGCCAAAAGGATTCCCCACCGCCATCACCCAGTCTCCCACCCGAATAGCCTCGGAGTCTCCCAGGACCAGGTAAGGCAGGTCCTTGGGCGGGTTGGTGATCTGGATCAGGGCCAGATCGGTTTTGGGGTCCCGGCCCTTGATGGTGGCCTGGTATTCTTTGCCCTCCACCAGCTTGACCTTGATCTTATCCGCGCCCTCGATCACATGGTTGTTAGTGATGATGTAGCCTGCCGGGTCAATAATAAAGCCCGAGCCCAGGCTACGGTGTTTGAAGCTCTTAGGGGCGTCGCCGAAGAATTTCTCAAAAAAATCCCTAAAAGGGTCTTCAGGACCGAAGGGAGACGGCCCCGGGGGCATCGGCCCCGGCGGCATGGGCCCAGGCCCGAAAAATTCCTTGGAGCGGCCCCGGGCGCTGGGTTTAACCGTCTTCTCGGTGCTGATATTGACCACGGCCCCGGAGGCCTTCTGGGCGAGATCGGCGAAGGTCTCCGGGGCCAAAGCGCCCTGGGCGAAAGAAGCCCCCAGGGGAAGGCCGGTCCAGACCCCCAGGCCCAGAAAAGCCCACGCTACTACCAAACTAATTATTAGACTTCTTTTCCTCATCTTCCTCTCCTTTAGCCCCCCGGCGAGGCGTCTCGCCGGACAGGGACGGCATTTCAGATTTTTTCCCCACCACCACCAGCAGATATTTTTCCGGGTGCAGATATTTTTGGGCTACTTGCTGGATATCCGCCGGGGTTAAATTGTGGATTATTTCCGGATAACGCCAGGGATAATCCAACCCCAGGCCATAAAACTCCACATAGCCCAGAAGGGAGACGCGTTTGGCCAGAGAATCCATCTTCCGGGGGAAACTGCCGATTAGATAGGATTTGGCATCCTGCAGTTCCGAGTCGGTGACCGGTTCCTTGCGGATGCTCTCCATCTCCGCCAGGACCTGGGCCACCGCTTCTGCGGCGCTGGGATTTTTAGTCTCTAAAGTTACCGCAAAAGAGCCAGGCTCCAGCCCCGGCGAGAAGGAACTCCCCACGCTGTAAGCCAGGCCCCGGTTCACCCGGATATTGTCCAGGAGGCGGGAGGCAAAACCGCCGCCCCCCAGGATATAATTCATCACCTGGCAGGCATAAAAGTCCGGGTTCCCACGGGCAAGCCCCAGGTTCCCCATGATGATATTGGCCTGGGTGATATCTTTATTGACAACCACCACCTTCCGTTCGTTTAGAGGGGGAAGGGGAGGAAGTTTAAGGGCCGGAATGGGGGCCGCGGGCCAGGGGCCGAAGATCTGGCTCACCCAGCGCCGGGCCTCCTCCAGTGATAAATCACCCCCCACAACTAAAATGGCATTGTTGGGCCGGTAATAACTCCGGTGAAATTTCACCAAATCCTTTTGGCTGATGGCCGACAAGCCCTCCAGCGTGCCTCGCACCGGCCGGCCATAGGGAAAGGGGCCGAAAAGCTTGCGGGCAAAAGTGCGGCTGGCCACCACCCCGGGCTCGTCTTCGTCGCTGGTTAACGCAGCCTTAATCTGCGCCACTTTGCGCTGTACCTCGGCGGGCGCAAACACCGGGTTTAGCAAAACATCCTTCAGCAGGTTCAAGCCCGCGGCCAGATCTTTTTTGAGGACGGTCAAACTCACGGTGGCGTAATCGTTCCCGCCGCCGGCGCTGAGTTTGGCCCCCCAAAAGTCCAGTTCCTGGGCGATCTGGGCGGCGCTCTTGGTCTTGGTGCCGGAGAGCAACAGCTGGGCCGTGAGATTGGCCAACCCCGCCTTGGCCGGGGGCTCCGTTAGGGTCCCGGCCTTGATCAAAAGTTGCAGGGTGACCAGGGGCAACTCCGGGGCCTCAGCAAAAAGCCATATCAGGCCGTTGGGCAGCTTCTCCCGCACCCCCAGAACCTGGGACGGGGGGGCCGCCAGGGCCGGCATGGTGCCCAACAGGGTTAAGACCAAAACCCAGGAAATTAGCCTAAGAGGCTTTTGAAAAAGGTTTTTTGAGGGGAGGGGTAAGGGCCTATGGCCCTTACCCCTCCCCCCCAAACTACCATTTTTTAACACCCGGCTAGTCAATCTGTCCTCCCGGACGGTAGCGCTCCAAGGTGGGCTTGTCGGTCTTGAGGGGGGAGAGAATGCCCACGGTGCGGTTGTCGGAGGTCAGGTATTGGCGAGCCACCCGCCGCAGGTCCTCCCGGGTTACCTTAAGAATCTTGGGGATAAACTCCTTGACCAAGGTCCAGCGGGCCACGGTCTCGAGCCGGCCTAAAAGCATGCCGCGATAAAACAGGGAATCCATGGACATATAAAAACCGGCCTGGGTCTGATTTTTGGCCTTCATAAGCTCCTGCTCGCCCACCAGCTCGGTCTGGAGGCGCTTGATTTCCGCCTCCAGGGCAGCCTCAAGTTGGGACGCGGTTTTACCCGGCAAGGGCTGGGCGTGGAAGGTGAAAACCGGGGGATTGGCGGTGTCGAAATCATAGTCCGCCCCGGCTTCCAGGGCCAACCGCTGTTGGTAGACCAGGCGGTGATAGAGACGGGAGGAGCGCCCCTGGGACAAAATTCGGGCGAGCAACTCCAGGGGGTAGGCGTCCTCATGCTCCCAGTTAGGGGCATGATAGGCCATGAGCACATAGGGCAGTTGCGCCTCCCGGCGCACAATCACCCGGCGCTCCCCCCATTGCCGGGGCTCTTGGGCGGTGACTTTGGGAGGCTCCGGCCCCTTGGGCAGATGCCCAAAAGCGGCCTCAATCTCCTTTATGGCCTCCTCAGGCACCACATCCCCCACCACCACCACGGTGGCGTTATTGGGTTGATAATAGCGCCGGTAATGCCTGAGGAAGTCTTCCCGATTCAGGCTCTGGATATCATGGAACCAGCCGATCACCGGCCACTGGTAAGGGTGAGCCTTGTAGGCCGCGGCCATAAGCTCTTCCGCCAGGAAGCTCACCGGGTCGTCTTCGGTGCGCATCCTTCTTTCTTCCAGGACCACCTTTTGCTCGGTGAGAAAATCCTCCTCGCTCACCTTGAGCCCCTGCATGCGGTCTGCTTCCATCTGCAGCCACTGTTTGAGTTGGGTTTGGGGACCATTTTCGAAATACGCCGTATAATCTCGGGAGGTAAAGGCATTGTCCGTTCCCCCGGCCTTTTGCACTTCCCGGGTGAAGACCTTGGGACCGTATTTGTCTGTGCCCTTAAACATCAGGTGCTCAGTGAGATGTGACAGGCCGGTCTTGCCCAGTTCTTCGTTGCGGGAGCCCACGCGATACCAGACCTGCACGCTGATGATGGGGGCCCGGCTCTCCCGCAAGACCAGCACCTTAAGCCCGTTGGGCAACTGGCGCTCCACCACCTGGGCAAAGGGGTCCGGAGACTGGGCCGCCCCAAGAAGAGGGGAACTTTGCCAGAAAAGGCTGAAGCCCAGGAATGCCAGGATCACCAGGAAGCGCAACCCTCTAAGGGCCCAATGCGGCCCTCTCCGGCTGGCGCCTACAAAAGCAAGCAAACTTAAGGTGAAGATCATGAGCAGTCTATGGTGATATATGAATTGGCTGCGTTATTGAGCCCCAGGCCCATGGGCCTGGGGCTCATCAGTCCAGACACCCCCACCCCCTTTAGGAGGACAGGAGAGCCGGGGGAATAATGTTCTCTACCTTGAACAAAAGTATATTTTCCTAAAGGAGAATTCAAGGGAAGAGGACGCATTATTATTCTTGAGTGCCGTCGGGCGGCAAGCTAAATTACCGCCGGGGGGGTGTCGCGGGAGGCCTGGGGGTCCAGAAAGCAAGAGTAATCATGGCTCCCAGAGTCGAGCCGGCTGAGTCCAGGGCTACATCGGCGATGCAGCCGGTGCGGGAGGCAAGCAAAGCCTGATGCCCTTCATCCAGCATGGCCACCAAAACACAAAACCCCAGGGACCAGAAAAAGGCCCTCTGCAAGCTGTAGCGCCAATGGCCCTGATAGGCCCGAAACCACAAAAAATATAAAGTGCCGTAAACCAGGACATGGGCGGCTTTCCGCAGGTAGCCGTGGATCAAGTCGATCTGGTCTGAACTTAAAAAGGGGAGCCAGGACAGCAGCCATTTAACCAGCCCCAGGGTATGGCCGGCGGATCCCCAATCCCCGGACAGGGCCAGGATCGAGAACCCGAACAGAATTGGCGGCACCCAATAAGAAATGAACTCCGGAGTCCGGGAAAATGATAAGTTTGCCCTCAAAATATACTACTCCATTGCTTTTGGGGGAAGGGGCAGGGGTTACACAGGCGAGACGCCTGTGCCACTGATCCCTTGCCCCATCCCCCGACCCTCCCCTCAAAATTTCCCCCCTCTCATCCCAGAATCGCCGCGGCGAAGGCCTCGGCGTCAAAGGGGCGCAGGTCTTCCAGGGATTCTCCTACCCCGATATAGCGCAAGGGAATGCCGGTTTCGTGGGCCACGGCCAGGGCCATGCCGCCTTTGGCGGTGCCGTCCAGCTTGGTGAGGATGATGCCGGTAACGCCCACCGCCTCTTGAAAGAGTCGGGCCTGGTTCAGGGCATTTTGGCCCGTGGTGGCGTCCAGGATGAGCAGGATTTCGTGGGGGGCGCCGGGGAGTTTTTTGGCCGCGGTGCGGTGGATCTTTTTCAGCTCCTCCATGAGGTTTACCTTGGTGTGGAGGCGGCCGGCGGTGTCGATGTAAATCTTGTCCACGCCCCGGGCTAAAGCCGCGGCCAGGCCGTCAAAGACCACCGCCGCGGGGTCGGCCCCGCTCTTTTGCTTGATGACCGGAGCACCCACCCGCTGCCCCCAGATCTCCAGTTGTTCCACGGCTGCGGCCCTAAAGGTGTCCGCGGCGATCAACAGGGGGGTGAGGCCCTGTTGCCGGTCCTGGTGGGCCAGCTTGGCAATGGTGGTGGTTTTGCCCACGCCGTTGACTCCCACCAGCAGCACCACCCAGGGCCGGGAGGTGATTTCCTTAGGCGGCGGCCCCTTAGCCAAGGCCACCATTTCTTCCTTAAGGGCCGCCTTGAGCCGGGCCACCTCCCCCAACTCCCGGCGTTTCAGCTTCTCCTTGAGGGCCTGGATAAGATGGAGAGTGGTGTCCACCCCCAGATCGGCGGTAATGAGCAACTCCTCCAGTTCATCCAGGAGGGCGGCGTCCACCTCCTTACGGCCGGCGAAGAGACGGTCCAGGCCCCCGGCCAGGCTGTCCCGGGTGCGGCTGAGGCGTTCCCGCAGGCGGCCGAACAGGCCTTGGCGTTGGGCCTCGTCAACCTCTTGGGCGACCTCCTCCTCAGGAGCCTCGGGGGTTTCTTCTGAAGTCAGGGTTTCAGGAGGTTCAAGGATTTGAGGGGCAGATGCTGAGGGAAATTCAGGTTCGGCCTCGGCTTCCAGGGGGGGGAGGTCCTCCTGGGGCCTCTCCCGGTCTTTTCCTTGGCGGCGGAACCAGCGGCGCATGTGGCTTAAGTGGTGATCCGGGAAAAATCGGCCATCTGTAAAAAGGTCCGGCTGATGCGCTCCAGCAGGGCCAAGCGGTTGCGGCGCAGCCGCTCGTCTTCGGCCATCACCATGACCCGGTCGAAAAAGGCGTCCACCGGCCCTCTAAGTTTGGCCAGGGCCCGGCACACCGTGAGATAATCGCGCTTTGCCAAAGCCGCGTCCACATCCACTTCCATCAGCCCGGCAGCCTCATAAAGCAGATTTTCTTCCGGGTGCTCGAAAAACAGGGGGTTGACCTCCCCCGGCTCGGTTCCCCGAGAGATATTGATGACCCTTTTGAAGGCCACCGCCAGGGCGGGGAAATCCGGGCTGCGGCGCACTTCTTCCAGGGCCCGCACCTTGTCCATGGCTTCCACCACATCGCCGCCGCCCGCGGTAAGGACCGCGGCCACCGTCTCATGGTCAAAACCCTCTCCCAGCAGGAGATGCTGCAGCCGGGTCTGGAAAAAGTCCAACACCTCCAGGGCCGTTTCCTCTTGGGTGCGGCTGATTTTGTCCTTTAAAAGCTCCAGGCTGGTCGTCACCACTTCGGGCAGGTCCAGATGCAGCCCTTGAGCCCTCAAGATACGGATGACCGCCAGGGCGTGGCGCCTTAAGCCATAGGGGTCGGCGGTGCCGGTGGGGCTCAGTCCCACCCCAAAGGCGCCGCAGATGGTGTCCAGCCGGTCGGCCAGCCCCACCAGGGCGCCGATCAAGTCCTCCGGCAGTTGATCGTCCGCATGACGGGGCAGATAGTGGGAGAAAATGGCCTCCGCCACCGCCGGCGGTTCTCCGGAGAGCAGGGCGTATTTGGTGCCCATGACCCCCTGGAGGCTGGGGAATTCCCCCACCATCTCCGTGACGATATCGGCCTTGCACAAGGTGGCGGCCCGGCGCACCAGCTCCGCCAAATCCGGGGCCAGGCGCTTGGCCAGGAAGGCCGCCAGATTCCGGAAGCGCTCCATCTTTTCAAAAGAGGTCCCCAGTAGGGAATGGAACACCACCCCCTTCAACGATGCCACCCGGTTCTCCAGGGGGACCTTGGCGTCCTCGTGGTAGAAGAACATGGCATCACTTAGGCGGGCCCGCAGCACCCACTCATGTCCCTGGCGCACTAGGTCCGGGTCCCGGGCCAGGGTGTTGTTTACCGCCAGGAAATGGGGCAGCAGCCGGCCGTCCTTACCTCTCAAAGAAAAATAGCGTTGGTGCTCCCTCATGGAAGTAATGAGCACTTCGTCCGGCAAGGCCAAAAACCTCTCCTCAAAATTACCGCAAACCACCGAGGGGTATTCCACCAGAAAGGTGTTCTCCTCCAGGAGCCCCGGGTTGGGTACCACCTCTCCCCCCGCCTGAGCCGCGGCCTTGGTCAGCTCGGCCTCCAGAAGGGCCCGGCGCGCTGCCGGGTCCACGATAACGTGGGCCTGCCGCAAGGCGGCCACATAGCCGGCGGCCTCGGCCACTTCCAGAGCCTGGGGGGCCAGGAAGCGATGGCCATAAGTCACCCCGCCGCTTTGAACATCACCTAAGGGAAAGGGCACTACTTCCCCGCCCAGGCGGGCCAGGATCCAATGGATAGGCCGGGCGAAGGTGAGGTTAAGCGACCCCCACCGCATGGATTTGGGGAAGCTTAACCCCAGGATGAAGCCCGGCAGCACTTCTTGGAGGCGCTCAGCCGTGGGCCGCCCGACCGTGAGCTTGCTCACCGCCAGATAGACCCCCCTGGGGGTATCCACCTCTATAAGGTCGGTGACGGCCACCCCCTGCTTCTTGGCAAAGCCCAGGGCCGCGGGCGTGGGCTTGCCGGCGGCGTCAAAGGCCACGGCCTTGGGGGGGCCAATTTCCTCGGTTCCGACCTCAGCCTGAGCCGAAGCCACCTCCCGGGCCACCAGGGCTAGACGCCGGGGCGTCCCCCAGGTGAGGACCTCCCCCACACCGATACGCTCCTGCTCCAGCAACCGCTTAAAAGTGGCGGCCATTTCCTCCAACACCGGCGGGATAAAGCGGGCCGGAATCTCTTCCGTGCCGATCTCCAACAAAAACTCGCGTCCCATTGTGATCCTCTTGAATATGAGGTTTTGGGAGAGGGGGCTAAGGGCCGCAGGCCCTTACCCTTACGAAAAACTCCCCCAAGCCCCCACCCCCAATCCCTTAAGTTTTTTGAGGGGCCGGAGAAGTCGGGGCCAAAGGCCCCCCCATCACCGGCCCCCAAAAGCCGGTTGGGTGGGGGGCTCGGGGGGAGGGCAGGGAGCTTAGCTCCCTGGCCCTCCCCCCACAAATATCTTCATTTTTTTAACAAGGGGAAGCCCATTTCTTCCCGTTGTTTGAGGTAGCCTTCGGCGCACAGGCGGGCCAGGTTTCTTACCCGGCCGATGAGGCTGCTGCGCTCGGCCACGCTGATGGCGCCCCGGGCGTTTAGCAGGTTGAAGGTGTGGGAGCATTTCAAGCAATAATCGTAGGCCGGCAGCACCAGTCCCTGGCCGATGATGCGCTGGCACTCCTTCTCATACATGTCAAACAGGCGAAAGAGCATGTCCACGTCGGCCTGCTCGAAATTATAGATGGAATGCTCCACTTCCCCCCGGTGGTGGATGTCGCCGTATTTGATGCCTTGAGTCCACTCCAGGTCGTAGACGCTTTCCACGCCCTGGATGTACATGGCGATGCGCTCGGGACCATAGGTAAGCTCCACGCTGATGGGGTGGAGATCGATGCCGCCGGCCTGCTGAAAGTAAGTGAATTGGGTGATCTCCATGCCGTCCAGCCAGACCTCCCAGCCCAGGCCCCAGGCCCCCAGGGTGGGGGACTCCCAGTCGTCCTCCACGAAGCGGATGTCGTGGGCCAGGGGATCGATGCCCAGGGCCCTGAGGCTGTCTAAATAAATCTCCTGGATATTTTTGGGAGAAGGCTTCATGATCACTTGGTACTGGTAATAATGCTGCAAGCGGTTGGGGTTTTCGCCGTAGCGCCCATCGGTGGGACGCCGGGAGGGCTCCACATAGGCCACATTCCAGGGCTCCGGACCCAGGGCGCGCAACAGGGTGTGGGGGTTAAAGGTGCCGGCCCCCACTTCGATATCGTAAGGTTGGGCGATGACGCAGCCCCTATCGGCGAAAAAGCGCTCCAGGGTCAACAACAGTTCCTGAAAAGTCATCCCGCCTCTCCTTTAAGGTTTGAAAATATCTGAGTAATTTAACAGCTTAAGCCCAACCTTGTCAATAGCGTGGTCAAGAAAGTGACGGGCTAAAGATGGCCAGGAAGATAAATTAACTGCCCTTAACCCACGCGACCCTAAAATGGGGTAAAGAGAATTGAGAAAAGGGCCGCAAGGGATTTTGTTAAGAGTTTCTCTCCACCTTCCTCAAACCATCGGTCCATAAACCGGCAAGGCTGCTGAGGGAGGCGGGACCTTGGGCTCCTTCCTGCGCCCAGCCAAAATTGCCAAAAACTTTCTTGACGCCGTTTAGGCCGCAGGTTATATGAAAAACATAGGCACGTAGCTCAGGGGGAGAGCACTACCTTGACGCGGTAGGGGTCCGGGGTTCAAATCCCCGCGTGCCTACCAGAGACAAAACCGGGGCGGCCTGAGGCCGCCCTTAATTTTCTGGAAGGAGATATTTTGAGGGGAGGGCCGGGGGAGCAGTGGCTCCTCCCCCAATCACTCAACCATTATGCGGCCCATGGAAATTCGTCCGGAGTGTTATCTTTGTTTGGAGCGTCTGGTGGAGCTCACGGTGGGGTTGGCCGCTCCGGAATCGGAGTTAAAGAGGCAGGCTATTCATGCCGCCCGGGAGATTATCGCCCGGGAGTTTACCCCCGGATCCATCCCGGCGCTGATTGCCAACCGTTTCCATCGGGCTATTCGGGAAATAACCGGCAACCCCGACCCCTTCGCGTCCCGCAAGGCCGCGGAAACGGCGTATCTGGACCGCATGTATGCAAAAATTGCCTCCTCCTATGGGGAAGACCTGGAATCGTTGCTGAAGCTGGCGGTGGTGGGCAATGCCATCGATTTTTTTCGGGATGAAGCGGAAGTGACCCAGGATATCCTTGCCAGGGTCGAGTTCGGGATTTCCCATTTACCCGGTTTTTTAAAGGAGCTGGAGAGGGGCCCCGGCCTGGTCCTGTACCTGGCGGACAACGCCGGGGAGCAGTTCTTCGACCGGCCTTTAGTGGATTATTTGCGCCGCCAGGGCCGGCGGGTGTTTTATGTGGTCAAAGGCGGTCCCATCCAGAACGATCTCACCCGGCAAGATTTATCTATCTCAGGCCTTTGGGAAGCCCTGGAGCCGGTGGCGGACACCGGCGCCTGCACCGTGGGGCTGGTGCTTGCAGCGGCGGGGCCTCATTTCCGCCAACTCTATGACGAGGCCCAAATTATCTTGGCCAAAGGCATGGGCCATTTTGAGACCATGAGCCACCTGGGCGACCCTCGGGTCTTCTTCCTCCTGCAGGCCAAATGCCCCCCGGTGGCCCGGGCTCTGGGGGTGCCCCGGCGCACCTTTGTATTTTGCCAGGCCTCATGATCCTTAAAGTAGACCTCATCGTTTTTGATCTAGACGGCACCCTGGCCGACTCGCTGCCGGATTTGGCCGCAGCCGCCAATTTCGCCTGCCGCAGTTTGGGGTTGCCGGAGCACCCCCTTAGGGGTTATCCAGGGAATGATCGGGGGCGGGGAGGGTAATTTTGTCCGGCGGTTTTTGGGGCCGGAAAATCAGCAGCATTTCCACCAGGCCCTGACCCGGTATCTGGACTACTACTCCCGCCATTTAGGCGACCAGACCCGCCTTTATCCCGGGGTGCAAGAGATCCTGGCGCATTTTTCCGGCAAAAAGCTGGCGGTTTTGTCCAATAAGCTGCACCGCCTCACGGAAAAGGTCTTGCAGGTCCTGGGCCTCAGGCCGTTTTGGGTGGCGGTGCGGGGAGGCGGCATGGACCTGGCCTTAAAGCCATCCCCGGAGGCTCTCACCGCCCTGATGGGAGAATTGGGGGTGGAGCCCAGCCGCACCCTGATGGTGGGGGACAAACCCGCGGACGTGCTGGCGGGCCAAGGGGCGGGAGCCCACACCGCCGCGGTCACTTACGGTTACGGCGATCCGGCCTCTCTGGCCGCCTTGGCCCCGGATTTTCTTGTCAGCCACATTGCCGAACTAAAAAATCTCCTCGTTTAGAAAACCCCCGTTTAAGGGGACACGCCGTCCTCAGAAATAAAGGGAGGCTTGCCGGCTCAGAAACTGGCAACCCCCCTTTATTTAATTTACCATACCTACAGCGAGATGATGCTATTGGGTCAGAACCAGTTTTACCGTCACCTCGCCCGCCTTTTTGCCGGGGCTGGGGAAAGAGATCGCTTGCACTGTGTTGCCGAGGCACTGGGTCAGCGCCTGGTTGGCCAAAGGCGGTTTAGGCAGGACTTTGCCGGCCACCTTACCGTTGGGGCCAACGGTGAAGGTCAGGGTTATTTCCGGCGGCAACCGGCCGCCGCTCTTTAAGACGGCTTCACAACACGCGGCCAGTTTGGGGAGGTTGGCCTCCAGGGCCTTTTGGATGGCGGCCGGGTCCAGGCCGCCCTTTACCTGGGAGACCTGGACGGTCACCTTAACCGGCGCCGACGGTTCGGCCACCTCGGGCTTGGCGGTCTCCGGCGAGGGGGTGCCTTCCGGAGAAGGGCTGGGCATCCGCACCGCCAAGTCATAGGCCTTGGTGGGGGCTGTACGGTACGGCATCCAGCCTGCCCCGCCCTTAGACATTTTGGCTTTCAACGCATGGGGGCCGCTTCCGCCCACCGCCAGGTCGGAGACGCCCTCGGGCAGCGGCAAGGGCTGCTTCACCGTGATTACCTGGCCGTCGGCCCGCTTGACCTTGTCCACCGCCACAAAGGAGGTGTAGGGGGTCATCAACCCGTACTTGAGGCCCAGGGCGGTGATTTCCTGGATTCGCTGGTCGTCCTGGCCCCGGGCCAGCCGGCTCAGATCCGCAAGTTGCATGACGCGCTGGCGGGCCCACAGCAGCCTCAAGGCCGAGTTGTCGGGGCTGGCCTTGGCTTCCTTAAGCTGGATTTTCCGCGCATAATCCCCCTTGGCGGTTTTACCCTTTAACACGATGGCTCCTTCGGGGGCGCCCCGGTATTTGCCCAGCAGGGTAAGGGGCCTTAAGCCAAAGAGGTCTGGCAGGGCTGTGGGCTCCACCTCATAGGCCGCAAAGCCCTCGAAGGAGACCTTGATGTCGGTGAGCAGAGGGTTTTCGATGTACTTGCGGAACCTGGCGGCTTGCTGGGGGGCTTGGCCGGGGTTCATGACTACATAAGGCTCTCCCCAACCGGCCCGGGCCATACCTTCGATGAGGTGGCGGTTAACTGAAGTGCCGATGCCGAAAGGAAACAGGTTGGCGGCCCCCAGGTTCTGGCGGATCATCTCAAAGACCTGGGGTTCTACGTGCACATAGCCGTCCGTGGCCACCACTACGGTGCGGGAAACCCCCGGGGTGCGGGGCAGCGCCAAAGCCCTTTTCAAGGCCGAGAGAATTTCGGTGCCGCCGCCTCCGGGCTGGGCTTTGATGAAGTCCAGGGCTTTTTGCTGGTTGTCCGCGGTGGCCGGCAGGGAGCCGGACTCCGAGAGCACCGCGGCGTCGCTTTCAAACAACAGGACATTGAGGAAGTCCTGGGCCTTGAGGCTGGCGATGAGGTCTTTCATCAAAGCCTTGGCGGTGTCCAGGGGATAGCCGTGCATGGAGCCCGAGACATCCACGATGAAGATATATTCCCGGGGCAGCACCTGGTCAGCCGCTACCCGGGCGGGCGGCTCCACCATGAGCAGAAAGAAGTTTTCCTCCTGGCCGGGATACAGCAACAGGCCTGTGTCGATCTTCTCACCGGCCAGGGCGTAGTGGAGCACAAAGTCTTTGTTGCCGGCCCGGGCTTCATCTTTGACCTTCACTTTAGCCGCGTTGGGGCTTGAGTAATTTACCTCGACATCGTGGCTGGGGCTGGCCAGCTTCACTAGGGGAACCCCGGTGTTAATGGCCACCTCCAGGCCGAAGGTGTAGGTTGGCGCCTGGCCTTGGCGCAAGTAGGGGTTTTGCACCCACTTTTCGGTGTCCGGGGCGCCCTCGGCGGCCATATTGGAGTAACGCGGCCCCACCACCGTGGGGAACACAAACTCGTAAGTATTATCCTGGGGGGTGAGCAGCTCCAGATATTTCAGTTCCACCTGCACTTCGTCGCCCGGCAGGATGTTGGCCACGTTCATCTGAAAGACATTGGGGCGCTGCTGCTCCAACAGTGAGGTGGTCTTGCCCTCTTGTTTGGCCTGTTC
The DNA here is from genome assembly GCA_030694005.1 of Desulfobaccales bacterium. Lineage (GTDB taxonomy): Bacteria > Desulfobacterota > Desulfobaccia > Desulfobaccales > 0-14-0-80-60-11 > JAUXZG01. The sequence continues at coordinate 5,762 of JAUXZG010000164.1, read as the reverse complement.
GTAAGTTTCCCGGGCCTTTTTTCTTTCCATGATTTCGGCTTCCACCACCCGGGCGCCGATGGTCATACGCAGGGCATGGACCGCGGCCCGGGTGGAGGCCGGAAAGACATAGGTGGCCTCCAGGGTTTTTTGGCCGGTGTTCTTATAGACCTGGGTGACTTTGATTTCCGCCACCACCCCGGCGATCTTCACCTCGGCCCTGGTGCTTTTCAGCGGCAGGGCGTCCACCTGCGGGTCGTCGCTGAGCACGATAAAATAAGGGGACAGGGTCTGGTCCAGGGACTCCGCCCGGTCGGCCCTCTTCTGGGAAGGTAGGGGCGCTGCAGCCATCGTCAACAAAACCATGGCCAGGATGAGGATTAGAACTGCGGCGGGATAGGGCTTTCTCATGGATGCCTCCGTAACTGGGGCGAGGATTTGGCCAGGCCTGGATATACCACTCGGCGGCTCTCAGGGACCATTTCGGCCATTTTGTTTAAATTATTAAGTTTTCGGCCATGAGTGTCATTGTCGGCCAGGGCCGTTCTTTAATTATTTAGAGAAAGCCCTGGTTTTTTCGTTAACCGGCGCTGGCGGAGTTTTTGGCGGAGTGCAGTGGGGTTTAGTTCCGGCCGGGGCGTTGTCCCGGGGGAAGCTGCCGGATTGATAGGGCTCCATTGCCAATCCAGAAAAATAACTTCAGGTTGCTTGAGGCGGCAAAATTGGTGGGCGGCGCTAAAGGAGGGCCCGCAATTTTGTTTGACACAGAAGGCTGGTATTAATATATTTCAAGAATAATAGGCGGTGTAGCTCAGTCGGTTAGAGCATGCGGCTCATATCCGCAGTGTCCGGGGTTCAAGTCCCTGCACCGCCACCAAAATCAAAGTCCTTATCTAAGGGGAGGATGTTTCATGAAAAAATTCGTTATTCTGGTCACCGTAGGGCTGTTTGTGCTGAGCTTCCTGGGCGCATCCCTGGCCCAGGAGAAACCGAAAACTCCGGCCACCCCGGTCACTCCAGCGGCCCCGGCGGTAGAAAAGGCCCCGGCGGCTCCGGCCCCCGCGGCCCCGAAGGTAGAGGCCCCCGCGCCTCCTAAGGCTCCGCCCGCGGCTGCTAAGGAAGAAGCCAAAGAAGTTAAGAAGGCCAAGAAGGCTGAAGAGAAGAAGGCCAAGAAGGCCAAAAAAGCCGAAGAGAAAAAGGCTAAAAAAGCTGCCAAGGAAAAAGAAAAGGAAGCTGGGAAATAGCCTGACTTAAAACTGTCGGCTCAGATCCGCCGTGGACGGGATTCGAATCTCTAAAGGGGGTTCGAATCCCTAACCTAAGACTGTGGAGGATTTGGTTAGCGCTTGGGGAGGATTTCTATGTATAAATTAATTGTCATGGCCACGGCGGGGATATTCCTCTTCACCCTGCAAGGTTCCACCTGGGCCCAGAAAGAGGTGGCTCCCCCCTCGGTGCCTCCCATGTTGGAGGGTCAAAGGCCGCTAGACCGACCGGAGACCAAGGAGCCCGCCCCGCCCAAAAAGCAGGAAGAGGAGAAGGTCAAGCCTAAGGCCAAGGCTAAAGAAAAGGCCGGTAAGAAAGCTCAGAAAAAGAAGGCCGAGGACAAAAACCAGGGCAAAAAGAAAGTCGCCCCGGCTGCCAAGAAAAAGAGCGCCAAGGCTAATAAGAAAAAGCGTCCGGCGGACGAGACCAGACAGGCGGGCCCAGACGAAGGCTGAGAACGCTAATTTAACCAATAACTTTGCTATCCCCAAGGGAGAAGGCCCATGAAATTTAAGGGAAAGGTATCCATCCTGGCGTTAGCCACGCTTATCGCCCTGGCCACGGCAGCCCAGGCCGTGCCGCCCATGCAGGCGTGGGAGGGGACCCAATGGAAAGAGCTTACCCAGGAGATTAAGGTGGCCTATATTCAAGGCATGGGCAACATGGCTTCCTTTGAAAACACCGTGGGGGGAGGCGGCCGGGCCGCCTGCATTTCCCGGTCCTTTGTGGAAGAGCTCAAAGGTAAGAGCGTGGGGCAGGTGGTCAGCGACATAGACAAATTTTACCAGGAAAATCCAGCTAAACTAAAGACCCCGGTGATCGAGGTGGTCCTCAGGCAATGCACCAAGATCTGTCCGGCGGAGCCCCCAGCCGCGGAGAAGAAGAAATGAGACAGACGGTTATCCTGATATTGGGGTTGGCCCTGATTTGCACCCTAACCACCGGCTCCTTGGCCCAGGAAAAAGGCAAAGCCTTCCTGTGGGACGGCACTCATTGGGCCCAGATACCCACGGACGCCAAAGCCGCCTATATGTTTGGGATCGGCAACCTGGCCGACTTCGAAAGGGGGGCCAACCCCCCGGGTAGACTGGGCTGCATCTCCCGGGCCTTCGTGGATGAACTGAAATCCAAGACGGTGATGGAGCTCGTCCAGGTAGTGGACAAGTTCTACAAGGAAAACCCGGATAAAATGAACCGCTCAGTAATCGAGGTAGTGCTGCGCCAGTCTACCTCGCTCTGCCCGCCGGAGAGTCCCGGGGGAGAGAAGAAAAAATGACCCTGGCGAGAGATCTCGCCGCAAGCCCTAAGCCCGGCGGCAAGCCCGCCGGAGCCTGGGGGCAGGAGAGGCTTACATGAAAAAAACGGTCATTCTGGTATTGGTGGCAGCCTTGCTGCTGGGGGGATGTTCCGGAATGTCCACCACTGAGCAGCGGGTCTTGAGCGGCGGCGCCATGGGCGCCTCCGGCGGCGCCCTCATCGGCTGGGCGGCGGGGTCACCCGCGGCCGGGGCGGCCATCGGCGGCGGCGCGGGCTTGCTGGGCGGTTTTCTCTACGACCGCTACGAGAAATACCGCGGTAGGCCTTAGGCTTCTTGGAAAGATTGGTGTGAGAGAGGGCCGGGAGAGTTTTTTGTAAGTGCTCCCCCGCTCTCCCCCTAAACTCCCCTCCCAAACCGCGTAATGGGAGCAGGGAAGGCACGCCATTTTCCCTGAATCAAGCTGGGTGGCACTAAACCGACGGGAGTTCTGTTCTCTTAGGTCAGCAAACCTCACCTCCGACCTTTAAATGAATGGGCCGCAGGCCCATACGACCTTGGCTTCCATAAAATTTTCCTGGCACTTTATTAGCCTCATCGTTAGAGAGGAGAAGAAATGAAAAGGGTAGTCGTCCTGCTGGTGATGGCGGCCTTGCTGCAAGGGGGTTGCAACGGGCTGGCCAATAATGGTCAGCGCCCGATTGGCGGCTCCAGCAAGGTTTCGGAGTGGGGCGCCACTTGCGCCACCTGCGGCGCCGGCGTCCGTGGCGACTATTTTTTCTACAGCACCGAGAAAGCCGTGGGTCCCGGCCAGGGATTCTGACCGAATATTTCGGCGGTAATGGAAGGATTGTGCGCCCACTCTAAAGGGCTACCTAGCTGCCGATAATTGCCGCGGCAATATATATAAAGGGGCGGGGTTCCCCCGCCCCTTTATTTTCCCCTTAAGGGATTGGGGGTGGGGGTTTGGGGGAGGATTGTAAGGGGGCCTGCGGCCCTTAGCCCCCTCCCCCAAAACGCTTCAGATACACCATCAATATAGCCAGGGCGGCCGGGGTCACCCCGGAGATACGGGCGGCCTGGCCCAGGGACCGGGGCCGCACCAGCTTCAGCTTTTCCCGCACTTCTAAAGAGAGGCCCGGAACCGCGTCGTAATCGAAGTTTTCCGGAAGGCGTTTGGCTTCCCCTAAAGCGAATTTTTGGGCCGCCTCTTCCTGGCGCTTGATATAGCCCTCATATTTGTATTTGATTTCCAGTTGCTCCACCACCTCCCGGGGCACCGGCGGCTCTTCTCCGGCCAGGCGGTACAGCGTAGGCAGATCCAGTTCCGGCCGCTTTATTAGAGTCAAGATGGGGGCCGGCGTCTTTAAAGCCGCGGTGCCCCGGCGGGTAAGCTCCTGGTTCACCGCCGGGCTGGGGAAAATCCGGCGGCTTTTAAGCCGGGCTTCTTCCTCCGCCAGCAGGCGCTGCTTTTCCTCAAAGCGGGCCGCGGCCTCACGATCCACCAGTCCCAATTCAAAACCCCATTGAAGCAGGCGCAGGTCGGCGTTGTCCTCCCGGAGCAACAGGCGGTATTCTGCCCGGGAAGTGAACAGGCGATACGGCTCCCGGGTGCCTTTGGTTACCAGGTCGTCCACCAGCACGGCCATGTAAGCCTGGGAGCGGTCAGGCAGAAAAGGCGGCCGCCCCAATATCTGGCAAGCCGCGTTGATCCCGGCCCACAGGCCCTGGGCCGCGGCTTCTTCATAGCCTGAAGTGCCGTTGATCTGCCCGGCCAAAAACAGCCCCTTGACCAGCTTGGTCTCCAGATGGGGCATAAGCTGCAGAGGGTCCACATAGTCATATTCGATGGCGTAGGCCGGGCGCATCACCTCCGCCTCCTCCAACCCTGGGACGCTGCGGAACAATTTGAGTTGCACCTCCACCGGCAGGCAATTCCCCAACCCCTTGGCATAGATCTCCTGGGTGTTAAGGCCTTCCGGCTCCAGGGTCACCTGGTGGCTGGGCTTGTCCGGAAAACGCATCACCTTGTCTTCCAGAGAAGGGCAGTAGCGGGCGCTTATCCCTTTAATGACCCCGCTATACAAGGGCGACAGGTGGATGTGCGCCTTGAGCAGACGGTGGGTGTCCGCGGTAGTTTGGGTAGTGAAGCAGGTCACCTGCTCGCCTTTAAGTCCCGGGGTGCGCCAGGAGAAGGGGCGGGTGTGGGGATCCCCTTCCAGGCGGCCCATGGCGGCAAAATCTATGGTGCCGGCGCGCAGCCGGGGCGGGGTGCCGGTTTTCATACGCCCCATCTTGAACCCCAACTCCTTAAGGCTGGCGGCCAACTTGGTGGCCGCAAACTCCCCGGCCCGGCCCGCCGGGATACGGCAATCCCCAATATGAATCAGGCCGTTTAGAAAGGTGCCGGTGGTGATGAGCACCGCCCGGGCCCGGTAAGCCATCCCTAAGGTCTCCACCACCCCTACCACCCGGCCGTCTTCCACCAGGAGGCGCTCCACCATGGCCTCTCTCAGGTCAATGCGGCTTTCATGTTCCAGGTGGGATTTCATAGCCAGACGGTAGGCCTGTTTGTCGCATTGCACTCGGGTGCCTCTGACCGCCGGACCTTTGGAGAGGTTGAGGGTGCGGAATTGAATGCCGGTCAAATCCGCCAGGTACCCCATCACCCCCCCCAGGGCGTCGATCTCCTTCACCAGGTGGCCTTTGGCCAGGCCGCCGATGGCCGGGTTGCAGGCCATCTGGGCCATGGTGTCCAAATTGAGATTGAACAAGAGCACCTTGAGACCCATGCGGGCCGCGGCCAGAGCTCCCTCGCAGCCGGCATGGCCGGCGCCGATGACGATGAGATCATATTCTTTGGGATAAAGGGCCATGGGGGTTTTTTTTAAGGGGTTGAATTACCGCTCATTGATGCTTATCTTGTCAAGCAATCTCAAAGCCCCGGAGGAGAATCATGGTTCACCGCACCTTTAAAACTCTCGAGCCCAAAGGGGAAGTCGCCGTGGCGCAACGCCCCGAGGGCGTGCTCAAATTGGTGGTTTACACCGGCAGCGGCGCCAAAAAAGAGGAACACTTCGGCCTCACCCTCGACCGCCACGCCGCCTTCGACCTGGCCATGGAAATCCTGCAGCACGCCTACCGCTGCGGAGCGGCGGGGAAGTCGGGGATTTTGGGGGAGGGGGTACGGGCCGCAGGCCCTTACCCCCTCCCCCAAGCCCCCGCCCCTTAAGCGGGTTGGGGGGGGCCTGGGGGGAGGGCA
>JAUXZG010000156.1 GCA_030694005.1 Desulfobaccales bacterium | reverse complement strand
GCCCCGCCTTCCCCGGCCAAACATAAGGGATTGGGGGAGGGGGCGTGGGGGAGGGGGTAAGGGCCTGCGGCCCTTAGCCTCCTCCCCCAAGCGCTCTATTTCTTAGGCGCGGCCTCGGCGGTGGCCAGTTTTTCTTTCAGGTAGGGGATCAAGGCGGGGTTGGGGGGTTGGTCCAGGAGTTTACGCCAGTAAGTAGCGGCCTCCTGGCGTTCCCCGGCCTGTTCCAGGAGCAGTCCCAGGCGCTGATAGAGTTCGCTCTTAAAAGCCCCGGAGGTTGTTTCTGCTGCGGGCTTCAGCACCTCAGCCGCCTTCTTATAGTCCCCCATGGCTTCATAACAATAGCTGAGGCTTTCGGTAATCAGGGTGTCCCATCCCGGGTCGCGGCCTTTGAGGAGCGACCCGTAGGCCTTGGCGGCCTCGGCATAGTTCTTCATCCGGTAAAGAAGGTGCGCCCTTACTGTCTCCGCCTCTTGAGCGGCTTTGGTGCCGGGATAGTCTTTAATAAGCGCCTCCAGGGCCTTCAAGGCTTCGGCGTTGGCCTCAGAGTCGGTTACCTTGGAGCGCACTTGCGCCCAAGCCGCCGCGGCTTTTCCCTCCTGTCGCGCCTTAAGGTGCGAGGTTAGGCCCCAGGCCCCCAGAACCACCACTACCGCCACCAATCCCCCGAGGAGCCATTTCCAGTAGGTTTTCAACTGTGCCAGCCAGCGCTGGACCAGATTCAGGACTTCCTCCGGTTCCTCCAGCCCCCGGCGCCGCCGGATAACCACCTTAGCCATAATGCGATTTCCCTTTTAGTTAGCGTTTTTGAGGGGAGGGCTGGGGAGCTGAGGTCCACTTACAATCTCCCCCCAAGCCCCCCCCCGCCTCCTCCGGCCCAATGATACTCTTAAGGGGTTGGGGGTGGGGGTTTGGGGGAGGGGGCAGGGGTCAGTGGCACAGGCTTCCAGCCTGTGGAAACCCCTGGCCCCCTCCCCCAAATCACTTCATCAGCTGCCGTATCAATTCCCGGCTCCGGGGGCCGTGGCCGATAAAGGTGAGCTCTCGCTCACTCTCTCCAATGATCTCCAGGCGCACTTCCAGGTAATCTTGAGGGAGCAGGGACTCAAGCCGCTCCGCCCATTCTATGGCCACCACCTGGCCCCCATAAAGATACTCCTCCAGGTCGGGCAGCATCTCCGGCGGCACTTTCTCCAGGCGGTAGAGGTCGATATGGACCAGAACCAGGCGCCCCGGATACTCGTGGGCCAGGGTGAAGCTGGGGCTGGCCACCGGCATTTGCGGGGGCACCCCCAACCCTAAAGCCAGGCCGTGGACAAATTCGGTCTTGCCGCTGCCCAATTCTCCCTTCAAGGCCACCACATCCCCGGGGGCCAGAAACTCCCCCAGCCTGGCGGCCAAAGCCCTGGTCTCCTCCGGGCTGCGGCTGATATAAAGGCCGGACTTCACCCGGCAGACTGTCGGGCCAAGGCCCGGATCAGGTCAATCTTGCCGACGATACCCACCAGCTTCTCCCCTTCCACCACCGGCAAGGTATGCACCTTCTTGCGGGCCATGAGCGCGGCCACTTCCGAAACCGGGGTATCCGGTGCAATGGTGATGGGTTTTTGTGTCATCACTTCTCTGACTGTGCCCCCCAGCATCTTCTCCAGCCTTTTTAAGAAGTGGGCCGGGGTCTCCAGGAAAAACCGCACGTCAAACAGGTTAACGGTCGGCGGCAGCTCCAGGTCCCGGGCCTGTTGGACGAGATCACTCTGGGTAACCACCCCCAACAGCCGCCCTTCTTGGTCCACCACCGGCAGGCCGCTGATGCGGTGGGTATCCAGCAAGCGGGCCGCCTCGGTCACCGAGGCCTGAGGGCCGATAGAAATTACCTCAGGCGTCATGATATCACGCGTCTTAAGCATATGCCTTCCTCTGTGGGGGGGATGCGGCCCTGAATGAATTCGGTTAGCACTTCCGGGAAAATAGTGAGCAAATCCCCGGCGATGAGGCCGCGCCCGGATTCGGAGGCCAGGTAATCCGCGGCCAGGCCGTGGAGATAGACCCCCAGGCGGGCCGCGTCCCAGGGGCTGAAGCGCTGGGCCAAAAAGCCCCCGATGAGGCCGGTGAGCACATCGCCGGTGCCGCCTGAGGCCAGAGACGGGTTGCCGGTGGGATTGAGGCTGATCCGGCCGGCGGGGTCGGCCACCACCGTCTGGGCGCCCTTCAAAACCACGACCGCCCCATAACGGGCCGCGGCCTCCCGGGCGGTATCCAAGCGCGCCGCCTGCACTTCCTTAGAAGTGCAATTAAGCAGCCGGGCCATCTCCCCGGGATGGGGCGTCAGGATGCGGGGCCCGGCCGCTTGCTTTATTAGGTCCGGGCGAGCCACCAGGGCGTTGACCCCGTCGGCGTCGATGACCAGGGGTAGGGGGAGATGGCGCACCAATTGGCGCACCAGCTCCTGGGTTTCTGTCAGGGTTCCCAATCCCGGTCCCAGGGCCACCGCGGTTTTGTCGGCGGCAAAATCAAGGAGCGGCGACAGGGCCTCCACCCCCAGGGCCCGGGCCCCGGGGGCCTCAGGTAAGGGCAGGGTCATGGCCTCGGTGAGTTTCACTTCTAAAATATCATTGAGACTGGCGGGGATGCCCACGGTCACCAGGCCGGCGCCGGCTCTTAAACCGCCCTCCGCGGCCAGGGCCGCGGCCCCGGTCTTGCCCTCGGAGCCGGCCAACACCACCAGGTGGCCAAAGGTGCCCTTGTGGCTGGCGAAGGGCCGGGGGGACAAAAGGGCCCGCAGCTCCCCGGCGTCGGCCAGTTCCACCGGCACTTCCCGGGCCAGGGCGGGAGGAATGCTGAGGTCCACCTGCCACAGGCGGCCCACATAATCACGCCCCGGCGGCACAATCTGCCCGATTTTGGGCCAGCCGTAGGTGACGGTGACCTGGGCTTTTATCGCCGCCCCCAAAGGCCGGCCGGTATCGGCGCACAACCCGGAAGGTATGTCCACCGCCAGGACCGGGGTCTTAAAGGAATTGATCTTCTCAATCGCCAGGCGGAACAGGCCTTTCACTTCAGCATTGAGCCCGGTCCCCAACATGGCGTCCACTATGAGGCGACAGTGGGCCACCCGGCAAATTTCCGCATTCAGGGTCGGCTCATCCAGGATCTCCACCACCTCTACGTTCTGGTGGGCCAGGACCTCCAGGTTGATTCGGGCGTCCCCCTGTATCTGCTCCCGGGGCCCCAGTAGAAAGACCGTCACCGGATCCCCGGCGTTGGCCAGATAACGGGCTATGACAAAGCCGTCCCCGCCATTATTACCCCGTCCGGCCACGACCGCCACCGGCCCGCTAAGGCTGGGAAATTCCTTCTTCAGGACCTGGAAGGTGGTGCGGCCGGCATTCTCCATGAGGACCACAGAGGGGATGCCCACCTCCTCGATAGCCTGGCGATCCAGCTCCCGCATCTGGGCGGCGGTGACTAATTTCATGGACAGCCTATTCTTTCGACTTTTCGGCTCAAGATAACACACTTACGGGACAAATACCAGATTCGGCACCGGAGTTTGTGGGGGGAGGGTTTGAGATGTTTGGGGGGGGGGGGGGGGGGGGGGGGGGGGGGCGGGGGCGCCGCCCCACCCCCCCCCCCCCCCCCCCC
>JAUXZG010000151.1 GCA_030694005.1 Desulfobaccales bacterium | reverse complement strand
GGGGGGTGGGCCCGGGCGTTTAACCCCCTGCCCTCCCCCCACACCCCCCTCCCAACCCGCTTAAGTTATCTGGGGATGGCGGGGCCACAGGCCCCGCTATCCCCAGATAAATAAAACTTAAGGGATTGGGGGCGGGGGATTGGGGGAGGGGGTAAGGGGCTGCGCCCCTTACCCCCTCCCCCAAGAACCAGTCGCCACCATGCCATTAGGACCTGCCGTCATAACGGAGAGGTATCCGGTCATTGCCTATATCGGTTTAGGGGCCAATTTGGGGGAGCCCCGGCGGCAGTTGGAGCAGGCCCTGGCGCTCCTTGGCGCGGTGGAGGAAGTGGAGGTGCTCAAGGTCTCCACTTTTTATCTCAACCCGCCCTTGGGGCCGCCGGACCAGCCCTGGTTTATCAATGCCGTAGCCCAGGTGCGCACCCGGCTGGCCCCGGAGGAGTTAATGAGGGTGTTGCGGCAGGTGGAGGCGGCCTTGGGAAGGGTCCGGGGGGTGAAGTGGGGGCCGCGGGTCATCGACCTGGACCTGTTATTGTACAACGGCGAGGTTATGGCGGGGCCCGAACTGGTGCTGCCCCATCCCGAGATGCACAAGCGGGCCTTTGTGTTGGCGCCTCTGGCGGAGATCGCCCCCGGGGCCTGGCACCCGGTCCTTAAAAAGAGCGCCAAGGAGCTTTTAGAAGAGATAGACCCGGACTCGCGAGGGGCCCTGCAGCCGGCTGGTTAAAAGATTTATTTCAGGTTGGCTGCAAGTAAAAAAACATTTGTCGGTGGGGCGGGCCTCCGTGCCCGCCGCTTACCTTGGCTTAATTGTGGGAAACATGAGCAGGCACAGAGGCCTGTCCCACCAGTAGCAAGATTTTTTCATGGATTCCCACTTATTATAAGGCCTCAACTTCATGTACCGTATACTACTGGGCCTGGCCCTGGGTTATCTGGGCTATGTGGTGATCAAGAAGGTGGGCCAATTTCTGGGCCTGGGGGGACAGGCCCCCCGGCCCCGGGCCGGCCGGGAACCGGAGGAACTGGTGCAGGACCCCATCTGCCAGATGTTTATCCCCAGGAAAGAAGCACTTAAAGCCCAAAAGGACGGCAAAGATTATTTTTTTTGCTCGGAAGGTTGTTTGAAACGCTTCCTGCGTGGTGGCACCAATTAAATTATGATATAAAGAAAGGTCATTATGAAATTTTTTATTGATACTGCCAACTTAAATGAGATCAGGGAGGCTCACAGCCTGGGTCTGGTGGACGGAGTGACCACCAACCCCAGCCTTTGTGCCAAGATAGGGATTTGTGAGCCGGCGGACTTTAAAAAACATATACGCGCTATCTGTGAGGTGGTCCAGGGGCCGGTGAGCGCCGAGGTGGTGGCCACTGAGGCCCAGGCCATGGTGGCCGAGGCCCGGGAACTGGCCAAGATCCACGAGCAGGTGGCGGTGAAAATTCCCATGACCCCGGATGGCCTGAAGGCCACCCGCATCCTGGCCGAAGAAGGCATCAGGGTGAATGTCACCCTGATTTTTCAAGCGATCCAGGCCCTGCTGGCTGCCAAAGCCGGCGCGGCCTATGTCAGCCCCTTCATCGGCCGCCTGGATGACATCAACCACCGGGGCATGGAGGTTGTCGAGCAGATTCTCACCATCTTTGAGAATTACGGGTATGAAACGGAGATCATCGTGGCCTCGGTGCGCCACCCTCTGCATGTCCTGGAGGGCGCTCTGGCCGGAGCGGATATTGCCACCATACCTTACGGGGTACTGCTGCAGCTCTTCAAACACCCCTTAACGGATGTGGGCTTACAAAAGTTCTTAGAGGACTGGGAGCGCGCCCGTAAGGCCTGAAATGGACCGGACCGAGACCAAGTTCTGGGGAATTCCCAATATCTTGACCATAGCCAGGGTTGGCGCCATTCCGGTGGTGGCGGTGCTGCTCTGCTTTCCGGGGAAGCTGGCCAGTCTGCTGGCCGCCCTTTTTTTTGTCATGGCCGGGGCCACCGATTTTCTGGACGGCTTTCTGGCCCGGCGCCAGCGGCTGGTGAGCCGCTTCGGCAAATTCATGGACCCCCTGGCCGACAAACTGTTGGTCTCGGCCGCGCTCATCATGCTGATCCCTTTGGGCCGGGTACCGGCCTGGATGGCCTTTATTATTGTGGGGCGGGAACTGGCGGTCACGGGCTTAAGGGGGCTGGCGGCCACGGAGGGCATCATCCTGGCCCCGGATCGCTGGGGTAAGACCAAAACCCTGTTGCAAATGGCGGCCCTTACCGCGGTGATCCTGCATTACCCTTATCTGACGGTGGAATTTGACCGGCTGGGCATGGGGCTGCTCTGGCTGGCCCTCATCGTCACCGTGGCTTCCGGCGCCAGCTATTTCCTGACTTTCTTCCGGCAATATCCCGAAAACCGACAACCTTGACAACCAAGAACTTTTGAGACATATTCAGGTAGCAATTTTAGGAGGATAAATCTTTGGCCAGACACCTTTCCGCCATGAAGCGGGCCCGACAGAATAAGAAACGACGCCTGCGCAACCAGAGCCGCAAGACCCGAGTCAAACACGCCGTGCGCCAGGTGCGCCAGGCGGTGTCCCTGAAAAACCTGGAAGAGGCCCAGACCGCCCTTAACAAGGCCGTCCCCATCATCGCCCGCACCGCCGGCAAAGGCACGCTGCACTGGCGCGCCGCAGCCCGCAAAATCTCCCGCCTCACCCAACAAGTCAACGCCCTGCAAGGCAGTGTGTGAGAGTTGTGGGGGGAGGGCCGGTAACTCAGTTCCCTGGCCCTCCCCCCACAAACCATTCCCCCCTAACCCGGTCCCATCCGTAGTAAGCACCATTCCAGCCAGAGTCTGGGGTTGGCGGTGCTGGTTTTGAGCTGCAGGTCGGTTCGATGCAGCAAGAAAAGGTGGGAAGCAAGCGCCGCGTCGGAGAAGCGGGCCGCCTGCTGGGAAAGTCTTTTCAAGACCCCCTGGGGCAGGTTCAGGCTTTTGGCCAGTTCCGGCGAAGGGCCGGTGGGGCTCTCTTTGATACGGATCAGCAGGCGCAGCTGGCGGGCCAGCATCCCTAAAATTTTGGCCGGGGGTTCCCCCAGTTCCAAAAGGTGAGACAGGGCGGACAGGCGTTTGGGGGGGGCGGGCTCGCCTAAGGCATCCACCAGGGCAAATATGCTGTAGGTGCGGCTGTGGCTGGCCAGCTGGCTTACCAGGCCGGGGGTCAGGGTCCGTTCCGCTCCGGCAAACAGGGCTAGTTTCTCCAGCTCCTGGGTCAACTCCGCCAGGTTTACTCCAACTATTTCCACCAGGCGCTGAGCCGCGGCCAGGGTCAGGGTCTTCCCCAGACCCTCGGCCTCCTGGGCCAGCCACTGGTAAAGCTCCCCTTCCTTAAAGCGAAAAAAGCCCAGGGCCGCTTCTTCCGCCTGCAAGCGGCTCCAGACCGGGTTTTTCCCAAGGTCCCGGGCCCTTAGTTCCCCAGCCAGGAGCACCACCCAGGCCCGGGGGGCCGGGTGGTCCAGATAATCAGTGATGGCCTTGAGGGCCGAGGCCGGGTAGCTCTCCACCCGGCGCAGCACCAAGAGCTGACCCGGCCCCCAGAGAGGCGCTTCCCGGGACTGGGCCAGGAACTCCGCCAACCCCACCTCCGGGGCCTCCCGCACCACCTTTAAGGGAGCCTCACCGGTGTCCTCCTTGAGCGCCTCCTCCAGACGCTTGAGGGCCCGATGCATGAGGAACTCCTCCTCCCCATAAAAAAGATACAGGGGCCTCAAAGTCCGACGCTCTAAATGACGTGCCAATATGGGATGCGACATGGGCTTGAGCAGTCAGCTTTCAGCAGTCAGCAAAGACCTCTGAAAAATTCGCAACATACCATGTTGAGTTGCTGTCAACGAACACGGCACGCCGTGCTCCTGCGGTAACATGATAATTTAAATAAAGTTTATATATTATGACTTTGACTCCGCCAAAAGATGACTAAAGTTACAAGAAAAAACTAGAGCTAAGGCTGTAATTAATAAAATTTAATTTTTGTATTTTCCAACTTCTCGGCATAACCTTCGGCAACCAAATTAGGACAAACATATGATGCTATCGCAGTCATCGTAACATTTCCTTTTAATCATTCTCCCACACTACCTTCTGGCGGATCTGTCCTTGAAGTTCCTGCTTGTGCAATCTTACCTTTGAAATGATTAATTAAAGTTTTATATTGTTCTCTAGTTATATTCATTTTATATCCTTGCCCATATCTTATGATTGTTCCATCTTGGACAGAACCATTATATCCAAAAGTACTCCTTCCAGCCCATGTTTCTAGATTCTTTAAAGAAGGCATAGGAATTATTATCTCCTTATAATGTTTTATTAGATGCAGGGTGGGCACAGCCCACCAATAATTCTGTTTTCTTCATTTGCTGAAAGCTGACTGCTGATAGCTGAAAGCACCTAAATCACTAACAACACCTTATCCAAAACGCGGCGGGCCATATTGATGGCGGCCCGTCTGATGCCTTCGGACTTGATGGCTTCGCCTATCTGGTAGTTGGGGTCCACCACATAATCTTCTTGCAGCACCACGGTTTCCTTCCAGATGGTCTTGCCGCCGCTGCCCCGGCGCAGGTCCAGCTCCACCCTTAAGGTCACCCGCCGCACGGTGGAGCGGGACACGCTGTCAAAGGCCACGGAGGTGTTTTCCACGGACTGTACTTTGCCTTCCAGCACCAGGTCGGCGTTCTGGGCACCGGGGGTAACCCGCACCGCCCGGCTCTGGGAGAAGGCGTTGATCAGGGCTTTAGCCAGGATGGCCTCCAGGCCCACCTCGGTGGAGCGGTTGGCAAACAGCGGGATGGCCAGAGTAGGGGCCCCTTGGGAGGAGGCGGGCTCGGCGCCCATGGGCCGGTAGCCGCACCCCAGCAAGGTCAGAAGCACCAGGAGGCTAAACCAGCGGTGGGAGGTTGCCATCATTTTTCCTTAAGTAACAATGTTGACCAACTTCCGGCGGGCCACTACCACCCGTTTGATATCTTGGCCCTTAAGCCATTTCTGGGTAGTTGGGTCATTTACGGCCGCGTTTTTGATGTCCTCGTCCGACTGCGAGGCGGGAACCAAGATGCGGCTCCTCACTTTGCCGTTCACCTGGATCACCACGGTAAAAGCGGACTCCGCCAGGGCCTCGGCCTGGGGCTGGGGCCAGGGGGCCAGTTGCAGGGAGGTTTTATGCCCCAGGGCCTGCCACAGTTCCTCGGCGATATGGGGCACCATGGGATTGACCAAAAGCAGAATGGCCTCCAGGGCTTCCCTAAAGACCATCATGGTCGGGCGCTCGCGGGGCTGGGTCTCCACGGCTTGATAGAAGGCATTGACCAGTTCCATCACCGCGGCAATGGCGGTGTTGAAGTGGAACGAGTCCTCGATGTCGTCCGTCACCTTTTTGATGGTCCGATGCACCTTGTGGCGGAACTCCCCCACTTCAGCAGATAGTTCGGTCCCCGGCCCCTGATAGGCTGGCACCTTTTGGATATCCGGCAGCAAGGAGTGGGCCAGGGCCCAGAGGCGGTTAAGGAAGCGGGAGGCCCCGGCCACTCCCTGGTCGCTCCACTCCAGGTCTTTTTCCGGGGGAGCCGCGAACAAGAGAAAGAGGCGGGTGGTGTCGGTGCCGTACGCCTTAATCATGTCATCCGGATCCACCACATTGCCCTTGGATTTGGCCATTTTGGCCCCGTCTTTCAAGACCATCCCCTGGGTGAGAAGGCGCTGAAAAGGCTCGTCCAACTTGACCAGGCCCAGGTCCCTGAGGACCTTGGTGAAAAAGCGGGCGTAGAGCAGGTGCAGCACCGCGTGTTCTATGCCGCCGATATATTGGTCCACCGGCAGCCAGTAATCTACCCGGGCCGGGTCCAGGGGGCCTTGGTCATAGTCGGCGCAGGCATAGCGGAGGAAATACCAGGAGGACTCCACGAAGGTGTCCATGGTGTCCACTTCCCGGCGTCCCGGGCCGCCGCAGGTGGGGCAGGACGCTTTATAGAAGGATTCCAGTTCGCCCAAAGGGGAGCGTCCCACCGCGGTGATCTCCACTTCCAGGGGCAGGACCACCGGCAGGTCTTTAGCCGGCACCGGCACCATGCCGCACTTCTCACAATAAATGATGGGGATGGGCGCGCCCCAGTAACGCTGTCGGGAGATGCCCCAATCCCGGAGGCGGAAGTGCACGGTCCCCCGGCCCAGGCCTTTTTCTGCCAAGGAGGCGGTGATGGCCGAGCGGGCCGGGGCGCTGGCCAGGCCGCTGAAGGCGTCGGAGTCCACCAGCACCCCTTCGTCTTCATATGCCGCCTTCAGGGTTTCGGGCCCAAGCTCCTGCCCCGCAGGCTGGATCACCACCTTGATGGGCAGGCCGTATTTTTCAGCGAACTCGAAGTCCCGCTGGTCGTGGGCCGGCACCGCCATCACCGCGCCGGTGCCGTACTCCATGAGGACGAAATTGGCCACATAAATGGGCATTTGCCAGCCCGTCACGGGATTCAGGCAATAGCGGCCGGTGAACGCCCCTTCTTTGGTGACCTCTTCCAGGACGCCGCGGCTTCGGTCCTGGGCCTTCCAGTGCGTAACAAAGGCCCGCACCTCCTCCTCCTGAGGGGTGCCCTGGGCCAGGGCCAGGGCCTGGGGGTGCTCCGGAGCCAGGCTCATGAAGGTGGCGCCCCACAAGGTGTCTTGCCGGGTGGTGAACACGGTGAGAGGTTCTCCCCCATGGGCCAGGGGAAAGTAGATTTCGGCCCCTTGGGATTTGCCGATCCAATGGCGCTGCATAGTGATGACCCGCTCCGGCCAGTGGGAGAGCAGCTCCAGGTCGGCCAACAGCTCCTCGGCATAGGCGGTGATTTTAAAAAACCATTGGGCCAGTTCTTTCAAAGAGACCGGCGTATCGCAGCGCCAGCAGCAGCCGCCCTCCACCTGTTCGTTGGCCAGGACGGTCCGGCACTGGGGGCACCAGTTCACCGGGGCTTCCCTCTTATAGGCCAGTCCCCGGCGAAACATCTCCGTGAAGATCAACTGCTCCCAGCGGTAATAGTCCGGATCGCAGGTGGCCAGCTCCCGGGGCCAGTCGTAGCTGTAACCCAGGGCCTGAAGCTGCCTGCGCATATAGGCGATATTGTCATAGGTCCACTTGGCCGGGTGCAGCCCGTGGGCCAGGGCGGCGTTCTCCGCGGGCAGCCCGAAGGCGTCCCAGCCCATGGGATGTAGCACATTAAAACCCCACATCCGCATGTAGCGGGCCACCACATCGCCGATGGTGTAATTGCGCACATGCCCCATGTGGATGCGCCCGCTAGGGTAGGGAAACATCTCCAGCACATAATATTTGGGCCGGTGGTTATCTTCCGTGGCCTGGAACAGCCGCCGCGCCTCCCAGAACTTTTGCCATTTGGCTTCCAGGCGGCGGGGTTCGTAACGGGGGACCATCAAACGCTCCTGATTCAAGCTTCCTAAACAAATAAATTTATCACAGAATTATCTCGCCTCGTCAAATAATAATGGGAAATTTGTAAGGGGATGGTGAGGAAGAGAGCTACCCGCAATTTGCCAAATAGAGTCGGGAGGATCAGAGAAATTTTTGTAAGGGGGGAAGCCGCGTTCCCTTCACGCCCTTTACCAAATCTTGTCTGGCAGCCGGGCAAGGGTGGCCAGAAGAGGATACCTTGCCGGAACGCCACAAATCAACTTGAATATTCATGAGTTTTTGGTAAGTTACCCGTATGGAAACCCAGTCCCGGGTAAGCGTCATCATTCCCACTTATAATCGGGCAACTTTAGTGGTGGAGGCGGTGGCCTCGGCGCTGGCCCAGACTTATCGGGATTTTGAGGTCCTGGTGGTGGACGACGGCTCCACCGACGGCACCCTGGAGGCCCTGGCCCCGTTTTTGGGGGAAGTCAAGCTGTTGCGCTTTAGCTTCCGCCGGGGGGTCAGCGTGGCCCGCAACCTGGGGGTCAGCGCGGCCCGGGGCCAATGGCTGGCCTTTCTGGACTCCGACGACCTGTGGCTCAAAGAGAAACTGGCCCGGCAGATGGCTTTTCTAGAAAATAATTCGGATTGCTTGATCTGCCAGACGGAGGAAACCTGGGTCCGCCAGGGGGTGCGGGTGAACCCACCCTTAACCCACCGGAAAGCCGGGGGCCGAATTTTTATAAGATCCC
Organism: Desulfobaccales bacterium; assembly: GCA_030694005.1. Lineage (GTDB taxonomy): Bacteria > Desulfobacterota > Desulfobaccia > Desulfobaccales > 0-14-0-80-60-11 > JAUXZG01. Next base: position 480 of record JAUXZG010000151.1, on the reverse strand, counting down.
TGGAGCGCTGTATGGTGAGCCCTTCGGCGGTAATCCTGCACCGCTCCTTGCTTGAAGAAAACGGCGCCTTTGACGAAAATTTGCCCGCGGCCGAGGACTATGACCTCTGGCTGCGCTTGGCCTGGCGCTACGAGGTGGGCCTGGTGCCGGAGCCTTTAGTCATCAAACGGGGTGGGCACGCCGACCAGCTTTCCCGACAGTGGGGCCTGGACCGCTACCGCATTCAGGCTTTAAGCAAACTGCTTCAAGAACCGGCGCTGCCGACCTCTTACCGGCAAGCCGTCCGCCGCACCCTAACGGCCAAATGCGCCATCTACGCCCAGGGGTGTGAAAAGCGGGGGAGAATGGCCGAAGCACGCTTTTATAGGGAATTGGGATTGGGGGGGGGGGGGGGGGGGGGGGGGGGGGGGGGGGGGGGGGGGGGGGGGGGGGGGGGGGGGGGGGGGGGGGGGGGGGGGGGGGGGGGGGGGGGGGGGGGGG
>JAUXZG010000150.1 GCA_030694005.1 Desulfobaccales bacterium | reverse complement strand
CCAGTGGCGGATCAACTCCGGCATCATTAACAGCCGCAGGGTGTGCCCCGTGGGCGCGGTGTCCACGATGATGGTGGCGTAATCCCCGGCCTCCGCCCAGCGGGAGATCTCCAGCATGGCCATCAACTCGTCCAAACCGGGCAGGGAGAGGTCCAGGAACCGGCTGATATCCTCGTCGTCCAGGAAGGTGCCCCGGGCCGCGATCTCGGCAAATTTGCCGCGGTTCCTGGCCTTGAAGGCCTCGAGACATTCCTGGGCGCTAAATTCCAGGACGCGCAGATTAGGTGGAGGGCGAAAATCGGCGAGGCTGTCGGCCAGGGAATGGGCCGGATCAGTGGAGACCAGGAGAAAAGTGTCTGTGGGCCGGGTGCGGGCCAGGCGCAGGGCCGCGGCCGCGGCGCAGGTGGTCTTGCCAACGCCCCCTTTGCCGCCGAAGAACAGCAGCCGCAGCCTGGTATTTTTTAAGAAAGTGAGCATGCCCGTCCCCTTCGTGGGTGTCGCAGCCTGAGAAATAATGCCCGTCTTTAGTGGCCCGGGCCGCCTCAGGGGCGGATAAAGGTCTCACCTTCATGAACCTTACCCCGTTTGCTGCGGGCCCGGCCGGTTGACGGCTTTTTGCCGCCGGGCGCTTTTTTCCCGGCTTTCTTCGGTTTTTTCTCCGCTTCAATGCGGGTGGCGGTTTCCTGAATCCGGTCCAGCCGGTCCAGGAGCGCCTTCTCCTGGGCGTCAAATTCCGCTTCGGTGATCTGCCCGGTTTCCAGCCTCATGTAGAGTTCGCTCAACTGCGCGGTGATCCTATCAGATTCCCCGGCCTGGTCCTCCTCGGCCGCGTCTTGGACCTTCCGGCCCAACCAGACGACGCCGTGAATGGGGGACAGCAAGAGGTCGTCAATGAGAAACATCAGATCTCCTTCCAGGGGTCCTGGGATTACAGCTCGAGGTTTAGCTCCACAAAATTGTGGGGGGCCCAGGGGCCGTTGTAATCAAAGGCAAAATGGTTGTCGAAGAGCTTGGCCGCGGCGAAAACGCCTTCCTCGAACTTTGCCTGGGCCCCGGCCCCCCGGCCCACCAGACAGGCCAGGCTCATCACCTCGCTTTCGTTGCGGCATTGGTTCCGCTTGATCTCAAAGCACCATCGGGACACAATCTTCGCCACCCTCTCGGCGTGGGTTTCCCGGTGTTTCTGGAGGTGGCGGTCAAACATCCGGCCCAGTTCGATCTTGTCATCATGGGAAGGATGGCGATTGGGCCCCAGGAACCGGTCCCGGGCGGCCCGCAACTCCGCATGGGTGTTGACGAAATATTCGAAGATATTGGGGACGTCCAAGGAGACCCGCAGGCCCATCTCCACCTTCCCCGCCACCCGCTGCAGTTGCCTGGCCAGGATGTCGTGGTTGCGGGTCAGGATCTCCTGGACCGCCTTGGGGCCATCGGCGATGATGCCGAAAGACATGGGCAGAAGAGCAGGGGCAGCTTGCAGCAGGCCCTTGAGGACCGCTTGCTGGGCGGCCAGGTGGCGGCGCTCCGGGCGAATCTTCTCATTGGGCACATCGCTCACCACCGCGGCCACCTTGCCGTTGGTGATGGTGTAAACCGGTTTCCCTTCCAGGCCCTTGAAGGCATAAACCGGCGCTGCCGGGCCGGGCACCACCGCGTATAGGTATCGTCCGCTTTTCGCTAACTGGGTCATAATCTCACCTGCATGGTTTTGGATTGGGAGGTGGGCGCCTGAGGTCCACCCCCTGCCCGCTTCCGTCCCGGCCGACTAAGTCCTGCCCCCGGGTTTCAGATGGCGGCGCCTTCGCCCCAGACCCCGGGGCGGGGCACAATTTTTAAGAACCTGACGCTTTTGAGCCTGCCCTCTTCGGTCTTGATCTCCAGCAGGGCCGAGCACACAAAGCACTTGACCTCCCCTTCAAAGTCGTCATATACATCGTCCAGATCCAGTTTGTGGCCGCAGGAAACGCAGTTAATTTTCATGGTGTTCTCCCTTTGATCTTCA
>JAUXZG010000137.1 GCA_030694005.1 Desulfobaccales bacterium | reverse complement strand
GGGGGTTTGGGGGAGGGGGCAGGGGCTTGCAGCCCCTGGCCCCCTCCCCCAACACCCTTCATAATCTCCTCCGTTTTCCCCTTCCGGAACCAAAGGCCGCCGTGTCTGGCCAGCACTTCGAAGCTGCCGCCGATGACCAGGATATAGCGGTCCCGAAAAGGGATGCGCACGCAGCGGTACTGGTAGATGTCGGCGATTTGGGGGTCCTGTTTAAGTTGGGGCAGGATTTCCGGGGGCAGGTACTGGTCATAGGCGGAGGTGGAGAACACCGCGGGGCCGAAGAAGATGTCCCCGCTGATGGAGCGGCTCACCCAGTCGCTCACAGTCTGGCGGAAAGAGCCGATCATCACCGCCACGGCGATGAGCATGCCTAAGGCGCAGGCCAGGGCGGCGACGGACACCGCGCTGCGGGATAGTGACCCGGCCAGGTAGCGGCAGCCCAGGTCGCCGGCGGGCCCCAGGAGGCGGCGCAGGATCGGCTTAAGCCCCCTTCCCAAGCTACGAGTGGCCAGGGGAGTAAACAAGGCGAAGGCCAGCAGGATGAGAAAGGCCGCCACAAAACCCGGCACCGGCGGCCCTTTAGCAATCTTCCAGCAAGCGCAGACCCCGGCCAGGGCCAGCGCGGCCACGCCCCCAAGACAAATGACCCCGGCCCGGCTCTCGATCTTTTCTTCCAATTCTTCCCGATACCACACGGCCCTGACCTGAGTGCGGGCCGCCTCCCGGGCCGGCAGCCAGGCGGCCGTTAAGGTGGCCGCCACCGCCAGGCCCCAGGCCTGAAGCAAGAGGGGCCATCTGACCCCGACCTCGGCCGCGGCCACCGGCGCATAAAGGGAAGTGAGGTTGTGGGTCATCACGCCCAATACTCCCCGGGCAAACCCCAACCCCAGGGCCAGGCCCAAAAGGCCTCCCACCAGGCCGCTGCCCAGGCCTTCGGCCAGAAACAGGGCCAAAACCTGCCTAGGCGTCATCCCCAGGGTGCGCAACAGGCCGATCTCCCGGCGCCGGCGCACCACGGACAGGGTAACGGACTGGTAAATCAAAAACATACCCACAAACAGGGCGATGGCGCTCAGTACCGCCAAATTCAAACGATAGGCGGCCACCAACCCCTCCATCTGGCGGGCCGGGGCCACAGGCGGCGCCACCTCCACCCCCGGCGGCAGCAGGGCCTTAAGCCGGGCGGCCACCTGGGGCGGGTCTCCGGCCCCGATGAGGTCGATATAGTCCAGCTGCCCTACCCGGCCCAAAAGCTCCTGGGCGGCGCCCAGATCCATGAGCAGCACCGCCCCGTCCAATGGGTAGAGGCCGTTTTCCGAACGGAAGATTCCGGCCACTTTGAGTTGCTGTCGCCTGGCCCCCACCATCACCGGCAACGAGTCTCCGCTTTTAAGTCTCAGGCGGGAGGCCAGGCGGTCGCTCATTAGGACGGTATCCGGGCGGGTGAGAAATTCGACCCAGGCGGCTTGGTTAAGGCCGCTTCCGGAAGCGAATTCGTAATTGCGGAAAGCCTTTTCGGAAAAGGGGTCGATGCCCCACAACAGCACCGGCCCCTGGTAGGGTCCGGCGAGTTCCAGGACGCTTTCCACCACCGGGGCCGCGGCTTTGATTTGAGGCAGCCCCCGCACTTGGGCAAAGATCCCTTCCGGAAGCGGCGCGCCGGGACTCTGGAGCCGCCACTGGGCCTTGCCGGCCAGCGCGGTCACCCCGGCCTGAAAGCTTTTTAAGGCGCTGGCCGCAGCCAGGGAAATGCTCAAGTAAACCGCGGTCCCCAAGGCGATGCCCAGGATTCCCAGGGTGGTCCGCCCGGGATATTGGCGCAAATGGCTCAGGGAAATGCGGAACAACCAGGGCTTCATGACAGAAGCCGGCCATCTATAAGGCGCAACACGCGCTGGGCATAGCCGGCCGCCTCCGGGGCATGGCTCACCAGCACCACCGTCTGCTGAAAATCCCGGTGGAGGCGGGAGAAGAGTTCCAGGACCTGGGCGCTGGTGGCGGAATCCAGGTTGCCGGTGGGTTCGTCGGCCAGAATCACCGCCGGCCGGTTGATCAAGGCTCGGGCTATGGCCGCCCGCTGCATCTCGCCGCCGGAAACCTGGTGGGGCTTATGACGGCGGCGACCCTCCAGCCCCACCTCCGCCAACCAGTGGCACGCCTCCTCATGGGCTTGCGGATATGGCGCTCCCTGCAGGACCCGGGGCAGAGCCACATTCTCTTCTAAGGTCAACAGGGGCAGAAGATTAAAGGACTGAAACACCACCCCCACCCGATCCCGGCGGAAATGGGTGAGTTCCGGTTCTTTAAGTTTTGTCAGTTCCTGGCCGTTAAGCAGAAGCCGACCGGAACTGGGGAGCTCCAGGCCGCCGATAAGGTGCAGCAGGGTGCTTTTGCCGCAGCCGCTTTTACCGGTGATGGCCACGAATTCCCCGGCGGCGATCTTAAGGTTGATTTGCCCAAGGGCCTGGATTTCCTCCGACCCCCGGCGGTAGATCTTACTCACTTCCCTCAATTCAATCACTGAGATCCTCCGGGATTTTCTGCTCAGGGCTGGTGCTCCCCATTATAACCGGCCCCCTGGCGAATTTAAAGTTCAGGGAGTTTAAAGTCGATAGGTGTAAGGGGGGCACCATATTAAGGAGTAAGATTCGGGAGCCAGGAGGCCTTCCCCCTTTGGGGCTGGCTAAAATGACGACCTCTAACTTGAGTCCCGCCGAAATAACGCGGTACGCCCGCCAGATGGCGGTGCCGGAATGGGGGCGTGAGGCCCAGGAACGGGTGAAGTCGGCCCAGGTCCTCATCGCCGGGGCCGGGGGGGTGGCGGCCACCGCCGCGCTCCACCTCCTGGCCGGCGGCTTGGGCGCCCTCCGCCTGGTGGACGGGTCCAGGGTTGGTCTCTCTGACCTGTACCACCACCTCTTTTTTCGGGAACGGGATCTGGGCAAAGCCAAGGCTACGGTAAGCGAACCCTATCTCAAGGAGGTCAACCCCTTTGCCCTGGTGGAGACCAAGGCCAAAACCATCTCCAAATTTAATATCTCCCGTCTGACCGCAGGCTGCCACCTGATCATTGACGCGATGCACAACTCTCTGGCTGGGTTCCTCCTGAACCAGGCGGCGGTGAAGCTGCGCCTCCCCATGGTTCAGGCTTGGGGTTGGGAGATGCACGGCTGCCTCACCACCTACTGGCCTGGGCAGGGTCCCTGTTTGGCCTGTGCCTACCCCCAACTCTCCTTGGGGAGCCCACCAGCCTTGATGGGCCCCCTTCCCGGGATCCTGGGGTCACTGCAAGCCTTGGAAGCCTTGCGCATCCTGGGGGGCCTGGGACCGGCGCTGCTGGGGCGACAATTAACCTTTAGGGGCGACCGGTTTCAAATGCTAGAAAAATCGATAAAACTTAACCCTCAGTGCCATGTCTGCCGGCACCTCAAGGGTTAAGTTCGAGGGGAAACCAGACCTTATTAAGGCCATTATCGCCTCGTCACTGACCCTAACTTTAGACTTAACCAACCCCTTCTGGGCTTACCTAAAGAAATCTTTTTAAAAAAATTTTTAAAGTTTTCCCCAGATAATTTCGAAAAGTGATTTTGACAGGTCACTTACCTGAGAAAGAAGTTTAAATGGATTGCCAGAAGCATGAAGTTAAGGGGGCCGCATCTCGGGGGTTGGCTGTCCAGGTGCCCCAAAATCAGCGGCCATCAGAATTAGGTGCAGCCCGGCCTGTCTAACGGGACCTGGCCTGGACCCTCGGCCGCCGGGCCTGGGACCCAGGGGTCAAGCGTGCCTTATTACCAGGCAACGAGAGATGCTTAGATGAGGTGAATTATGGAGATGAGCAGGATTTCCAGAAGCTTGCGGCTTACCATCGACCAGATCTCCCAGATTACCGGGGTGCGCAAATCTACCTTACGATATTGGGAGAAGTCCTTTGATGATTTTCTCAAACCCTCCCGGACTCCTTCCAATCGGCGTCAGTACTCGTTGGACGATCTGGACAAGGTCAAAGCCATCAAGCGTCTGCTGGAGAATGAGCATCTTACCGCCCAAGGCGTGCGCCTGCGGTTAATAGGGATCATTCCCTCTGAGAGCGGCGGGGCCGGCAAGCGGAAAATTAAATCCGGCTATTAGTAGGAAAGTAAAGCCCTGCTCTTTCCCCGGAAGGGTGGACGCGTTCATCCAAAAGCCGCGCCAACTCTCCCTCCTCGGGGACGCCCCCGAAGACTGCCTGCCATACCCGGGGGCTTTCCATGCATAGATAGATGAGCGCCCCCGGCGTGGCCTGAGACAACCACTCCCGCATGCGTCCATACATGTCGATGCGCAAATCTTTAAAGTAGCGGAGCTTGCCGTCCGGGGCCCGAACCATCTCTTGAGCGGCGAAGCGAGAGGCGGGAAAGCGGCGGTGTATGAGATGCCTGAGCCGCGGTAAAAATCGCAGCCCCCCCAGGCTGATCCAGGCAATGGCCGCGGAGGGCACCATGGACCCGAGTCGCTCCACGGTGCTTCGGTAAGCCTCTTCCCAACCCGGAAAATAGATTAAAGGATCGAAGTGGAAGGCCAGCCGGAAGCCCGCTGCGGCGGCCTGCGCCGCTGCTTTAAGCCTGGCCTCCAACGGGGCCGAAAAATGTTCTTCCCTCCGGATGATCTCTGCGGGATTGAGGGACCAGGCGAACACCACCTGGGGATTGGGGCCCAGCGGGAGCAGCGGCTCCAGGCGATGCCACTTGGTCTTGATCTCCAGTACAGCCTGGGGCCTGCCGGCGAAAAAAGGCATCAGGCGCTTATTTAAGCCCATAAGCTCGTCCAGGGCCAGGCTGTCTCCGAATTCCCCCGTGCCCAGGCGCCACACCTTGTCTGGAGCCGCGGCCCAGTCCGCCTCCAGTTCCGCCAGCAAGTCCTCCATATTTACAAAGATGGTGATGGCCGGGACATTGATATATTCCTGAAGGACGCAATAGCTGCAATCCATAGGGCAATTGAGGGTGACCTGGAGCACCTGGTAACCGCAGCAAAGGTAATCCCGGGTGCCGGGGCAGGGACGCCGAAAAGGGCCTTTCTGCACGGTCAGGAGCAAAGTGGTCTTGGCTGCCGCCAGCCAGGCGGCCCGGTCCGCCAACGCTGGTCTGAGCGCCTCACGATCCGGGATGACCGTAACCGGCACCCCGGGAAGACGCGCCAGGATACGCCGGGCCATTTCATAATCCCCGGCGTTTCCCTCTAGCAAAATTCGTCTAATCCTTTGGGGAATGGGAAACTACTCGCTTTGGGGTCCAAGGGGCGGGGTTAGCCCGCCCCTTAAGGAGTTGGGCCGGCTAGAAATCCACATAAGGCCCGCGTTTCATGGTCCGCAGGTGGCAGGTGTCGTTGATCAGGATAAGGTGGCAGGTATCGTCCACCTTCTGAAAACGGTTAATGGCCGTGGTATCCTGGCCGATGCGCCAGAAATGGGAGTTGTCCAGACCGATGAAGCAGGCGATGAGGACCTTGTTCACCACCCGGTGGGCGGCCAGCAGAATGGTCTGGCCGGGATGGCGCCGCACCACCTCCTCCACCGCCCCCCAGGCCCGCCGGCGCACCTCTTCCAGGGTCTCACCCCCGGGGAAACGCACCGTGTGGGGGGCGGTCTCCCACTGGCGGTAGAGGTTGGCATACTTCACCTTGACCTCCGCCAAGGGCAGGCCCTGCCAGTCGCCGTAATTCAGGTCGATGATGCCCGGCAGGTCCTCCACCTTTAACCCGTGGTGCCGGGCGATGGCTTCGGCGGTGTCCCGGGCCCGGGACAGGGGCGAGCAGTAGGCGGCGTGGATGGTCTCCCCTTTCAGCCACTCCCCGGTCAGGCGGGCCTCTTCTTGGCCGGTTTCATTATGGGGGATGTCGTAGGTGCCCCGGAAAATCTTATCTTTATTCCAGGGGGTCTGCCCGTGGCGGACTAAAATGATTTGGGTCATGGTGACCTCGAGGGGACCGTTAAACCGGGACCTCCAGTTATCTTCCCCCAAAAATTAAAGGGGAAAAGGAAAAAAGCGGAAGAGGGGAAAGGGAAAAAAAGTGATTGATGCTGCTAACTCTTCGCCCTTTCGCCTTTTCCCCTTTTAACCTTTCCCCCTTTTCCCCTTTTCGTCTTTTGCCCTTATAAGGCTTTGGAGCGAATGGCTGTACCCTTCTTCTCTTTAATTACGGCGTGGGCTGCGGCCATGCGGGCGATGGGAATGCGCATGGGAGAGCAGGAGACGTAGTTGAGGCCGATGCGGTGGCAGAATTCCACGGCCTGGGGCTGGCCGCCGTGCTCGCCGCAGATGCCGATCTTTAAATCCGGCCGGACCCTGCGCCCCTCGGCCACCGCGTGTTGCATGAGCCAGCCCACCCCCAGCTCGTCCAGGATTTCAAAGGGATTGTGCCTGAGGATGCCCTCGGTGTTGTAGATGGGCAGGAACTTGTTCTCCGCGTCTTCCCGGGAGAAGGAAAAGGTCCCCTGGGTGAGGTCGTTGGTGCCGAAGGAGAAAAACTCGGCAATTTCCGCGATCCTGGCGGCCCGCACGCAGGCTCGGGCAATTTCCACCATGGTGCCGAACTTGTATTTGATTTTTACATTGTACCGCTTTTCCACCTCTTGATGAATCTTCACCACCCGCGGTTGCACCCACACCAGCTCCTGACGGGTGCAGACATTGGGCACCATGATTTCCGGCCGGATGTCGATCTTTTCCCTAAGGGCAATGGCCGCGGCCTCAAAGATAGCCTGGATCTGCATGTCATAGATTTCCGGAAAGGAGATGCCGCAGCGCACCCCCCGGTTGCCCAGCATGGGGTTGTATTCGGTGAGCACCCTGACCCGGCGCAGCACCTTTTCTTTCTGCTCGAGGAGTTTTTTATCCAGGCCCTTGGCCTTGAAATCGCTGAACTCCCGGGTCACCGTCTCGATTGAGGGCACGTACTTGTAAAGTTCGGGGTCCATTATGGTCAGGGTACCGGGCAACTGCTCCAGGGCGCTTAAGATCTGATTGAACTCTTTGAGCCGGCTGACTTCATTAATAAGCTCTTCAATGCTGGGCAGGAATTCGTGCAGGGGCGGGTCCAGAAGCCGGATGGTGACGGGCAGTCCGTCCATGGTCCTAAAGATTTCCACGAAATCCTGGCGCTGCATGGGTATAAGCTTGTCGGCCCAGCGCTTCCGTTCTTCCGGGGTGTCCGCCAGAATCATGTTGCGCATCAGGGGCAGGCGGTCCGCTTCGTTAAACATGCGCTCGGTGCGGCACAGGCCGATGCCCTTGGCGCCATGCTGGCGGGCCTTGATAGCCATGTCCGGGGTGTCGGCGTTGGCCCACACCTCCAACCGGGCCACTTTGTCGGCCCAGTCCATCAGGGTGCCCAGGTCCTTGGGGAGTTCCGGGTCCAGCATGGGTACCACTCCCTGGTAAAAAGACCCGGCGGTGCCGTCGATGGTGACAATGTCCCCTTCCTTGATCACCACTCCGCCCACCCGGGCCTCCTTCAGGTCATAGTTGATGTCCAGACCCTCAACCCCGGAGACGCAGGGTTTGCCCATGCCCCGGGCCACCACCGCGGCGTGGGAAGTCTTGCCGCCCCGGCTGGTGAGAATCCCCTGGGCCGCAAAGAAGCCGTGGATGTCTTCCGGCTTGGTCTCGATGCGGGTCAGGATGATTCGCTCACCTGCGTTCCCCAGGCGTTCGGCCCGGTCGGCGTCGAACACCACCTTGCCGGTGGCCGCCCCGGGAGAGGCCGAGATGCCCACGGCCAGGGGCTCGATTTTGGCATCGGGATCGATGCGGCGGTGCAAAAACTGCTCCAGCATATCCGGTTCGACCCTGAGCAAGGCCTCCTCTTCGGTGATCAGGCCTTCCTTCACCATATCCACCGAGCTCTTGGTGAGGGCCCAGGCATTCATTTTGCCGTTACGGGTCTGCAGCATGTAGAGCTTGCCCCGCTCGATGGTGAACTCGAAGTCCTGCACTTCCCGGTAGTGCTTTTCCAGGATGCTGCGCATCTTCTCCAATTCCCGGTAGAGGGCCGGCATGTCGGTGCGCAACTCCCTTAAGGGGCGGGGGGTACGGATGCCGGCCACCACGTCCTCGCCCTGGGCATTAATCAGGTAGTCGCCGTACAGGATATTTTCTCCGGTGCCCGGGTCCCGGGTGAAGCCCACGCCGGTGGCCGAATCAGTGCCCATGTTGCCGAACACCATGGTGCAGATGCTCACCGCGGTGCCGTAGGCCATCTCCGGGGTGATATTGAATTGGCGGCGGTAATCCACCGCCCTTTTACCCATCCAGGAGTTGAACACCCCATCGATGGCAATCACCAACTGGGCCCAGGGGTCTTGGGGAAAAGGCCGGCCGGTATGGCTTTTGATCAAGGCTTTAAAGCGGTCGCAGACCTCGCCCATGGCCCCGGCAGTGAGCTCGGTATCCACATGGGCTCCATGCCTTTCCTTGACATCCTCGAAGATCCGGTCAAATTCCGCGTCCGGCACCCCCAGACCGATTTTGCCGAACAACTGCAGAAAACGCCGGTGGGCATCATTGACGAAGCGTTCGTTCTGGGTGAGGGCCACCATCCCTTTGGCTGTCTCATCATTGAGCCCCAGGTTGAGGATGGTGTCCATCATGCCCGGCATGGACAGGGCGGAGCCGGAGCGCACCGACACCAGCAAGGGCTTGGCCGGATCCCCGAATCCTTTGCCGGTCTTTTGCTCCAGGGCCTCCATATAATCGTGCACCTCATCCATGAGCCCTTCCGGCATGTGCGACCCCTGGGAAAAGTATTCCACATTGGCCTCGGTGGTGATGACGAACCCCGGCGGCACCGGCAGGCCGATTTGGGTCATGCTGCACAGACCGGCTCCCTTCCCCCCCAAAAGCTGTTTATTCTTTCCGTCGCCTTCCTCAAAAGCATAGCAATAACGCTTAGTTACTACCTTTGTTGCCGCTTGCTTCGCCATGACGCCCTTCTCCTTATCTTTTTTCCGAGGTATTTTTCCAGGTAAGGACTTTTTCATATCACTTTATTAGCCTGGAATGTGAAAAATTTCAAAAGGAAAATTTATTTTTGTCCAGCCGCCAATTCCACCTCTTCGATTGGCAGAGGGCGGGGAACCCTGGCGGAGCCCGGACTGCTGCAAAATATCAAGATCTTTGCTATACTGCAAGTATTCTATGAGTTCCGAGCATCGCTGGCGGTGGTGGCGGCGCCTCTTTTTAAGATGGCCCTGGCGCAGACGGGGATTGCCCACCTGGGGGGCCGGACCACCCACCATCCTGGGCGTTTGCCTGGAGTGCGGCGCGGTAGTGCTTGACGGCTGGCACCGGCAAGTGCCCGAGGGTCTCCTCTGCCAACGCTGCGCCGGCAAGAAAGGAGGATAATGCTACCTATACAATTCGACTTTAAAGTGCGGGAAAACAAACGCAGCAACACCTTTGAAGGCCTTGAGGCCGGCCATACCGACCCGGAAGGCGCGCTCAACCTCTACATTAGAGTGGCCCGGGACCATCTGGTCCTGAGTGTCTGGCCGGTGCGGGGCGAGATGGCCCATATATCCGACAACCTGGCGCAACTCTTGGGACCACCCAAGACCACCCCGGCAGTCTGCGGCTTCGGAGACTGCATGGATGACGATAAGGACGCCCCCCAGCAATCCACTATGTGGGAATTCGACCCCGCCACCAGACCGGAAGTCCTCAAAAAAGTGCGAAACTTCCTGGGCCTGCGGGGGGATGGTTGAGGGAAGAAGGATGCGGGGGGAGGCTTGTAAGTGGGGCTGCGCCCCTTAGCCCCCTCCCCCGCCAACCTCAACGCAAAAAATCCTTCACCTCGCCCAGGCCTCGCTCCAGGGCCCGGCGGTAGACGGCAAAACCCAGGGCCAGGTCCTGGATAATGAGTCCGGTGGAGTCAAACACCGTGATCTCCTCCGGGCTCTGGCGTCCCGGTTTCTTGCCGGCCACAATCTCTCCTAAAGAACCGTAGATTTGCTGTGGAGTCAGCTCCCCTTTAGCCAGCGGCACATTGATTTCTCCGGAGTGGCTCGCCTGGGCCCAGTCGTCCACCACAATCTTGGCAGCCTGTAAAATTCCTGGGGCCAGTTCCTGTTTGCCGGCGGCATCAGCACCAATAGCATTGATATGCGTTCCCGGCGACACCCATTCCCGCAGTACCACCGGACTGCTGCTGGGAGTAGTGGTGACCACAATGTCCAGGCCCTGAACCGCTTCCCCCCCGGTGACGGCGGGGCGGGCCTTGACTCCATGGGTGGCCGTAACATAGTCCGCAAAGGCCTGAGAATGGGCCGGGTGGCGGTCATAAACCACTATTTCCTGGATGGGCCGCACCTTCAGGATGGCGGCTACCTGGGTGCGGGCCTGCGCTCCCGCGCCGATCAATCCCAGGCGAGTGGCATCCTGGCGGGATAAATATTTAGCCGCCAGGCCCCCGGCGGCCCCGGTGCGGAAGTTGGTAATGTGGGTGCCGTCCAGGTCCGCCCACTCCAGGCCGGTTTCCGGATCGTTGAGCAGGATCTTGGCCATTACCGTCAGCAAGCCCCGGGCCGGATTCTCCGGATGGACATTGACCCACTTCAGCCCGCAAATATGGTCGCCGGCGGACAGAAAAATTTCCCCATACATGGCCCGAAAATCACCCTTGGCCAGAGTCAGATATGACTTGGGAGGCATGTTCACCCGACCCTCGCCATAAGCCTGAAAGGCCTCCTGGGCCGCGGCCAAAGCCAGGTCCATGTCCAATACCTGCATCACCTCGGAACCAGTCAGGACCAAACTCATATAGCCTCCTTTGTATTGTGGGGGAAGGGCCAGGGAGTTTTTTGTAAGGGCTCCCTGTCCTCCCCCCAAGCCCCCCACCCCCAAAAAAAACAACCCAAAAAATACATCAATTACCCCACGCCCCCTCCCCCAAATTCATCATCCCAAAAAATCCTTCATTTCCCCCAGGCCCCGTGTCTGGGCCCGGCGCCAGACCTCCAGCCCCAGGGCCAGGTCCTGGATGGCCAGGCCGGTGGCGTCGAACACGGTGATTTCCTCCGGGTTGGCGCGACCGGGTTTCTTGCCGGTAACAATGTCCCCCAACGAGCCGTAGATCTGCTCCGGGGTGAGTTCCCCCCGGGCCAGGGGGACATTGATTTCGCCGATATCTTGGCATTGGGCCCAATCATCCACCACAATCTTGGCGGCAGCCAGGATGGCTGGGTCCAGTTCCTGCTTGCCGGGGCTATCGGCGCCGAAGGCGTTGATATGCGTGCCCGGGCCTACCCACTCCCGAAGCACCAGGGGGCTGGTGCTGGGGGTGACGGTGACCACGATGTCCTGGCCCTGGACCGCGGGGGCCACGGCCTCCACCACCCGGGCCTCGATGCCATAGCGTCTCTGGATCTCATCCCTAAGGGCCTCGGAACGAGCTGCGGTGCGGCTGTAAATGGTAACCTCCCGGATGGGGCGCACCTTGATGATAGCCGCCACCTGAGTGCGGGCCTGTTCCCCGGCCCCCACCAGCCCCAGGCGGTTGGCCTCCTGGCGGGCCAGATACTGCACGGCCAACCCGCCCGCCGCGCCGGTCCGGTAATTGGTGATATAAGTGCTGTCCAGGTCCGCCAGTTCCAGGCCGGTTTCCGGATCATTGAGAAGGATCTTGCCCATGATGGTAAGGCGGCCCTGGCGGGGATTTTCCGGAAAGTTGGCGTTCCATTTTACCCCGCAGATATGACCGGTGGGCAAAAAAATCTCCCCGTACATGGCCTTGAAACTGCCTTGGGCCACGGGCAGATGGGCCTTGGGAGGCAGGTTCACCCGGCCTTCCCCATAGGCCCTGAAGGCCTCCGTCACCGCGGCCAGGGCCAGGTCCATGTCCAACACCTGCATAATTTCCGAACCGGTCAATAACAGGCTCAATACAATATCCTCTCGCCAAGGCGCCAAGGACGCCAAGCATTTATTTTCTTTTGCGGCTTTGCGCCTTAGCGTCTTTGCGTGAATTAATCCTCTCCAAACAAGGGGACTATCTCAAACCGGCCCACGTCCACCAGTCCCAGGTCAGTGAGTTTCAGCTCCGGGATCACCGGCAGGGCCAGAAAAGACAGGGCCATGAAGGGGTCGGGCAGGTCTCCCCCCAAAGACCGGTAGGCGGCCTTGAGGCGAGCAAAGCCGGCGGCCACCTCCTCCAGGGGTGCTGGACTGATAAGGCCGGCGATGGGCAAAGGCAGGTCCGCCAGGACCCGGCCGCCCGCCACCACCGCCAGGCCTCCCTGGAGGGCCACCAGGTGCTCCACGGCCTGAAGCATATCGGCCTCATCCGCGCCCACCACAATGATATTGTGGGAATCATGGGCCACAGTGGAGGCCAGGGCGCCTTTTTTGAGGCCGAACCCCTTAACCAGGCCCAACCCGAGGTTGCCGGTGCCGCGATGGCGTTCCACCACCGCCAGTTTCAAAAGATCCCGGCCGGGGTCGGTCACCAGGCGCCCATCCCGAAGTGGCGCGGGCAGGATTAGCTTGTCGGTGAGCAACTGGCCGGGGATCAGGCCGATGATCTTAACCAACTCCCCGGTAGCCGGGGGTGATAAGGAATTTAGGGGGGGAATCTTTACCTGAAAAGGATAAGTAGGGGGGAAATGGTCCGGCCAGGCCGACTCTGGCAACAGTCTTCCCTGATCCACTAATAATCTGCCGTTTTTCAACACCTTGTCGATGCGAAAGTCATGCAAGTCGTTAGTTACTACCAGATCAGCCTTAAGACCTGGGGCCACGGCCCCCCGATCCCGGAGGCGGAAATATTCCGCCGGATTCAGGGTGGCCATGATCAGCGCCTGCAGGGGGTCCAGCCCCAGGGATACGGCCTTTTTGAGCAAATGGTTCAGATGACCCACCTTAAGAAGGTCTTCCGGATGGCAATCGTCCGTGACCAACAGGCAGCGGCGCAAGGTGGCCGGGGTCACCGCGGGTCGCAGGTCCGCCAAATTTTTGGCCAGACTGCCCTCCCGCACCATTAGATAAAAACCCATTCCCAGCTTTTCCCGGGCTTCCGCCAGCCTGGTGCATTCGTGGTCAGAGCCAATCCCGGCCAGCCGATAGGCGTTGAGGGCTTTGCCGGAAAGTAAAGGGGCGTGGCCGTCCACCGGCCCCTGGGGAAAAAGGGCGATTTTTTTTAAAAGACCGGTATCCCCAGAAATGAGACCCGGGAAATTCATGACCTCCGCCAACCCCAAGACCCGGGGGTGTTGACGATATTTTTTCAGGTCCGCCGCCCCCAGACGCGCGCCCGAGGTCTCCAGGGGAGAGGCCGGCACGCAGGAGGGCAGCATGAAAAAAAGGTCCAGGGGCAGGCCGTCGCTGGCGGCCAGCAGGTAATCCAGGCCGGCGGTGCCCCAGACATTGGCGATTTCATGGGGGTCGGCCACCACCGTGGTGGTTCCCAAGGGCAACAAAGCCCGGGCCAACTGACTGGGGGTAAGCATGCTGCTCTCCAGGTGGAGGTGGCCGTCGATTAACCCGGGGAGGATATACTGGCCCGGCACTGCCATTCTGGGGCCGTCATAATCTCCCAACCCCGCGATAATCCCGTCAAACAGGGCCACATCCTTTCTCTGCCACTCCCCGGTATAGACATTGGCCACCCAGCCGCCGGTAAGCACCAGGTCCACAGCCACTTCCCCCCGGGCGGCCTGAAGCCGTCTTTTAAGCCTGTCAACTGACATGGTGGTCCTGCCCATTTGTGGCCGAGCTACCGGCACTAGAATTTTCTGGGGGACAATTTAGACGAAATTAGTGTTTGGTGCAACTTGGAGAATTTTGCAGATAGTGAATCTGGAGGTTTTAGGGGAGGAGGGGGAACAGGCCCGCCGGGGCCAAAAGCAGGCGGATACTTGATCTAAGTGTCTACCCTGGGTATGATGATTTGCCCAACTTCTCCCGACCGACGCTGATCAGGGTCAAGACTTAAAGGTTCCCATTCTTCAAGCCCGGCCAAGGCGTCTGGATGGTTATCCCTTATTTTCACCAGGTCAAGTAAGCCGCAGGTGAAATGCGCCAGCCCGGCACCGATCACCATTCCCAGGGCCAGGGTACCATAGAATGAAGTCAAGGTTTTTTTTCCTTATAGCGGTTCTTCTTTACCCGATGAAACAGGAGGTGGAGGTTCTTATCAGATTCCCGCCTTAAGCCGCTTTAGGAGGGCCTATTGACTGTCCTGCCCCACCTCACCAGCCTCTGCCTTGAAAAGTTTTGACTGCACAGGCTGGAAAGCCTGTGCCACCAAACTTTTGATGATTTACGGGTGGGCCAAAGGCCCATGAAGAACTGTTCCTTTAAAATGTGCGGCCCCCTCTGAAGTGAAGCCCGCCGCAGAGATTAGGGAACTTACGGGGTCTGTCAACCTACGATCAGTCCTTCTCCTCTTGAAAGTAATCCCGCAGACGGTGCCGCAGGCGATAC
This sequence comes from Desulfobaccales bacterium, assembly GCA_030694005.1. Lineage (GTDB taxonomy): Bacteria > Desulfobacterota > Desulfobaccia > Desulfobaccales > 0-14-0-80-60-11 > JAUXZG01. The sequence continues at coordinate 3,812 of JAUXZG010000137.1, read as the reverse complement.
GTGGCCAAAGTATGTAACTGGGAGATCCGGGATTCGGTATAACCCATGATTTCCCCAATTTCCTTCATGGTGAGCTCTTCATAATAGTAGAGGGAGATCAACAGCTTCTCCTTATCAGGCAGGGCCTCGATGGCCTGTACCATGATTTCCTGGAGTTCGGAGAAGTACACAGTTAGGAAGGAGTCCCAGACCTGCGCGTCTTGGAGGATTTCGGGCAGGTCCGGCTCCAGTTGCTCGAGGCTGCGACTCATAGTCTTGCGGGGTCCATCCAAAGCCACTAAAGACACCGCCTTGGTTTCGTCCAGGAGTCGATAGAAATCCTCCAGCTCCAGTCCCATGACCCGGGCCACCTCCTCGGCTTCGGCCGGCCGGCCCAGGCTTTTCTGCAATTTGGCATAAGCCTGCTCCACCAAGTGGGATTTCTTCCGCACTGACCGCGGCATCCAGTCCAGACTCCGAAGTTCGTCCAGCATGGCCCCCTTAATGCGAAACTCAGCATAGGTTTTAAAACTGATGTTTTTGGCGGGGTCAAACTTGTGGATGGCGTCAATCAAACCGATAATGCCGGAGCTGATCAAATCTTCCAAAGAAATATGGGAAGGCAGGCGCAGCGCCAGACGGGAGGCGATATATTTGATCAAAGGAGCATATTGTCGCACCATCTGCTCTTGCTCGGCAGGATCAACCCACCCGGGACCAGAGTACGGGACCGCCACCGCATTGGCCTGGGCTAATGCCAGGTCTTTCATATTCGCTCCGTTTTTCGTGCCCCCCAAAATTCTGATATCGAAGCAAGCTGCGCTAGAAAAATGGTCTAGAACCTGGTACCCTTTTGCTCTCCTTCCGGCCTCTTTCCCCGCACCCGATAATGAGCAATGATTGTGCCAGCCTAAAAATGGCCCTTCAGACCTAAACTTGGACCGGTTGGGGTCCAGCTGGAAACTTCCTGTTTCCCTCCCCCCTTAGTGGAAAGCAGAATGATGGTAATAGAAAAATCCTGTAAATTCATCTTGTTACCCATACCTCCACCTCCTCCCGGCCGAATAAGAAGGAGGCGCCCGCCAGAAAACCGGCTTAAGATAGATTTCTGAACTTAAAGAAAAGAGCTACCGGAGGATGTCAATAAGGCCCGAAGGCGTCAATATATTGACAATTGGCGGAATTTGATTGCCAAAGGACCGGAGCTATGTTAAAAGAAATCTTAAGTTAATCTGCTAAGATAGGCATTAAAAACCCATGCCCCGCCCTGGGCTTCCGGACCCCTACCGGAAACGGGCCCGGGCCGAAGGTTATGTGGCCCGGGCCGCGTATAAATTAAAAGAGATCGATGAAAGATACCGCCTTTTTAAGGAGGGTCAACGGGTATTGGATTTGGGCTGCAGCCCCGGGTCCTGGCTGCAATATATCGCCTCCCGGATAGGTCCCACAGGCCTTTTGGTGGGTGTGGACCTCACCCCGCCGGTAATCGAGATGGCCCCGCCCCTATACTTTGTCCCGGGAGAGGTGGAAAGTCTAGACTTGGAAACGGTCACCGCCATAAGTCCTGATTTTGATGTGGTGTTAAGCGACCTATCCCCCAAAACCACCGGCACGCAGGAGGTGGACCAGCAGCGCTCTTTGGCACTGGCCCTGGCGGCCTGGGAATGGGCCAAAAAATTGCTTAAGCCCGGGGGCCATTTCCTGGTCAAGGTTTTTGAGGGGCCAGATTCCCCGGTCCTGGCTGCTCTCCTTAAAAAGGCCTTCAGCCGGTGCCGCCGGGTGAAACCAGCCGGCTCCCGCCCGGCAAGTCCCGAAATCTATTTTTTGGGCCTCAACTACCGGGCCATGCCCCTCAAGGGCAAACGCTGAAGTAAACCCGCACATCAGCAGCTTTAACCAAATTCGTGGAAGGTAAGGTCGAGGAGGAATAAGCCCGGATGTCTGGTCATTCCAAATGGAGCACCATCAAACGCAAAAAGGGGGCACAGGACGCCAAACGGGGCAAGATCTTCGGTAAGCTCACCAAAGAGATCACCGTGGCCGCCCGCCTGGGGGGAGGGGACCCCAGCGGCAATCCCCGCCTGCGGGCCGCCATTGCCGCGGCCAAGGCGGAAAACCTCCCTAAAGACAATATCTCTAAGGCCATTCGCAAAGGCACTGGCGAAGGCGGCGGCGCCGCCCTGGAAGAGTTGATCCTGGAAGGTTACGGCCCGGTGGGGGTGGCCCTGATGGTGGAAAGCTTGACCGACAACAAAAACCGCACCATCTCCGACGTGCGTTATCTCTTGACCAAATACGGCGGCAACCTGGGGGAGCCCGGGTGCGTCGCCTGGATGTTTGACAAAAAAGGGGTCATCGTCTTCGATCGGGAGGGCATGAAGGAAGACGAACTCCTGGAAGCCGCCCTGGAATGCGGCGCCGAAGACCTCAACAGCGATGAGAGCCAGTTTGAGGTCCTCACCGACCCCGCCGGCTTGCTTAAGGTCAAAGAGGCCCTGGAGGCCCGGGGCTTTAAGCCGGCTCTGGCGGAATTGCAACTGCACCCCAAAACCACGGTGCGCATCGCCGAGGAGAAGCCCGCCCAACAGGTGCTGAAACTGGTGGAGATGCTGGAAGACCACGATGATGTCAATAATGTCTTCGCCAACTTCGACATCCCGGATCAGCTTCTCGAGGCCTTGCTGTGAGCCAGATAGTTCTGGGCGTGGACCCCGGCTCCCACCATACCGGCTACGGAGTGGTCCAGGGGGAAGGCGAGCGACTCCTGCACCTGGCCTCCGGCGGCATCAAGGTCGGCTCCCGCCCCCAGTTGGAAATCCGTCTGCGTCAAATTTATGACGCACTGACGGAATTGCTCCGCCAGCACCAACCCCAGGCCCTGGCCCTGGAAGAGATCTTTTTGGCCGCTAATGTGCAGACCGCCTTCACCCTGGGGCAGGTCCGGGGAGTGGTGCTCCTGGCCGCGGCCCAGGCCGCCGTGCCCATCTATCAATACCCTCCTCTAACGGTCAAAAAGGCGGTGGTAGGCTATGGCCGGGCCACCAAGACCCAGGTGCAACTCATGGTGGAACACCTGCTGGGGCTTAAAGTAACCAACGAACACGCCGCCGACGCCCTGGCGGTGGGCATGTGCCACCTCTTCCATAGCCGCTGGCTGAGCCTCTCAAGATGATCGGCTTTTTGGAAGGCGAACTCCTGGATAAAACCCCGGGCCAGATCATGGTCAAGGTGGGAGGGGTGGGCTATCGGGTCCTGATTCCCCTGTCCACCTTTTATACCCTGCCCGAGCCCCCGGCCCGGGTGGCCCTCAAGATCCACACCCGCCTCCAGGACGATGCCCTGCAGCTTTACGGCTTTAATACCCAGGAAGAAAAAGACCTCTTCCTCAGGCTCCTGGGGATTCCCCGCATCGGCGCCCGCATGGCCTTGAATATCTTGAGCGGCATCAATCCGGAAGATTTCGACCAGGCCCTGGCCCTGGGGGATATGAAGCGCCTGGCCGGCATCCCCGGCATCGGCAAAAAGTCCGCGGCCCGTATCATCCTGGAACTCAAGGACCGCCCCACCGTATCCGGCCGCCCCCAACCCACAACCCCCGGCACCGCCCTGTTCCAGGACGCCCTATCGGCCCTCATAAACTTGGGCTACTCCAAGAATGTGGCGGAAAAGGCCCTGGATAACGCCAAATCCCAGGGGGCCGACACCCTGGAAACCCTCCTGCGGCAAAGCCTGAAGTGGCTGGCGAAGTGAGGGGGAGGGGCTAAGGATTTGGGGGTGGGGGCCAGGGGGCAGTGGCCCCCTCCCCCCTCCCCCAACCCCCCTCCCCCAACCCC
>JAUXZG010000129.1 GCA_030694005.1 Desulfobaccales bacterium | reverse complement strand
GCCTGCAGGCCCCGCCTTCCCCCGGCCCCATCTGCGGGTTGGGAGGGGGTGAGGGGGGAGATTGTAAGTGGACCTCAGGTCCACTTACAATCTCCCCCCTCACACTAATCATCCCTCCTCCGCCCGCCCCATGGCCGCGTCCACGAAGTCCTCGTGGGGGCAAGCCGGGTCGATGCCGGGGCAAGCGCCCTTGGCCTGTTCCAGTTCTTCCGCATCCACCAGCAGGGCCGGCAGAAAAGGCCACTGGCGGCAGATGAAGGGCTTCACCGGGTGCACCCGGCAGCGGTTATCCTGAAGAAAGACGCAAAAGCCGTTGGCCGTGGCCAGACGGGGCCCCTGGGAGGAAACCTCTACATACCGGTCGCAAAACTCTTCCGTGGTCATTTTCAGCAAGGCGGCCATTTCCTCTACCTCTTGCGGGCGCACAAAAATCCCCCCCCGGCCGACGCAGCAATCGCCGCACTGCTGGCAGTTAAATACCGGGCGCGGGCGTATCTCGCTCATGGGTTTTTCAGGGGCGGCTGGCCGGTGGATTCCAGGACGCTGCGCCATAAGGTGGAGTCCAATTCCACTTCCTTGCGTTGGCCCACCGCGGCCTTGACGGGCACATGCACATAATGGCCGTGCCAGCGGCTGACCAGCATGGCGGTTTTGCCCGCCATGCCGGCATGGACCGCGGTCTGCCCCAAAAAGCCACAGTAGATGCTGTCGCTATAGTTGGCCGGCCGGCTGCGGATCAGGTAACTGGGGTCGATGTACTTGAGATTGATCTCCATCTTCCGACTGACGAAGTGTTCCTTGATCTTATCTGCCAAAAAGAGGCCGATGTCGCCGGGTTTGACATTTCCCGAAGGGTCCCGTATGAGCTCTTCTTGACGGAAGTATTTCTGTCCCGCGCCTTCCGCCACCAGGATGACCGCATGTCCCCGGCTTTTGAGGCGCGCCTCCAGCCGGCCCAGGAAACCGTAATCCCCCTCCAGATCGAAATCCGACTCCGGGATCAGGACAAAATTGACATCCCTTAAGGCCAGGGCGGCGTTGGCGGCGATAAAGCCGGAGTAGCGCCCCATGAGCTTTACCAGGCCGATGCCGTTGGGTGCCCCCAGGGCCTCGGTGTGGGCCGCGTTGATGGCCTCGGTGGCCACCTCCACCGCGGTGTCGAACCCAAAGGAGCGGGAGACAAAGAGGATGTCGTTGTCTATGGTTTTGGGAATGACCATGATGCTGAGGCGCAGCCCCCGGCGGGCCATCTCCTGGCAGATGAGGTCCGCGGCCCGCAAGGTGCCGTCCCCGCCGATGAGGAAGAGGATGTGGATGTTGAGCCGGTCCAGGGCGTCCACGATCTCGCCGATGTCCTGGGGCCCCCGGGAGGAGGAAAGAATGGTGCCTCCAAAGGTATGAATGTTGGCCACCGCCTCCGGAGTAAGCTCCAGCAGGTCATGGCCATATCTGGGAATGAAGCCCTGGAAGCCATACCGCACGCCATAGATGTGCCGCACCTGGTAAATGTGGAACAGCTCCAAAACGATGGCCCGGATAACATCATTGGTCCCGGGGCACAGCCCGCCGCAAGTGACGATGGCGCAATGCACCTTGGAAGGATCGAAATAAATCTTGGCCCGGGGCCCGGCCATTTCGAAGCTGAGGGGTTCCTCGCCAGGACGCAGGTGGGCCAAATGACCCAGGGTGTCATAGACCAGGACCCGGTCCGTGTCCCGGACAAATTTTCTTTCCACCATTTTTCCATCCGGGGCAAACATGGCCATGGCGCGGATGGGCGACTCCACCTTGGGCTCTCCCAGGGTGGGGATCCTGGTATCCAGGGGGTGGTGACTCCCAGCGGTTAGCGCTGCTTTTGGCTTTTTGGGCATCGTTATTCCTTCAGATAAGTTGGAACAAAGGAGGCGGCGAAAAATTTTTACCAGGTCTCGGTCATGGCCTCCAGTTCGTCTTTGAGTTCCCGGGTCATCAATTTCTTGATGGCGTCCTTGGGGGCCAGGTCTTCGTAGAGAATGCGGTAAACCGCTTCCACCAAGGGCATTTCCACCCCCAGCCGCTGGGCCAACAGGTGGACGGCCCGGGAGGTCTTCACCCCTTCCGCCACCATAGCCATGCCTTCCAGGATCTGGGGCAGGGGCAGGCCCTGTCCCAACTTGACCCCCACCTGGAAGTTGCGGCTCTGGGGGCCGGTACAGGTGAGGATCAAGTCCCCCAGGCCGGCCAGACCGATCAAGGTCATGGGGTTGGCCCCCAGGCGGGCTCCCAGCCGGGTCATCTCCGCCACGCCCCGGGTAATGAGCGCGGCCCGGGGGTTGTCGCCCAGGCCCATGCCCACCAGGATGCCGGTGCCGATGGCGAAAATGTTTTTCAAGGCCCCGCCCAGCTCCACCCCGGTGACATCATGGGAGGTATAAACCCGAAAGTAGGGGGCGGAGAAGAGTTTTTGCAGATACAGGGCCACTTCCCGCCGCCGGGAGGCGATGGTCACTGCGGTGGGCTGTTTTTGGGCCACCTCCCGGGCGAAGCTGGGTCCCGAGAGCACCGCGTAAGGGGTCTCCGCGCCCAGTTCCTCCCGCACCACCCCTTCCATGGTGAGCAGGGAGTCGATCTCCATGCCTTTGGTGGCGCTCAGCAGTACCCCTGAGGTAGGCCAATGGGCCTTAAGGGCGCTCAGCAGCTGCCGGTAGCCATGGGAAGGAACCGCCATGACCGCCACCGCCACCCCCTCCAGGGCCGGGGCGAACTCCTGGTAGAAGCTGATGCGGGTTGAGAGCCGCACCCCCGGCAGGAAGGTATGGTTGATGCGGTCCCGGCATAAGCCCTCATACACCTCTGCTTCCCGGACCCAGAGGCGCACGGACCAGCCTTTTTCCCCCAGGAGCTGGGCCAGGGTGGTGCCCCAGCTACCGGCGCCGATGACGGCCAGGGGGTTGGTCTCAGGAGTATCCAAGCTCGGCTTCGCCGTCATCGCCTTTCTCCGCCACCTTGGCCAGGCTTACCACCCGTTCTTCCTTTTCGGCGTCCATGAGTTTGACCCCTTGGGTAATCCGGCCGATGACGGAAATATCTTTCACCGACAGGCGCAGGACTTTGCCCCCATCGGTGACCAGCATGATTTGGTCGTCCTCATGCACCTGGAGGATACCCATCACCAAGCCGTTGCGGGAGGTAATCCGGAGTCCCAGGCGTCCCAGGCCGCCCCGGCGCTGGGCCGGGTATTTTTCCGGCTTGGTCCTCTTGCCAAAGCCCCGCTCGGTAACGGTGAGGATGGTGCCTTCCGGCCGGATCACCTCCATGCCCACCACCCGGTCATCTGCGGCCACCTGGATGCCCCTCACCCCCCTGGCGCTGCGGCCCATATCCCGCACCTGTGCCGAGGGAAATCTGATGATCTTCCCCTGGCGGGTTCCCATGAGAATCTCCTGGTTCGGTTCGGCCAGGGCCACCCCCACCAGTTCGTCCCCCTCATCCAGGGACACGGCGATGAGCCCGCCGCTTCGGGGCCGTTGGAAGTTCATCAGGTCGGTCTTCTTGATCACCCCCCGGCGCGTGGCCATCACCAAAGAGAGGCCAGGGACAAATTCCTTGATGGGCAAGGTGGTGGCTGCTTTTTCCTCCGGCCCCAGATTAAGCAGATTGACGATGGCCTTGCCCTGGGCCGAGGGCATGCCCACCGGGATTTCGTGAGCTTTGAGCCAGAACACCCGGCCCTTGGTGGTGAACACCAGGAAATAGCTGTGGGTGGAGGCTATATAGAGCTGGGAGACAAAATCGTTTTCCCGGGTGACCATGCCCATGCGGCCCTTGCCGCCCCGGCGCTGGCTGCGGTAAATGGTCAAAGGCGTGCGCTTGATATAACCCCGGAGGCTGATGGTCACCACCATTTCTTCATCGGCGATGAGGTCTTCGGCGGTGAACTCCTGGGCCTGGGGGATGATTTCGGTGCGGCGGCCGTCGCCGTAGCGCTCCTTCAACTCCTTGAGCTCGCTGGCGATGAGGGCCTTGACCTGGGCCTCCTCCGCCAGGATCAGGCGGAAGCGCTTAATGGCGGCCTCTACTTCCTGGGCCTCGTCCACGATCTTCTGGCGTTCGAGACCCGTGAGCCGTGCCAGGCGCATGTCTAAGATGGCTTGGGCCTGAAGCTCGCTTAGCTGGAATTGGATCATCAAGTGCTCCCGGGCCACAGCCGGGTTGGGCGCGGCCTTAATGAGATTGATGATTTCCTCCAGGTGCTCCAGGGCAATGAGCAGGCCCGCCAGGATATGGGCCCGGGCCTCGGCGTTTTTCAGGTCGTAGCGGGTGCGCCTTAAGATAACTTCCCGGCGGTGCTCCAGAAAATGGCGCAGCAGGTCCTTAAGGTTGAGCAGTTCCGGGCGGTTGTGGACGATGGCCACCAGGTTGATGCCAAAGGTGACCTGCATCTGGGTGTGCAGGTAAAGCTGGTTCAAGATGGCCTGGGCCGATTCATCCTTCTTTAACAGGATGGCCACCCGCATGCCTTCCCGGTCCGATTCATCCCTAAGCTCGGCGATGCCTTCGATCTTCTTTTCCTTCACCAGCTCGGCGATGCGCTCAATCAACCGGGCCTTGTTCACCTGGTAGGGCAGCTCCCTAATCACCAGGGTCTCCCGCCCCGCCTTAACCTCCACCACCACCCGGGCCCTAAGGCGGATGAGGCCCCGGCCGGTGCGGTAGGCCTCGGCGATGCCCTCGGCCCCATAGATGAAACCGGCGGTGGGAAAATCCGGCCCCGGGATGATGGCCATCAGCTCCGGCAGGGTGATCTCGGGATTCTCCAGCATGGCCAGCAAACCGTCGCACACCTCATCCAAGCTGTGGGGCGGGATATTGGTGGCCATGCCCACGGCGATGCCCGAGGAGCCGTTTACCAGCAGATTGGGCAGGCGGCTGGGCAGCACCAGGGGCTCTTTCATAGAGGCGTCATAGTTGGCCACGAAATCCACGGTGTCCTTGTCCAGGTCCGTAAGGAGCTCGTGGGCCAGCCGGGTTAAGCGCACCTCGGTGTAACGCATGGCTGCCGGGGCGTCGCCGTCCACGGAGCCGAAGTTACCCTGGCCGTCCACTAAGGGGTAGCGCAGAGAGAAGTCCTGGGCCATGCGCACTATGGCGTCATAAACCGCGGTGTCCCCGTGGGGGTGGTATTTACCGATGACATCCCCGACGATGCGGGCGCTCTTGCGGTAGGGCCGGTTGAAGTCGTTGCCCGCCTCGGACATGGCGAAGAGTATCCGGCGGTGCACGGGTTTCAAGCCGTCCCGCACGTCCGGCAAGGCCCGGCCGATGATGACGCTTAGGGCGTACTCCAGGTAGGA
>JAUXZG010000122.1 GCA_030694005.1 Desulfobaccales bacterium | reverse complement strand
CTTAAAAGGGGTTTCCCGAATGTTTCCGTCCATCAACTCCAGATAGCCGCAGGGCTGGACCTCCCCCCTATAAGAGACAAAGGCAAAGCCCTGGCCCCCCAGGCAGCCCTTGGTCATGGCCTCCAGGCCGTGGGTGGCCGGGGTGACCTTTTCGCCCCGGTCCCTCGCGTCCTGGCGCCAGAGGCGGTAGTATTGGGGGGCGCAGGTGGGCTTGATAAACAGCCGCCCTTCTCGCTGGCGGTCAAGCAGCCAGCGCAAGGTCTCTTCGTACTCCTGGGGGGTCAGCAATTGGTCCCGGATGAGCTCGCCCCGGCCGGTGGGCACCAGGACAAAGACATGGTGGGCCGCGGCGTTAAGGGAAATGGCCAACTCAAAGATGGCCGGCAGTTCTTTGAGATTGGGCCGGGTGATGGTGGTGTTGATCTGAAAAGGCAACCCGGCCTCACGGCAGGCTTCGATCCCCGCCAGGGCCCCTTCAAAGGCCCCGTCCACGGCCCTGAGAAGGTCGTGACTGGCCGCAGTGGCGCCATCTAACGAGATGCTCAGCCTCTGGATGCCCGCCTCCTTAAGGCGGGCGGCAATGGCCGGGGTAAGCAGGGTGCCGTTCACCGCCATGACCATACGCAGGCCGAGTTCGGCGCCGTGGGCCGTCAGGTCATAGATGTCCTCCCTAAGCAACGGCTCGCCACCGGTCAAAATGACCACCACCTGGCCCATGGCGGCCAGGTCGTCCAGGAGGGCAGTCCCCTCAGCCGTGGTCAATTCCCCGGGATAAGGCCCTAAGCCCGCGGCGGCCCGGCAGTGGAGACAGGCCAGGTTACAGCGCCGGGTCACCTCCCAGGCCAGGAGGCGGAGGGGGGAGATTTTTACTGATTTATCCATAAATAGGTTTTCGTTAAAGAGACGATAGTGTTACTTTATGTTTCCAATTTTCTTTATTCACCTTAAGTAAGCATATCAATGATTCCTAACCATCCCGAAAATGCCGGTTTTATTTCTATTTCATCTCCTCCAAAACTAAGAAACATACTTCCCATTAAATGTTCCACATTTCTCTTAGGGACTGAATCTAAGCAACCCAAAACATATTCAATAAATTTTTGCATTTCTTCATATTTTTTTAAGACATTTTTTCGCTCAATTTTATAAAGTGAATCCTCAATCATGCGATTAGAGAACGGTTTTTCACTCTTAAATAATGGTATTTTATTATCAAGTATTAGTTCATCAAATTGCATTTCTTTTGGGTTAATATTTCCATGCAAAAAGTCATTTCTCTTATCCATAATGCTTTTAAATCCTTTATATTCAATACTTTCTGGATCAATACCTTTTCTGAATCCATCACAATATAAGTGCAAAGTTTTAACCCTAACATCGATATCTTGGTTACGTAAAATTTTGTGTAAACGATCATCTTTTTTAACTACATCTTTAGCTTAAACAAAGATTATTAAATTTATAAAAGATTCACCCCAGACTGGAATAATTGCCATAAGAGAGATACCTAATATCATAGCTTCAGAGAAATATTTTCTTTTCTCTTCATATTGGTCTTTATTGGATAGTCCCTTGTTTAAAGGTGGTTCTCCAAGATTTATGGCCTCCAACTGTTCGATAAGTCTTTCAACAACTCTATGTAACCTTTTATAAGGGTTTATAAATATCTTCCGTTTATCAAGAGAATTATAAACCTCTGATTTTCTTGGACCAATTATTTTGAAATCTCCTTTGATTAGCTTTATAAAAGAATGCCAGTCTTCCTCGGATAAAGAATCTTTACCTTCGATTAATACTTCCAGCCCACCACTCTTATCCAAAATATGCATAACACAATTATCTACAGAGAGTATATAATGCCAACAAACAATATTATCAATTAAGTTGTCTCCTAAATGCTCATCAACAGATAAACCATTAGGTTCTCCAAAACGAGCCTTTAAATAACAATAAAAATCTAATGATTTTATACTACCATCGTTCACCCATATAGTGGAAAAACTTCTCTTAGATTTCTTAATTATCTTCTGTTTCAATTTATATTTATTTATTTTCTGCTCTGATAACTTCCAATTCAAAATATTGAATGCTGGATGTTTAATATCCATAAAAAGAATCCTCCACTAAATAAGCCTCAAATAAGCTTAGGATGATAACCTTTTCCACCACTGGTGGCACAGGCTTACAGCCTGTGCTTTATCCCCCTTTCTCATAGAGCCAAGGGTAATCTTCCGGTGAAAAAGCTAGTCCCACCTTTACTGGATTATTTTTGATATATTCCCATTTTTCCAGGAATTCCGCCTCATCCCGGACAATGCGGTCATAGCGTTCATCTTGCCAGACGGTTCCCTGAACTCTTCTTTGTTGGCCGATTCTTTGGGCACCGAAGCTTTTGACACTATGCAGGATTTCCGCCAGATCAAAGGCGCCGCCTTCAGGCTGGGTAAGGGGCTGAGCCAGGATATGGACATGGTCGGGCAGGATAACTGCGGCATATATTGTCCGTTTGCGGCCATCCCAATAATTTATGGCATCAAGAGTGATGGTTCGTTCTTCGGGGCTTAAAGTCTGGCCCTTTTTACAGCGCCAAGTAATAAAGTAGACCTTACCAGGCTCTTGCCAGTGGGGAAGGTTGCGCCTAGTGATTTGAAAAGATTGCACAGGCTGGAAGCCTGTGCCACCAGGGCTTTGCTTTTTAATTTTCATTGCCCTTTTACCATCCATTTAACTTGGAGGAGCCAAATTATAAAAAAAAGTCTTTGGTGGCACAGGCTTCCAGCCTGTGCTTATTTATCATTATTCTTAAAGCCTTACCCTCATTTCCCCAACAAAGCCGCGGCCTGCTTGGCGAAGTAGGTGAAGATCAGGTCCGCCCCGGCGCGCTTGATGGCAATTAGCGATTCCAGCATCACCGCTTCTTCGTTGAGCCAGCCTTTCTGGGCCGCGGCCTTTATCATGGCGTATTCGCCGCTCACCTGGTAGGCGGCCAGGGGTAGGTCGAATTCGGCGGCCAGATGCGTAATGATGTCCAGGTACGGCAGGGCCGGCTTGACCATAATGATGTCGGCCCCCTCCTCCACATCCAGAGCAGCCTCACGCAAGGCCTCCCGGGCGTTGGCCGGGTCCATCTGGTAAGCCCGGCGGTCACCGAACTGGGGAGCCGATTCTGCCGCGTCTCTGAAGGGACCGTAAAAGCTGGAGGCGTATTTCACCGCGTAAGAAAGAATGGGGGTCATCTCGTAGCCCCGCTCATCTAAGGCCTCTCGGATGGCCCCTACCCGGCCGTCCATCATGTCCGAAGGGGCCAGGATGTCGGCCCCGGCCTCGGCGTGGGACACGGCCACCTGGGCCAAGACCTCCAGGGTGGCGTCATTGTCCACCTCTCCCTCATGGATGAGCCCGCAGTGGCCGTGGGAGGTGTAGCCGCAGAGGCACACATCGGTGATTACCACCAGGCCTGGCGTATGTTTCTTGAGGCGCACCACCGCCTGCTGCACCACGCCCCGGGCTGAGGCGGCCTCAGAGCCGGTGTCGTCCTTGGCCCGGGGCAGACCGAAGAGCAGGACCGCAGGAATGCCTAAGTCCGCCACTTCCAGGGCCTCGTCCACGAGGAGATCCGTGGATAGGCGGAAGACTCCGGGCATAGAGGGAACCTCCTGGCGCACCCCCTTGCCGGAGGCCACAAACATCGGATAGATAAGGTCCTCCCGGCGCAGGTGGGTCTCTCGCACCATACGCCTTAAGGATTCCGTTCTTCTCAGCCGCCGGGGGCGAAACAACAGTTCCATGGTTACCACCTTCCACCTTGATAGGGCGTTGGAGTTGGAAGAGCCAAAGGGGCACGGCCCGCCGTGCCCCTACTCTGGAAGTGACCGGCGCCCGTTAAAATATCTCAGGCAGGATAAGGGGGCGTAACCCTTTCTGTTTGCTGTTTGCCGGCCCCTGGTTAATTGTTATCCTACCCCCGCTAAATGTCAAGTTAATGGGGAAATGGGTGATTAGGTCAGGGGTTGCCCCCCCCTTCTTGCCATCCAACCGAAACCTCAAGATTGCGCCCTTTCCTCAGGTTTTTTATTGACAGAGCCAAGGATTTTCAATAGATTTGTTAGGTTGGCTTTAGAACCGACCCAGAAGGGGGTGGCAAAGACGGGGAGCTGACTCCCTGGCCCAAAAAACTTCCGAGGGAGGGATCCGCCCATGAAACGGGAGCTCTTGATCCAGAATCCGCGGCCCGATGGATACCACCTGAGTCTGGAACTATACGGCTGCGATCAGGAAAAGATCAATTCCCGTAAATTTTTACACCAGGTCGTTAAGGCTGCGGTGAAAAAAGTGGGGCTGACCAACCTGGGGTCCAGGTTTCATCAGTTTGAGCCACACGGGGTCACGGGATTCACCCTCTTAGCCCAATCCCATATTTCCCTCCATACCTGGCCGGAATATGGTTACCTGGTTCTGGACATCTTCACTTGCGGTGACCAAAACCAGGCCGATCTGCTGGCCGACCATTTCCTGAAACGATTACGCCCCAGCCGGGTCAACCGCCAGGTGATGCGGAAGGGTTTCCAATATTTCCGCGACTAACCGGCTTTATTACCACGGCAGCCCAGGGACCGAGGGAAAAAGGGGTTGACGCGCCCCGGCGGTTGGGATACTAATTCCTGAAATTACTCGGCGCGAGGCCCAGGTTTGACTAGAAGGTTTAAGATGATCGCCTGGCTGGCGATGGCCCTGCTGGGTGGCCTGTGGGGCTGCGGTGGACCGCCGGTGCCCATGGAGCAGCCTCCGGATATCGCCGCCCTAGAGGCCCCCCCGCCGACCCGGGCCTGGGTTCCGGACAAATTATTGCTTGAGGAGGGCCTCACCGGGCGCAGCCTCTCCCCCCCAGAAGTGGCCGGGCTCAGTGAACGCCTGCTCACCGACGGGAACTCCGCCCTCGATGACGAGAAGACCATGGCCCGCCTGGAGCTTTTGCTTCTCAAGGCATTGAAAGGTGAGGACAAGGTGCCCAATCCGGTGCTCTGGCGTAATTTAGGGATCATCCATTTCCACCAGAAAAAATATGAGAGGGCCCAACAGGAACTGAAAAAAGCCAATGAATTCAACCCCAGGGATGCCCGCACCCATTTCTATCTGGCCCGCCTGTTAACTTACCAGGCGGAAATCTGCCAGAGGAAAGGGCTAAAGAAGAAGTCCCGGGGACTGTCCAAGCAGGCGAACACTGAGATGGAATTGGCCCGCAAGTTCGCCCCCAATAACCCCCGCTACCGTCAGGACCCGAAGCAGCTCCTGCAACCAGATCCAGGGAAATGAAATTTTCCTGCCCTTATTGCGCCAATGATACGGATTTCTATGAAGTGGCGGAAGGGGTGACCATCACCACCTTCTATTTGCAAAACGAGGACGGCAGCTTCTCCGCGGTGAGCGATGATTCGGAGATCCAAGGCGAAGTGCGCCTCTTCTGCGGCGAATGCCACAAAGATCTGAAAGAATACCACGAACACTTTTTGGATATGATGTTTTAGTTTTGGGGGGAGGGCCAGGGAGTTTTTCTATAAGTGCTCCCTGCCCTCCCCCAATTACATTCTGAGGGGCGCCCATGCCGGAGTTGCCGGAGGTAGAGGTTATTCGTCGGGGTTTGGCCCCCCGGTTGGTAGGCCGCCGTTTTCTGGCGGTGGCCACCGGGGAGAAAAGCCTGCGGCAGGCGTCTTCCCCGGCCCAGTTGCGGCATTGGGTGGCGGGACGGCAGCTTTTGCGCCTCAGGCGGCGGGGCAAGTACCTCCTCTTTGATTTAGAAGGCGGGGGCACCTTGCTGGTCCACTTAGGTATGACCGGCCGGCTGCTCTTAGGGCCGGTCCCCTCCCCTCCCCTACCGCATGTTCACCTGATTTTTAAGGTGGAAGGCGGGCTGGAACTCATCTTTCAGGATGTGCGCCGTTTCGGCCAGGTTCTGGTCTTCCCTCCGGGTATTGCTCCTGCGCCTCTGGCCCAGGTGGGGCGGGAGCCGTTCTCCAAAAAAGTGACCCCCCAGTGGCTGGCAGAAAAGGCCCAGGGGCGCTTGCGGCCCCTAAAAAACTTTTTGCTGGACGGCCGCCTGATGGCCGGCATCGGCAACATCTACGCCTGCGAAATCCTTTTTGCCGCGGGGATTCATCCCACCGCGCCGGTGTCCCGCCTGTCCATAGAGGAGTGGGAGCTGGTCCTCAAAGAGACCCGGCGGATCCTTAAAAGGGCGATTTTAAAAGGCGGCACCACGGTGGCCAATTTTCTCAACAGCCGGGGGGAGGCGGGCGTCTTTCAACTGGAACTCCTGGTCTATGGCCGGGCCGCAGAACCTTGCCGCCGCTGCGGGCAGATCATTTCCCGCATCACCCAGGGGGGCCGCAGCACCTTTTTTTGTGAGGTTTGTCAGAAGTGATTTGGAGGCGCCGGGGATAAATGTAGAGCAGGTGCCCTCGCCTACTCGCCCTCGCCTGCGAAATCACCGCCAGGGGCGGTTGTTCCACATCTCCCCTAGAAAACCTGTCGGTTTTTCCGTGGCATTTTTAAAAAAATTCAGATAAATTTAAATATTCAGGTCCAAAAACAGGAGATCGAGACGCAGTCATGAAAAAGGACATTCACCCCAATTACATTCACACCAAGGTGCGTTGCGCCTGCGGGAATGAGTTTGTCACCGGCTCCACCAAGGAAGGCATTCGGGTGGAGATCTGCTCCAAATGCCATCCCTTTTTCACCGGCAAGCAAAAATTAGTAGACACCGCCGGGCGGGTGGAGCGCTTTCGCCGTAAATACGCTCACTTAGAGGAGAAAAAGCAAACCGCCGGCCCTAGCGAATGAACCACGGCGACACACCCTTGACAGTAGGGGGCCAGGCAGTGCTGGAGGGCGTGATGATGCGTTCCCCCCATGCCCTGGCCATCGCGGTGCGGCGTCCCGACGGCACGGTGCTCCTCAAGGATGAGCCTTACATATCTTGGGGAGAGCGCCATCCGGCGCTCAAGCGCCCTTTCATAAGGGGCCCGGTAATCCTGATGGAGGCCATGGTAACGGGCGTCCAGGCCCTGACCTTCTCGGCCCAGGCCGCCCTGCAAGAAGAAGAGGCTGGGGAAGAACAACCCCTGGGCTGGGCCAGCCTCCTTCTCACCCTGGGGGGGGCTTTCCTGCTGGCTTTTGTCATTTTCGGCTTCCTGCCCCATTGGCTGAGCGGCCTGGTGGGCTACCTGGCCGGCCACCCGCTGACCCCGGCGGACTTCACCTTCCACATCATCGACGCCTTCATCAAGCTTTCCTTTATCCTTCTGTATATCTGGGGCATCTCCTTTTTTAAGGACATCCGCCGGGTCTTCGAATATCACGGCGCCGAACACAAGTCCATCTGCACCTATGAGGCCGGTGAGCCCCTGGAAGTGGATAATGCCCGGCGCCACTGCACCTGCCACCCCCGCTGCGGCACCTCCTTCATCCTGGTGGTGCTCTTGGTAAGCCTGCTCATCTTCACCGTCTTCTTTCCCATGTTCCCCCCCTTAAGCCGCACCGGCCTGGTCAACAACCTGATCCAGGTGCTCATCAAAGTGGGCTTGATGATCCCCATCGCCGCCATATCCTGTGAAATCATCCGCTGGGGCGGGCGCCAACCCCACCATCCCCTGGCGCGAGCGCTCATCTGGCCCGGCCTGGCCACCCAATACCTTACCGCCCGGGAACCGGACGACCCCCAACTGGAAGTGGCCTTAGCAGCCCTGAAGGCCGTCCTCGCCCGGGAGGAGGGGGTTAAGGCGGAATCGGCATAGGTTTGTGGGGGGAGGGCCAGGGACCTGAGGTCCTCTTACAATCTCCCCCCACACCCCCCTCCCAACCCGCTTAAGTTGGCCAGGGAAGGCGGGGCCGAAGGCCCCGCCTTCCCCTGGGCCTAAAAATATAAAAAACTTAAGGGATTGGGGGTGGGGGTTTGGGGGAGGGGGTAAGGGCCACCG
>JAUXZG010000109.1 GCA_030694005.1 Desulfobaccales bacterium | reverse complement strand
GCTGACCGCTATCCTCACTCCTTCTTGGCCCGCTGGATAGCCAGGGTGCCGGTGCGCACCTCTTCCAGGATGCCGTGCACCTTGAGGAGGTCCAGCACCGCCCTGATCTTTTCGTGGTTGCCGGTGATTTCCAGGGTATAGGTGTTGGGGCTGACGTCCACCACCCGGCACCTAAAAATGTCGGCGATGCGCAGGACTTCGGCCCGGGAGCGATCCTCGGCTTTGACTCTTACCAGGGCCATCTCCCGCTCCACATGGTCCAGCTCGCTTAAGTCCACCACCTTGATGACATTGATGAGCTTGTGCAGTTGCTTGATGATCTGCTCGGTAATCTGCTCATCGCCGGTGGACACCAAAGTGATGCGGGAGACCTCCGGGTCCATGGTCTCGGCCACGCACAAGGATTCGATGTTGAAGCCCCGGCCGGAAAACAGGCCGGTGACCCGGGAAAGCACCCCGGGAATATTATCCACCCACACGGAAATAGTATGTCGCGGTTCCATCTCGCCTCTCCTTAAGCCAGGAGCATCTCGTGCATGGCTTTGCCGGCGGGCACCATGGGCATGACGCACTCTTCGGGCTCCACCCGAAAGTCCATAACCACCGGACGGGGAGTATTGAGGGCTTCCCGGATGACCGGCTCAACTTCCTCAGGCTTGGTGGCCCTCAAACCCACCGCGCCGAAGGCTTCCGCCACCTTGACGAAGTCCGGCTGGGCCGCCAGACTGGTGGCGCTGTAGCGCTTTTCATAAAGGAGCTGCTGCCACTGGCGCACCATGCCCAGATACGCGTTGTTCAAAATGGCGATCTTCACCGGCAGGTTATTTTCCACCACCGTGGTCAGTTCCTGGATATTCATGAGGATGCTGCCGTCTCCGGCGATATCGATGACTATGGCGTCGGGGTGGGCCACCTGCACCCCCATGGCCGCCGGAAAGCCATAGCCCATGGCGCCCAGGCCACCGGAAGTCATGAGCCGCCGCGGTTTTTTGAACTTGTAAAATTGGGCGGCCCACATCTGGTTCTGACCCACTTCGGTGGTGATAAAGGCCTCGCCTTGGGTCACCTCCCAGAGCTTCTCCACCACAAACTGCGGCTTGATGACCGTGTCGCTCCACGCATAGCTTAAGGGGTGCTCCTTTTCCCAGTTGGCGATGGTGTCCAGCCATGGCTCCCGTAAGCTGGCCCAATCCCGGGCCGGCTTGTCCAGCAACAGGTTATTAAGCTGCTTAAGGGTATCCCGGCAATCGCCCACAATGGGGATATCCACCACCACGTTCTTGCTGATGGAGCTGGGGTCAATATCGATATGGATGATCTTGGCATGAGGGGCAAATTCCTCTAATTTGCCGGTCACCCGGTCGTCGAAGCGGGCCCCCACGGCGATGAGGACATCACAATGGGAGACCGCCATGTTGGCGCGATAGGTGCCGTGCATACCCAGCATCCCCATCCACAGGGAATGGGTCCCGTCAAAGCCGCCCAGGCCCATGAGGGTGCTGGTGACGGGAATTTGCAGGGCATCGGCAAATTTCAGCAGCTCTTCGCTGGCGTCTGAGAGGACGATCCCCCCGCCGGTATACAGCAACGGCTGCTTGGCCTGCAGGATCAGGTCCAGGGCCCGCCGCACCTGTCGAGGGTTGGCGTGGTAAGTGGGGTTGTAGCTCTTGATCTTGATCTCCCCGGGAAACTTCGGCACTATGCTGGCCTGCTGGATGTTCTTGGGCAAATCCACCAGCACCGGCCCGGGACGGCCGGAGCGGGCGATATGAAAGGCCTCGTGGATGGTATGGGCCAGCTTGTTAATGTCCGTCACCAGATAATTATGCTTGGTGCAAGGCCGGGTGATGCCGACGATGTCCACCTCCTGAAAGGCGTCGTTGCCGATGAGGGCGGTGGGCACCTGCCCGGTGAGCACCACTATGGGGATGGAATCCATATAGGCCGAGGCAATGCCGGTCACGGTGTTGGTGGCCCCGGGACCGGAGGTGACCAGAGCCACCCCCACCTTGGAGGAAGCCCGGGCATAGCCGTCTGCGGCATGCACCGCGGCCTGCTCGTGGCGTACCAGAAAATGCTTGAGGTTAGGGCGCCGGGTCAGCTCGTCATATAGGTCGATGACTGCCCCGCCGGGATAACCGAAGATATGCTTGACTCCTTCCCGTTCCAAACACTCCAGGATGATCTGGGCGCCGGTCATTTTCTTCATAGCACGCCTTCCTTTTGCCGATATTTGGCCAGAATCTGTTCTATCCTGTCGCGGCCAGCCAGCTTCATTTTCTGCAACCGTTTGCGCTCCATGCTCTCCTGGGCGGTAAGGTAAGGACGGCGATTAAATCCTTCCAAAAGCCGCTCCAGCTCCCGGTGTTCCTCAACATAACGCTTCAACTCCGGGTCCCGATCTAGCCACTCAGCAATGAGTTCCTCGTCCCGCTTCTCCATTCCACGCCTCTGACCGATAATTTCTCAAAGTTACAACGGAAATATTAAAATATAGAAAGGTATTTGTCAATCATTGGGAAAAGCATAACTTACCGGCAAGAGGCCGAAAAAGGAGATTGTCAGCCATAAAAAAAGCCATGCCGAAGCATGGCTTTTATATTAAGCACAGCCTGGTGGGACTGCCATCCCCACATCCTTCCCCTGCTAGGCGCAGTGCTTGAGGGGGGCCGGGAGCAGATTCTCCGGTCATCAGGCTGTCTAATTATTAATTAATCATCATTTTTTCTAAGTCAAGGGAGTGTTTAATCTTTTTTATTTTAACAAACATTCCGGGCGCTACGAGGTCAAGAATCCCGAGATAATCGCTAGCCTGGGTCTTGGCGCACCTTCAGTCCCCGCCTGCGGGAACCTTAGACTCTGAGGGTATTCCCGGCAGCCCGGCTTTCATGGATTTGCTGTCTGGCAGCAATTGGCCGACAATCTTCCCCAAACCCAGCATCCTCGTCCAGGCCTGAACCGGCGCTCCCTCACCATTAAAGAGAATAAAAACCCGCCCCTTCTTGTCCTCGAAGGCCGCATTGACCAAGGTTACCATGACCTGGCGTCCCTCCTGGGTCTGTCTGCCCAGACTCACCTCAATGTTTTCCGGCGAGGGGTAGGGAATCCCGGTGATATGATAAGTCTCCCCATCTTTTATGGGGCCCATCAGCCCCAGGCGGCTGTTATAAAAAGCGCTCAACGGGTCATAAATGGCTTCTTTAAGGTCGGTGTGCCACTTCAACATCAGGCTTCCCTGCCGTTCTTTCAATTGCCACAGTTCCAGCCGTTTTTGCGAGTAATCGAAGCGGTATTCCTTCAGGTAATGTTTCCCCCGGCGCCGCGACTCTTCCCGATAAACTACCGGCCGAAGTCTGCCGTGGTCATAAATCATCTCTGTCTGGTAACTATCCCGGCGCTCCCCGCTGAGAAACTTCAGTAGCCCCTGGGGCTCGCCGGAGAGTTCTGCCTGATAGCGCCCTGACCCCAGGCTTTTCAGGGTGAGCCGGCCCCGGGCCGCGTCCCCCAAAACCCAGATGTCCACGCGGTATTTAAGGTCTTCCACCACGGCACCCGAGGTGCTGGAGGCCGCCGCCCCGACCGGGGACCACATCGGTATGATCATTATCAAGACCAGACCCCATGCGGCCCTCCGGTTCAATCGCTCTCCTCCCCGGCATCCTTTGCAGGCGGCGGTCCCCAGACGCCGGTGTAGAACCGGGAATGCCACCAATCCCGGTAGTCTTGAGCCCCGGCGCTTTCCACCAGGTGGTAGCGATAATCTTCTAAAAATTTCAGCAGGCGCTGATACGCGGCGTTAATTGCCTGCATGCGGGACCTAAATTCCTTTTCCGCCCCCGCCGGGGCGCGGTCCGGATGCCAGTGCCGGGCCGCCCGGCGATAGGCGGCGCGAATCTCTTTGCGGCTGGCCTTGAGGCCCAGCCCCAACAATTCCCGGGCTTCATCTAAATTCATAACTTATACTTTTAGAGGGAACGCTTTTTCTATCATCCTAAATTAATCTGTTATTTGCCATTATAAGCTCTATTTTTCAAAGTAGCCAGAGGGCATTAGTGTCCGGCACAGAAATTGAATGTAAATAGCCGGCCATGATTATCATCTGGTTCCCAAGCTCCGCTTGGGAACCCACTTGGATGCAAAGCTCTGCTTTGCAAGTTAATTTAATAGGTTATGCGGAGTGTTATCAATTTGGGAGTTGTACTGGTAGCCGCAGGCTTCAGCCTGCGCCGGCACAGGCGAGACGCCTGTGCCACTAGTTTCACTTGAGGTTTTTTATGCCTTGGAAAGCTCTTTTGTATTAATATTATTTCATATTTCAAATATTTATTTGATTAAGCGGATCTCGCACCTAAGATCAATTAATTTCCGGGCCAGACACTACTGGCCAAGGGGTCATTTTCAGCAAATATGATGGGGACGGGCCAAGAAGGGCTAGCAGCTTTCAGCGGTCAGCTTTTAGATTTTAGATTTAACTTGGTAGAAATTTTAATCAGTAAACCTGTCTGCCAACTCTCCTGGCGTAAAGGCGTAATTTATTAACAGCTGATAGCCCCCCAACCCCCCTCCCCTGCTTGTCATCTTGCCTCCGGCGTGTTAAATTAAAAATTATCAACCATGTATGGGGAAAGGGGAACCACGATTCCATGACCGCTGAGAAGACCATAGCCATGCCCGCCGCCGAGCTGGACCGCAGCCTGGACCGCCTCACCGACCAGATTCTTACGCGCCATCAGCAATTGGACGATCTGGTGTTGGTGGGTATCCGCACCGGCGGCGCCTTTCTGGCCAAGCGCCTGGCCGACAAAATCAAGGGGCGCGTCTTACGCCCGGTGCGGGTGGGGGTGCTGGATATCACCCTTTACCGGGACGATTGGACCCAGCTCAGCCACAAGCCTTTGGTGGGCAAAACCGAACTGCCCGGCTCCATCGACGACCAGGAAGTGGTCCTGGTGGATGATGTGTTGTTCACCGGCCGCACGGTGCGGGCCGCCCTGGACGCCCTCATTGATTATGGGCGCCCCCGGCGCATTGAGTTGGCGGTGCTCGTGGACCGGGGCGGCCGGGAGCTGCCTATCCATGCGGACTATGTGGCTCACGTGGTAAATCTTCAGCCTTCCCAGCGGGTTAATGTCTATCTCACCGAGATGGGCCGGCCGGATGAAGTGGCCATCGAGTCCGGCCCTCCAGAAAGAGCATGACCGGGCGCCGCAAAAAGACCGCCGGCCCGGAAGCTCAAGGCCTTTCACCCCTGGCGCCTGAGGCCGCCGCCGCCCTTAAAGAACAGGTGGCCCAAGTGGCCGCAGCCCTTAACTCCGGCCAGGACCTGGAAACTCTTAAAAAACTGATGGCCCCGCAGCCCCCTGACCCCGCTTGGGACCTGCACCTACTGGCGGCTTTAGGGAATCTGGCGCACCCAAACCTCCCCCCTTTGCTGGCGGCCTGGTTCGGCCACAGCCAGGATAAGACCCGACAAAAAGCCCTGAAAAGGACCCTGCATTTACTTAGGACCCGGGGCGTGCCGGTGCCGCCGGAACTCTTGCCCCGTCAGGAGGCCCGGCCCCTTAAGCCCGCCCCGGGGCCGCCCCCCCTGGCCTTTGCGTTCCCCATTTTCGGCAATGGGGAACGCTATTTCGTCCTGGAGGGTTCCAAGGAAATTCTGGGGGGTAACCTGCTGGTGGTCCGCCTCAGCGACGAGAAGGGTTTCAGAGAGTGCCATCTCCTGTCTTTAAACAAGCAGCAGCGCCAGGAATTCTGGGGCCACTTCCGGAACCAGGGACTTAAGGAATGGGCTACGGTGCCTCCGGCCTATGCCGTCCGCCAGATGGACGAAGCCTATGAAATTGATCCGGCCGGCCCGGGCGCGAGTCGCTATGGTGCCCTGAAGGAAAGGATTTATGCCCATTGGGGTCGGCCTGCGGAAGCCCCGGAGCCGGAGCATCTTCTCCCTAACCTGAGTCCGGCCGATGGCAGCCGCTACCTGGAGCAATCCCGGCGGTTGGCCCTGGACCCCTTGTTCCTTTCCTGGCTGCCGTCCATGGAAGAAATCACCCCCTGGCTTGATAAGATAAAAGAAGTCCAGGACAGTCCCCTGGTCCTTTCGGAGCAGCAGCAGCAGGTGCGGATAGATGGGGTGGTGGAAGAGGCCACGGCCGCCCTGTTTCCGCCGGAGACCCGCAAATATTGGCGTCGCCGCCTGTGGCACATGGCCTATTTTATGGACCTCAAAGGCCGTCCCGAGGACGGCCGGGCGGCCCAGGCCGCGGCCACAGCCCTGACCGAATCAGAGAAGGGTCCCCTTTCCGGGGAAAACCCCTTTCTTAAAGCCCTGGTCCAGCATGCCTTGATGCTGGCCTGGGAATTCCAGAAGAAAGGCCAGGAGCCCCAGGCCGCCTCAGGTCTGCTGGCCCCGGCCAGCGAATCCCTGATTATCCGGAGGTGAGCATGTTTAAGACCCTGTCCGTGCGCACCACCAGCCGCACCGAATTCGTGGACCTGACTTCCCAGGTTCAAAAGGTGGTGCAGCAAAGCAGGATCAGCGAAGGCCTGTGCCATATTTTCGTGCCCCACACCACCGCCGGGGTGACCATTAACGAAAACGCCGACCCCAGCGTCAAGGCCGACATCCTGATGGTCTTGAACAAGCTCATCAGCGATAAGGAAGCTTACCGCCACCTGGAAGGCAACTCCCCGGCCCACATCAAGGCCTCCCTTATGGGCCCGCACCTGACGGTCCTGGTCAGCCGCGGGCGACTGGTCCTGGGCACCTGGCAGGGCATCTTTTTCTGTGAATTCGACGGCCCCCGGATGCGTAGCGCCCATATTAAGATCGTCGCGGATTAAATGGCGGAGAAACGGGAATTCTTCTCGGAGGTGCGCCTGGACGGCCTGACCCTGGCCGCCCTCAAGCAGGGTGCGGCCTCCATCCAGGACCGCTACCTCCTCAAAGACTTTCTCGAATATGTCCACATCAAAAAAGGCTTGCTGGCCCCTTATCACTCCCGCTATCCCCTCATTGAACCCCGGGAGCTTCTGCCCTCTTTTGAAAAAAACTTTGCCGAATACCCAGACCTGCCCAGCTTCAGCCTGGTGGCCTTCAACCGCCCCCTCTCTTACCAGGAGGAGATTTTCCAGTTCGACCTGCTGCACCCCCTGGGGGAGGGCAAAAAACGGGCCGCCCGGGAGAACCTGGACAAGATCATGCCCCACCTGGACCGGGATTTGCGGCCCCTGTTGAGCCGGCGTTTAGCTTCCCGGGACCTCACCGACCTGGCCCACTACGATGAACTGGTGGATTTTCTCTTCCACATGGACCGGGCCCAGGTGATCGCCCGGGACCGCCAGGGGGACTTTCGCCTCCTGGGGGTGTATGCCTCCTTTCCCTCGGATCTGGACACCGAACTTAAAAATATCGGCCGCAGCCTGGGCAAATTCAAACACCTGGACAGCGCCACCTACGAGCAGGAACGATATTTCGTCTATGCGTTCCTCATGGAACTTTACGGATTTCCCATAGCCGCGGAGCGCCGCACCTCCGCGGCCCTTTTCGCCCGCAAACTGAGCCGCCTGAAAGAACCATATCTCATCAAGGTTCTGGGGGCCTCAGATCGCACCATCACCAGCCTGTCCGGTTTTGAGCAGAAAAGGTATCCCTTAGTGGAAAAGACCGCGCTGATCTCTTTGCCTCAAGGTCTGGCCGAAGTCCACCCCCACCTTAAAGATCAGGGCTTTTATGTCGACCCGGCCCGCCGGGTGGTGATCTTTAAGGTGACCTATCAACAACACAAATATAATCGCTTCAATGTCCTGGAGGATCGGGCCCTGGCAGTGGTAAAGCAGGAGATCATCCACCCCTATCATGGGGGGCGGGATGCCGGTCTCAACATCTTGAAAGATACCAAGAGGTTCCTGAAAGACCTCACCGACATCGTTAGGGGGGAGTATACCGGCTCCATATCTTATAAACGCACCGACCTTTTGACCTCCACCAAGACCCATGAGGACCGCCTGAAGTTTTTGTTTGCCTGGCTCACCAAAAACCAGCGCCGCCTGGGTACTTACAGTCCGGAATCCTTTGACGCGGCCAAACAGATTTTGAACAGTTACCTCCTTAAGCGGGACTATCGGGAGGCCTTCACCAAACATGCCGAGCTGCACCGGGAAGTGCTGCAACGGGTGGCATATCTGACCCAGGCCCAGCAGTTACAACCCCTGGAGAAGCTGGCCCAGGATGAGGGGGGCCGGACTCCCGGCCCCAAACGGCGTCTGGCCCAGGCCCTGGCCTTTTTAGAGACCCAAAAAGGGGGGCTGCCCTACTTCTACCCCGACCTGTTCGATAAATGCCTCAAGCTCTGGGACCAGATTCTGGCTTATCCCTATTTCAAGAAATTAACGGGTCAAACTACCCCCCCGGCCTCCCCCTATCGACGGCAGGTCTGGGAGATGCTGGACCAGGGGCGGAAAATGGCGGCAGAGCTTAAGAAGCAACACCTTAAAGTGCAAGCCGAGGCGAGCCGTGGTATTCCCTTCCCCCTGGTCCTGCCGGAGCACCCCCGGCCCCCCTCCCCTGGCGCGGCTTGATGGGATTGAAAGATAGGGGGTAGGGCCAGGGAAAAACAGCAGTCAGCTTTCAGCCGTCAGCTTTCAGCTTTTTATTAACCAGAGCATTAAATAGGTCCATCCTTTTCCCCTCTCCCCCATTGGGGGAGAGGGTTAGGGTGAGGGGGAAGGTAATCTAATTTATGCACTGAGTAATAATATGAGTGGAAAATCTGCGGATAGGCCAAAGCTGACTGCTGATCGCTGATAGCTACCTCCGGCCCTTATCCCCCTCCCCCAATAACCCCAACAATTCGTCATTAACTGGCGCATTTGCTTATGAGGCAGGAATGGTATTTTGAGTCCCAGGGCCGGGGCCCTACCCTTCTCCTCCTCCACGGTCTGGGGGCCTCCAGCTTTTCCTGGCGGCACAATCTAACGCCCCTGGCCCGGCATTTTCAGGTGCTGGCCGTGGATCTACCCGGACATGGCCGCTCGCCGGCTCGCCTAAACGCCGATTACCACCAGGAAGCCCTGGCCCGGGGAATCATGGATTTCCTGGAGCGGCGCGGCATCCGCAAGCTAACGGTGGCCGGCAATTCTCTCGGAGGCGGCCTGGCCTTGCTGCTGGCCCGGGATTATCCGGAGCGGGTTGAGGCCTTGATTCTGTTGGCCCCGGCCGTGGCCCTGAGAAGGGTCCCCTGGCTGTTCTATCCTCTGCGCCTGCCCGGCTTGGGCCTGCTGACCGCGGCTCTCCTGGGTCCCTGGATCATTCCTTTGGCCTTGCGGCTGGCCTATCACCGCCCACAGCTCATCACTCCCGAGGTGGTGGCGGGTTACGCCGCGCCCTACCGGGACTTACGCCGCCGGCTGGCTCTGTGGCGTATCTGCCGGCAACTTCAGATCCCGCCCTGGTCGGAGATCGAAGCCCTGTTAAGCAAAATCCACCAGCCCACGGCCATCGTCTGGGGGGAACAGGACCGCATCCTGCCGGTGGCCCAGGCCGCCTGGCTTCAGACCCGGCTGCCCCAAGCGGAACTGCACCTGCTGCCGGAAATAGGCCACGCCCCCCAGGAAGAGGCCCCGGCGACGGTCAACAAAATTATCATTGCTTTTTTGGCGAGTTCATTAAAGAATTAACTAGGGGGTTTGCCCCCCAACCCTTCACTTCGAAGGGAACTTCACGCCACGGGAGGGTAACGGGCACCGACACACCCGCCACCACACCATGAGAAAAAACATTATTCCCTTTGGCCGAGCCAAGCGTTCCGTCAAGGAGGTGGTAGAGAAATTTTACCAGGACCTGGATGACATCGAAGAGATCGTCATTATCGCCAAGGATCGGGAAGGCGAATGGATCTTCGCCAACTCGGAGTTGGAAAACGAATTGGAATGGATCGGCAGCCTTTATAAGTTCATCAACAAGGCCATTTTAGAAGACGGGGAGGACTTCTGAGACTGGTTAAGTTTTGGAGAGATTTGTGGGGGAGGGGGCTAAGAGCCGGTGGGCCCTTACCCTTACAAAAAACTCCCCCACACCCCCACCCCCAATCCCTTATGATTATTTAAAAAGGGGAAGCCAGGCTGGCTTCCTCTTTTTTATTTCTCGTTCCCAAGCTCCTGCTTGGGAACGCAAATTTAAACAAAGTTCTGCTTCGAAACCATTCCAAAGCAGGAGCTTGGGAACGAGAGGATGCTGTCGCCGCCCCCAATTTACTTTTTCGCCGGTGGTTGCTGGGGCTGCTGCTTTGGCCCCATCATTTTCATCATGGGGCACGCCTGCATCCACTGCCTCATCTCTTCTTGCATCTTTTTCTGGTCCTCCGGGCTCATCTGGCTCATCTGGTGGCCCATCATCATCATGCAGGGGCACATCATCCCTGGCCCCATCATACCCGGCCCCATCATGGGCTTCTCCGGGGCCTGAGCTCCGCCTTTTTCCTGGGCGACTGCCATGCCGGAGCCGATAAGTAATGCCATTGCCAGGATAAAAATGACTGCTTTTCTCATGACTGCCTCCT
>JAUXZG010000103.1 GCA_030694005.1 Desulfobaccales bacterium | reverse complement strand
ACCTGGAGGATATTTATCAACTGCTGCGCCTGGCCCAGGGACGGGGCTGGCCCTTATTTTTTTTGGGACGGGGCTCCAACCTGCTCATTGCCGACGAGGGCCTGCCGGGTCTTACCCTGCATCTGGCCAGGAGTCTTCAGGGGATAGAGCTTCAACGGGACACCCTCAGGGTGGGCGCCGGGGTGGCCCTGCCGCGCCTGGCCCGGGCCGCGGCCAATTTGGGCTTTTCCGGCTTTGAATTTTTAGCGGGCATCCCCGGCACCGTGGGCGCGGCGGTGCGCACCAACGCCGGGGCCCACGGCCAGGACCTGGCCGGGGGGCTGCGCCGGGTGTGGGTGGTTACTCCGCAACTGCAACTTCTGGAACTGGGGGTCAAAGAACTGGGCCTGGGCTACCGTTCTTCCCGGCTCCTTAATTTCCCCCACTGGCTGGTGGTGGAGGCGGAATTTGCCTTAGGGACCCCGGCCCCCCCGGAGGCGGTAAAAAGCCGCATACGGGATTTGCTGGCAGCCCGCCGGACCAAGCAGCCCAGCAACCCCCGCAGTTGTGGCAGTGTTTTTAAGAATCCCCCGGGCGCCCCGGCCGCGGGCTATCTCATCGACGCGGCCGGTTTCAAGGGGCGGCGCTTGGGCGACGCTTTAGTTTCCCGCAAGCACGCCAATTTTATCCTCAACCAGGGCCGGGCCACCGCGTCCCAGATAAAGGCCCTCATGGCCCAAATCCAGGAAACGGTGTGGCAGACCCAGGGAGTGGCCTTAGAAAGGGAGGTGGTCTTCCTTCCCGAGGATGTGCTTTGAGAAGTGGGTTAAACCTTAATGTCTAAAGTTTGGCCGCCGCCGGGAATTAAAATCCCCCCTGGCCCCCTTTAGAAAAGTGGGGAAACCATGGGCGGGCCACTTAAAATCCCCCTTTCGTAAAGGGGGATTTTCAATCTCTACCCCAGACCCCCCCCCTCAGGGCCAGGCCCGGGCCCCAGCAGCGCACAGCAGGGCGAAGAGCAAAATCAGGCTGGCGTCCTTATAAAAACTCTCCACCCCAAACACCCGGCCGCTCCAATAGAACAGCGCCCCCACCCCAAACAAAAAGATGGCCACAGCCCCCAACAAAATTATCCTCCCGACTCCCCCAATATCTGCCGTTTCCGCCCCCCTGTTCATTCATCGGCAGTTCAGGTAAAATGCTCAAACATCAATTGTGCAGGTATGAGGAGAAAGGAGCGATGCGATGAAACGCGGGGAAATCTGGTATTTCGACAAGCCCGGGCCGGAAAATACCCAGGCCTGCCTGGAACTTTTAGAAAAAGGGGTGAACGAGGGCTACCGCCATCTAGTGGTGGCCTCCACCACCGGCGACTCCGGGGCCCAGGCGGCCCGCCGGCTGGCCGGCAGGAATGTGAACCTGGTGGTGGTGGGCCACTGCGTGGGCTTTAAAGGCCCCAATATCGACGAGTTCTTAGACGAACATTACCAGGAGATCACCCGCCTGGGAGGCAAGGTGCTCAAGGCCACCATCCTGACGCACTCCCTGGACACCGCCATCGCCGACCAATTCAAGGGCAGCGCCCCTACCCTGCTCATCGCCAATACCCTGCGCCGCCTGGGCCAGGGCCTCAAGGTCTGCTGTGAGATCGTCATGGAGGCGGTGGATGCCGGCCTCATCCCGGAAGGCGAAGAAGTGGTGGCCGCCGCGGGCACCGCCCGAGGCTGGGATACCGTGTCCATCATCAAAAGCGCCGCCTCCAAACGCTTCCTCAACCTCGCGGTCCTGGAAATCTGGGCCAAACCCCGGGGGTGAGGGGGGCGTTTGAGTTTGGGGGAGGGGGGCAGGGGCCGACGGCCCCCCTGCCCCCCTCCCCCCACAAGCCCATCTCTCATTGACACGCACAGGTTAGTGGGGGTATAAGGGGGTAGGGGGCAGTGATGGCGGTAGAAGGTAAGATATTATATCTCATTGATGTCAGTTCTTATTTTTACCGGGCCTTTCATGCCATTCGGGGTTTGTCCACCTCTAAGGGGTTTCCCACCAATGCGGTGTTTGGGGTGACCAACATGCTGCTCAAGGTCTTAAGAGAGCGGCAGCCCCAATATCTGGCTCTGGTCCTGGACTCCAAGGGTCCTACCTTCCGGCATGAGCGTTTTCCCGCCTATAAAGCGCATCGGCCCCCCATGCCGCCGGACCTGGTTGCGCAGCTTCCTTATATCCACAAGATTATCCGGGGGCTTAACCTGCCGGCCTTAGAGCAGGAGGGTTTTGAAGCCGATGACCTCATCTGCACCCTGGTGGGCAAGGCCCGGGCGCAAGGGTTTCAGGTGGAGATCATCTCCGGGGACAAGGACCTGTTGCCTCTGGTGCAGGATGGGGTGGACATGTGGGACCCCATGAAAGAGGTGCGCTATGACCCGGCCACCATCCGGGAAAAGTATGGCCTTTCCCCGGAGGAACTGGTGGAGGTGCGGGCCCTGGCCGGGGATGCCTCGGACAACATCCCCGGGGTGCCGGGGATTGGCGAGAAAACCGCGCTCAAGTTGATCGCCCAATACCACAGTTTGGAAAATCTCCTGGCCAATCTGGAAAAAATTAAAGAAAAGTCGATTAAAGACCGACTTAAGGATTATGCCGACCAGGCCCGGCTGAGCCGGGAATTGGTGCGGCTGGAGGCCCAGGTGCCTCTTAAGGTGGAGCTGGAAGCCTTGCACCCCGGCGCCCCGGACCGGGAGGCTTTACGGCAGCTTTTTGTAGAGTTGGAGTTTTCCAAATTCACCAAAGAATTGGGGATTGAATCTCAAACCGCCGAGGCCTTGCTCTTGGTGCAAAGTCCTGAGGACTTTGACCGGGTAACCGCGGCCATCCGGGAGTCAAAAGAGCTGGAGCTTTTTTTCTTGATGGGTGAGCAGCATCCCGTAATGGCGTCGGTGGCCGGGGTGGGTCTGGCCTGGCGCCCAGGTGAAGGGGCCTATATCCCATTTAATCAAGGTGTGTCCTTAAAAGCCATTTGTGAGAGAATGGGCCCCTTGTGGGCCGAGGCCGGCATCCGGAAAGTGGGCGCGGATTTGAAGGCCGCCATGTTGCTTACCCGGCGCCTGGGGATAGAGCTGGCCGGCATCACCGGCGACCTTTTGTTGGCCTCTTATCTGCTTAATCCGTCCCGTTATGAACAGACCTTGGAAAATGTGGCCTTGCACCATCTGGGGGTGACTTTGCCCGGCCCCCGGGAGTTGACCGGGCGGCCGATGGCCCCGGTGGACTTGCCCCCGGAGCCGGCCTGTCGGTATGCGGGCTCAAGGGCTGAGGTGGGCTTGAACCTCTGGGGTCTTCTGAAAACTGAGCTGGAAAAAGAAGGCCTGTGGGAGCTTTATGCCGACTTGGAACTGCCCCTGCTGGCCACCCTGTCCCGCATGGAAGAAAGGGGCATTCTCCTGAACCAGGATTTTTTGAAACGCTTCGGCCAGGGCCTGGAAAGTCAGATGCAGCGCCTGGAGAAGGAAATCTACCATCTGGCCGGGGAGGAATTCCTCATCCAGTCACCCCAGCAATTGGGTCGCATCCTCTTTGAGAAATTACAACTTGCGCCCCAGAAGAAGACCAAGGGCAAGACCGCGTTTTCCACCGACAGCGAGGTGCTTCAAAGCCTGGCGCCTCAGGCCCCCATCGCCGCCAGGGTGTTGGAATACCGCAGCCTGGGGAAACTCAAGGCCACCTATGTGGACGCCTTATTAAAGCTGGTCAATCCAGCCACCTCCCGGGTGCATACCACTTTTTTGCAATCGGCCGCGGCCACCGGTCGCCTGTCCAGCCGGGATCCCAACCTACAAAATATTCCGGTGCGGGGGGAACTGGGGGCCCAGATCCGCCAGGCTTTTGTGGCCCCGGCGGGTTATACTTTTTTAAGCGCGGATTACTCCCAGATGGAACTCAGGCTGCTGGCCCACTTTTCCGAAGACCCGGTCTTGTTAAAGGCCTTTAAGGAAAACATAGACATTCACCGGCAGACCGCCGCGCTGGTGTTCAATATCCATCCCGAGTTGGTGTCGGCGGACATGCGGCGCCAGGCCAAGGTGATTAATTTCGGCATCATCTACGGCATGAGCGCCTTCGGCCTAGCCAAGCAGTTGGGAGTAGGCAACCGCATCGCCAACGAGTTTATCCAGCGCTATTTCGCCCGGCACTTAGGCGTCAAGGCCTATTTAGAGGAAACTCTAAAGAAGGTGCGGCAGCAGGGCTGGGTGACCACCTTGCTGGGGCGTCGCCGGCAGATCTCCCAGATCAACAGCGACAACCGCATCTTGCGTCAGGAAGCGGAGCGCAGCGCCATCAACACCCCGCTGCAGGGAACCGCGGCAGACATCATCAAGAAGGCCATGCTGGAAGTGGAGGCGGCCTTAAAGAAGGCGGGCCTTGCCGGGCAGATGCTCTTGCAATTGCATGATGAACTCCTCCTGGAAGTGCCCAGGTCGGAGCTTCCCGCCACGGCGCGGCTGGTGCGCCGGGTCATGGAGGAAGTGGTCCACCTCAAGGTGCCCTTGACGGTGGACCTGAGGACCGGAGAAAATTGGGGGGAGATGTATCCCTATGAAAAGAAAGATGCTTTGGGGTAACTATTTTAAATTACTGGTTAATAACGATTAACATTATAATTCATCGTAAAAAGGGAAAAAAAATTAGCGGGAGGCCATAATTTTTCTTGATATTTTCCAGTCACTATTATTAAATGTGTCCATCTTGATAACCTTTAACCATCTCTTTGAGAAGGGGGGATAGATGATGAGGAAAGCTTTGCTTAGGAAGGGTTTCGCTTTGGCGATTCTCATGGCCTTTGTCATCGCCATGGGAGCGGGCTGCTGCGACGTCTGCAAAAAGAATGTAGACGAGGCCAAGATGTATGCCGATCAGGCTGCGGCTTCGGCTTCTAAGGCGGACAGCGCAGCACGGAACGCCGAAATGGCGGCGGCAGACGCTAAAGCTTCAGCTGACAAGTCTGAGGCCGCGGCGGACCGGGCTGAGCAGGCAGCAGCGAAAGCTGAAGCTTGCCTGATGAAAAAGATGCGGAAGTAAAGCACCTGGGAATGATCAGCAAATGGGGAGTGTAAATCTCTCTCCGAAAGGGGGTAATCAATGAGGAAGGTCATGAGAAAAGGCTATGCCTTGGCTCTCCTCGCGGTCTTTGCCCTGGTGCTGGGAGGTGCTGGCTGCTGCCAAACGTTCTATGATCAGTGTAAGATGAACATGGAGCAGGCCAAAGCTTCTGCAGATCGGGCAGCCGCGTCGGTAGTAAAGGCTGAAGCGGCCGCACAAGATGCCAAAATCCCTGTCCCGCGTGCTTCTGCCGCAGCCAACAAGGCTGAGGCGGCGGCCGCCCGGGCGGAAGACGCGGCGGAAAAAGTGTGCGCCAAGGTGAAATTCAAAAAGGCTAAGGGCAAAAAAGCTGCGAAAAAGGCCCCCAAAGCCGCAAAGGCTAAAAAAGCCGCCAAGTAATTTATCGTTGAAGTCATTGGGAGGTTTTCTCCCAGGTTACCAAGTGTCAGGGGGTGTGGTCTGAGCTTAGGCTCGCCACACCTTCTGTCTTTTTAGGGCCGGCCGCCCGCAGGCCCTGCCCCTTGGCCATTCCGAAAAGTGACTCTGGCCGGAAAAAGGCAAAGGCAAGAAACACTGCTCTTTTCGCCTTTCTGGTCCCCCATCTCCTCCTGGGGAACACCCAGTCCCACGACAGTTATTTTTCCCAGACCATCAGGAAATCATTGTTTAATATACTTATTACCAGGTGGCCATTAAGTAAATCCAGTAAGGATTGTAGGGGCGGACACCTAGGTTCGCCCCTACAAAAAATATCTTTTTGCCAGCAACCTGGTATTAGACCTCGGACCTTCCTGGCGGCCTCGGCCCCAGCTAGAATCATGGTACCAAGGCAGCTGGAAGAGGGGAGAAATGATGCGTTCTCGGAAAGGTACTAGTTTGCCTGTAAACTCACCACCCCACCGGTCCTGGTAATATCCACCGGCATGCCGTTTTGCTCCTCCACCACCTGCATCACCTTGCGCATGTCCACCTGATCCACCAAGCCCCGGTTCTCCAACATGTTCAAGACATGCAAGAGCATGGAGCGAATCTTCATATAGACGTCCTCGTGCACGGACAGAAAAATCCGTCCCTGGCGAAAGCCGATCTTGGCCGGCTCATAAATATACTCCACCGTGGTCCCCACCGGCACCAGGGGAAAGAGCTTCTTGACATGTTCCGGGTACATGCGGGTGCAGCCGTGGCTCACCAGGCGCCCCACTCCCAAGGGCATGTGGGTGCCGTGGATCCCATAATCCCCCCAGGACAGTGTAAGTTTATATTCTCCTAAAGGGTTGTCCGGCCCCGGCGGCATCACCGCCATTTCGTATTTCTTCTGGAGCGACTTGGGGATGTGCCAGGACGGGTTGACCTTCTTCTCCACCACCTTAAACTTCCCGGAAGGAGTTTTGAAGTCCAACACTCCCATGCCGATGGGAAAGGTGTAAACCTGGGAGACGTTTTTAATGAAATAATAGAGGCGCATCTCCCCGGTGTTCACTATCAATTGGGCGTTGCGCTTATCCGGCACAATCCACATAGTGGGGATGGTCATCTCCGCGCCGACGGGGGGCAGAAATGGGTCCCAATGGCGGTACATCACCCCCACCTCGGAGTAGCCCAGGCCGTAGTGCCGGGCGATATCCAGCAGGTCCTCGCCTTTTTTGATGTGGTGGCGCTGGGGAGAACCCACCACGGTGACCGCCTGGGGGTCGACCCCGGTTTGCGAGGCCGGCAGATGGATGTTGAAGGGACCAGCCGCCAGGGCCGGGCCGGCCCAGGTTAAGAGGAGCCAGGACGTTAGAGCCCATGCCAGTTTGCGCATAGCATCACTCCTTATGCTCGCCTTAAGGATTTAATACTGGAAGAATAGGGCGGCCGGGCTACCCCCCGCTCGGTGATGATCCCGGAGATCAGGTCGTGGGGGGTGACATCGAAGGCCAAATTCAGGGCCGGCGCCCCGGCCGGGGCCACCGCCTGGCCCCAAAGATGAGTTACTTCCTCTCCAGCCCGCTCTTCCACCGGTATGTGGCCGCCGTCCGGAATGGCAAAGTCAAAGGTGGACAAGGGCGCGGCCACATAGAAAGGGATGCCATGGTGGTGCGCCAGGACCGCCAACCCATAAGTGCCGATCTTGTTGGCCACATCACCGTTGGCGGCGATGCGGTCCGCGCCGACGATGGCCAGGTCCACCTTTCCCTGGCCCATCAGGGCCGCGGCGGCCCCATCCGGGATGAGAATGTAAGGTATGCCCAACTTTCCCAACTCCCAGGTGGTGAGCCGGGCCCCCTGAAGCAGGGGCCGGGTCTCGTCCACCCACACGGAAATTTTTTTGCCGGCCTCCCAGGCCGCCCGCAAGACCCCCAGGGCGGTGCCGTAGGCCCCGGTGGCCAACGCCCCGGTATTGCAATGGGTGATGACCCTCTGGCCGTCATGGATCAGGACCTGACCCGCCTGGGCCAGGTGCCGGTTGATGGTTTCGTCTTCCTTGAGCAGGGTCTGGGCTTCCGCCACCAGACGCTCCTTTAAGGCCGCCACCCCCTGGCCCTCCTGGGACTGGGCCACCAGCAACATGCGGTCCAGGGCCCAAAAAAGGTTCACCGCGGTGGGCCGGGCCTGGCTTATCTCCCGGCAGATCTCCTGGAAGCGGACCTGGAACTGCACCGGATCGTCAGTGTCCATGGCCAATGCCCCCAAGGCCGCGCCCATAGCCGCGGCCACCCCAATGGCGGGCGCCCCCCGAATGGCCAGGGTGCGAATGGCCTGGATCACCTCCTGATAATCCGTAATCTCCAGATAAATTTCCTCTGCCGGCAACCGCCGCTGATCCAGCAACCTCACCCGGCCGGCATCCCAATAAATGCTGCCATACGGATCCATGCTCACACTCCGCTTGGTTTTTTGGGGGAGGGGGTAGGGACCTCAGGTCCCTGGCCCTCCCCCCATATCTCCTACCCTAACAATCGCTTAAAGATGTCGTTGGCCATCTGCGGGTTGGCCTGGCCTTTGGTTTGTTTCATCAGTTGGCCCACGAAGAAGCCCATAACTTTCGTCTTGCCGGCCCGAAAGTCCGCGGCTTCTTTGGGATTGGCATTGATGATCTCCTGGGCCAGGGGCAAAAGCGCCTCGGCGTCGCTGATTTGCACCAGGCCCCGTTCTTTGACGATGGCTTCCGGGTCCTTGCCGGTGGCCATCATTTCCTCGAACACGGTCTTGGCCAATTTGCCGCT
Source organism: Desulfobaccales bacterium (assembly GCA_030694005.1). GTDB lineage: Bacteria > Desulfobacterota > Desulfobaccia > Desulfobaccales > 0-14-0-80-60-11 > JAUXZG01. The sequence goes on along the minus strand of JAUXZG010000103.1, from coordinate 11,944 downwards.
GATGGTACCTTTATCCACCAGATTTAGCAGCCTTCCTAAGGCCGCCGGGGTAACCGGCAAGGAGGCGATGCCAACCTCCTCCTTTTTCAGTTCCCTGAGGAGTTCCACCATGATCCAGTTGCTCACCTGTTTGGGCTGGGGGAACTCCTTGACGCAGCCCTCGAAGTAGTCCGCCAGGGCCTTGTCGCTGGTGAGAACCTCGGCGTCATAGGCCGGCAGGCCGAACTGGCTCTGGAAGCGGGCCCACCGGGCCGCGGGCAGTTCCGGCAGTTTTTTTGTAAGGCTTTCTACCCACTCAGCAGAGATTCTAACCGGCACCAGGTCCGGGTCGGGAAAGTAGCGGTAATCATGGGCCTCTTCTTTGCCCCGCATGGAGACGGTCTGGTTTTGGGCCGCATCCCACAGGCGGGTCTCCTGGACGATCTCCCGGCCGTCAGCCAGCAAGGCCCGCTGCCGCTTGATTTCGTACTCCAGGGCCATTTTCACAAAGCGGAAGGAATTCATGTTCTTGAGTTCGGTTTTGGTCCCCAGGCCAGCCGCGCCGGAAGGCCGCAAGGAGACATTGGCGTCGCACCTGAAAGACCCTTCCTCCATGTTGCCGTCGCAGATTTCCAGATAAAGCAGGATGTTTCTTAAGCCCTTGAGATACTCCACGGCTTCGTCCGGAGTGCGGATATCCGGCTCGCTGACGATTTCGATCAGGGGCACGCCGGTGCGGTTAAAATCCACGAAACTCACCGGCCGGGCCTCGCTGTGGATCAGTTTGCCCGCGTCCTCCTCCAGGTGGATGCGGGTGATGCCGATGCGCCGCGCCGCGCCGTTGATGCGGATGGTGAGATGCCCGTGCTCGGCCAAGGGCTGTTCATATTGGGAGATCTGGTAGCCCTTGGGAAGATCCGGGTAGAAGTAATTCTTACGGGCGAAGATGGACTCCGCCTGGATCTGGCAATTGGTGGCCAGGGCCATTTTCAGGGCGTACTCCACCGCCTTCCGGTTCAATACCGGCAGGGAGCCGGGCATCCCCAGGCACACCGGACAGACCTGGGTATTGGGTGGCCCCCCAAAAGTGGTGGCGCACCCGCAAAAGATCTTGGAGGCGGTTAATAGTTGGGCATGGACTTCCAGCCCGATGACAGCTTCATATTCCATATCTCAATCTTAGCTTATTTGGTGGCACAGGCGTCTCGCCTGTGCATATTTATAGAGGATACGGCTATTACTCGGTCGCAGAAAAGGGTTAAGTTTATCTTAAGCTATAAATACCCCCCTTTTTAAAGGGGGGGAAAGGGGGGATTTTAAAATCCCCCTAAATCCCCCTTTATAAAGGGGGACTTAAAGGCTGCCGCCAGATTGCCTCATAAGTGGTATGCAGCGTCGAGTTAGGCAACTAAGTGTACTCCCCTACCTCGGTCAAGCGCTCGTGAATCAATTCTGCGGCCTTATTCCCGGAGAGAAACATGCCGCCAAAGATGGGCCCCATGCGAAAGGTGCCGTAGGTGGCGGTGGCCGCCATGCCGGACACAAAGAAGCCCGGGTAAATTTCTTTGGTGTGGGCCACGGTCTCCCGTTCCCCCACTTCGGCCCACATGGAGCGTTTCCCGCCGATGACCCCGCTGGGAGTAAACAGGCTTAAGGGTTGATTTTTGCGCAACAGCACCTTCACCACCTCCAGGTCGTGACCGGTGGCGTCCACCACATATTTGGCCCGCACCACCAGAGGGTCCACATGCAGGCTGGCCATCTCCACTGCGGTCCAGAAGAGCACCAGGCCGGTGACCCGGTTTTCCCGCACCATGACATCTTCCACGCTGATGAGGTTGAAGATGGTGGCCCCGGCCTTGAAAGTTTTAGACGCCAGGGTGGTGACCGCCTCCACTGCGTCCGCGGTGTAATATTCCCCGTAAACGGGCTTGAGGGAATGCCGATCTCCTCCAGCAGGGGTCTGGCGGCTTCCTGGATGGCGATCTCGTTGAACATCATGCCGCCGCCCCACATGCCGCCGCCGACGCTGAGTTTCCGCTCGAAGATGGCCACTTTGTGCCCCTTTTGGGCCAGTCGCCAGGCGGTGGTCAGCCCGGCGGGGCCGCCGCCCACCACCGCCACCTCCAGGTCCAGATTATCCAATAACTTTTCGGTATATCTTTCGATAATCGCCCTGGTAATGAGGATTTCATCCAGCGCCATGAAGTCCCCTTCTCTGTAAGAAATTAGGTTAAAATATCCAACCCCTGGGCTTATGTCAAGTCCGTGGCTCCTGCCCCGGTGGACGCCCGTTTGCCGAAAGCAGGTAAGGGGGCCAAAGACCCCAGGCCTTCTCCCCTCCCCCCATTCCTCAAGAATATTTGACGGGGCCAGCGGGTCTTGGAGCCCCCATGACCCCCTTCACCTTAAAACTTCCGCCCCCAGAGATAGGGACATGGGTAAACCCCTTTAGCCTTGGAAATAAAAGGCCGCCCCCCCTCTTAAGGAGATGCCCGAGGCCCAGTTTCCTTGAGACAGCTTGACTGTGATTAAAGGAGGCCCCCTTATTTACCGATTGGATAAGCATAAAATAGCACCGTTGAACCAGGTGTTTGCGAGCTGGGCTTAAGAAGGTCGAGATATGGTGGCATGCACCTTTACTCCTGGGCTCGCTTTTTTATGTCTTTGCCAACTCCGAGAACTGCTACTTTTGGGTCTAAGGCGGGGTATGTCGGGTCAAGCGCTTCGGCCCCAGGGATCGCCTTCTAATTTTTAAGCGGAGTTGTCAAGGACCAAGGAGGCCCGCTGGTTAATCAAGCACCTACCCAGGGATAGCTCACCCATGAAATGGCAGGGTAATAAGAATATCGCGGCCTGGGGATTCTCTCTGGCCTTGGGCATCCTGGCGGCCTTGAATATTTCCTCCTATTGGCACATGCACAGGTTTATCGAAAACAACAAGCTGGTGGCCAACTCATTAGAGGTTCACGATAAGTTGGAGGACTTGCTCTTAGCCCTGACTGACGCCGAGACCGGGCAGCGGGGATATATTATCAGCCGGGACACATATTTTCTGGAGCCATACCAAACCGCGCTCAGTGGCATCCCGAAAACTATTCAGGAGGCCAGGAAATTAACGGCGCACCACCTCGGGGTTCAGCAAAGGCTTGACTCCCTGGAGCCTCTAATCGCCAAAACACTGGCCCTTATGAAGGAAAGGATCTCCCTTTTGAAAAAGGGTGAGCCTGAGGCAGCCGTCCAGTCCGTCAGACAGAAAGAAGGACTGAGGCTCATGGAGGAGAGCCGCAACCTCATTGCCCAAATAGAACAGGACGAAAAAATAATGTTAGAGCAGCGCCTTAAAGAGACCGAGGCTAGCCAGGCCAAGTTTCTCTTTACCCTTGTGACCGGCTCCTTAACCGGGTTCGGTCTTTTAGGGTTGATTTTTTACTTCCTTAAACGGGACATCACCGAACAGCGGCGGGCTGAAGCGGCGCTGCGGCAGAGGGAGATGGAATTCCGCCTGGTGGTGAACAATATCCCCGCGGTGGTTTTTAAGGGATATCTGGACGGGTCCGTGGATTTCTTCGACCACAAAGTGGAAGCCATGACCGGCTACGGGAAGGCGGATTTCGACGCCCGCCGGGTTAAATGGCCGGAATTAATGCTTAAGGAGGACTTAAGAAACGCCGCCAAGATATTTATCCGAGCCCTGAGGACCGATAGGGCCTATGTAAGAGAATATAGAATAAAAAGTAAAGAGGGAAAGGTCATCTGGATCCAGGAGAGAAGCCATATTGTTGGTAAACCGGGTGGGGAGGTGGAATATCTAAGCGGAGTGTTTTTCGACATCTCCAAACCCAAGCGGGTAGAAGAGGCCCTGCGGGAGAACGAAGATAACTATCGTAATATCTTTGAGAATGCCGTGGAAGGCATCTTCCAGAGCACCCCTCAGGGGCGTTTACTTAAGGTCAACCCCGCGCATGCCCAAATGTTCGGCTATGACTCTCCTTACGAAATGGTCAATAGCATTGCCGACCTGAGCCAAAATTATGTGGAAGTGGAACGCCGACAGGTTTTAAGAAAATCCATAGAAGAGCAAGGAATTGTGCGGGGATTTTAAAGCCAGGTCTTTCGTAAGGACGGGGAAAAGATTTGGGTTGCCGTAAACGCCCGGGCGGTGCGGGACGGACCTGGCGCCAGTCTTTATTACCAAGGTTTTGTGGAAAATATCACGGCTCGCAAGCAGGCGGAAGAAGCGCTCAAGGAGAGCGAAGAGCGCTTCCGCGTCCTGTTCGAATCCTCCCCGGATGTGGTGGGACAGGTGGACCTGGACCTTAACTTCATAGTGGTCAATCAGATGGTCCAGAGCGTTTTGGGCTATGAGAGGACCGAAGAGCTGATCGGCCATAGTTTTTTGGACCTGGTTGATCCCTCCGACCACCCCCGCGTCTTGGAGGATGCCAGGAAATTGTTGGAAACCGGGGTTATCAGAAATATCGAGTATACCTTTTTAAAAAAGGACGGCACCCCGTTCCCGGGAGAGTTGAGCGCCTCCTTGAATTTAGATCTGGCCGGCAACCCCAAGGCCTTCACCGGGGCCATCCGAGATATCACGGCGCGGCGGCAGGCCGAGGAGGCGCTTAAAAGTAGCCTGGAAAAGCTGCATAGAGCCCTGGATGGCACCGTCAGCGCCCTGGCCGCCACTATAGAAACCAGAGACCCCTATACCGCCGGGCACCAGAGACGGGTGGCCCAACTGGCCTGTGCTCTGGCCCAGGAACTGGGATTTTCTCCAGAGCAAATAGCCGGGATCCAGGTAAGCGGGTTCCTCCATGATCTTGGCAAGATCGCGGTCCCGGCGGAGATTCTCAACAAGCCGGGCAAGATCAACCATCACGAGTTTTCCATGATTAAGGCCCATCCTCAGGTGGGTTATGAGGTGTTAAAGGGTGTAGAGTTTCCCTGGCCGGTGGCCCTGATTATCTTACAGCACCATGAGAGGTTAAACGGCTCGGGGTATCCTCATGGCCTCTCTCAGGAAGATATTTCGTTAGAGGCCCGCATCCTGGCGGTGGCGGATGTGATGGAAGCCATGGTTTCTCATCGACCTTACCGGCCGGCCCTGGGGATAAAGCAGGCCCTGGAGGAAATCTCCCGGCACCGTGGCAGCCTTTACGATCCTGAGGTAGTGGAGGTATGTTTACGGCTTTTCACCGAGAAGGGTTTTCACTTCGAGTAAGTTTGCCGAAAGTGAGGCTGGTTGGCTTTCCCCAAGCGTTTATCGACTTATTGACCCCCCTAAATCCCACTTTTTATACCTGTTTTCTAACCCTTTCTGGGGAACCGGATTAAAGACCCCATCGTCGCCGCAGGCCTGAGCCTGGGCAGGCTAAGGCCTGCGGCGACATTACTTCAGAGTAATATTCCTGGCTCGATCTGACAACCTTGCCATCCAAGTTCTTTATCATCCGATACATTTTATTAAACTTCCAAAATGAGTTGCTTAAACCAAAAAGAACATCTTAAGATATCATAATGATATCGCCACACATGAAAGGCTGCGGATAATGGCAAGGAAAAAGCAAAAAAAGCAGCAGCTAAAGGTTTTTAATGGGGGATATTGTCACGGGTGCAGCTCGGGGTGCTGCTCGGCGAAGGGGAGCAACGGAACTGACTCATCCTGAGCCTCTTGCAGGAATTTTCTCGTCTCAAGAAACATTACACGGAACAGGAATTCTCTAGTCTTCCGTGTGATGTTTCTTTAATGGTTAAATCGAGTCATTTTTTGGCCAGCCGCGTATCCAGGGAAAACTTGCCGCCCCCGGCGATGAGGAGCGCCACGGCAGCGGCGAACAAGGAGAACGCATATTCGATTCCCGTTGGCATGAAAAAGGCTCCCCAATGGACTTTGAATATCGCCACCAGCATAACTGTCGAAATGAATAAGGCACCCAACCGGGTAAAAAGGCCCAGCAGTACAAGCAGACCGCCTCCGAACTCTGCGATGCCGGCCAGCAGGGCCCACAGCATCCCAGGAGTCAGGCCCAATTTCCCGGCGAAGAAACCGGCCGTCCCTTCAAGCCCCTTGCCACCCAGCCAGCCGAACAGTTTTTGGCCGCCATGGCTCAGAAAGATCACCCCCAGGGCGATTCTTAAAGGAATGGTCGCCCACTGTTTGTCATCGGTGCTCCAAAGATTTTTCCACATCGGCGTCTCCTATGAAACTCAACTCTTGGGCTAATAGGCCGCCAGGACCTTGACCAGCAAACCGATCACGATTCTCATACTGATTTAGGCCTCCTTTCAGATGAATGGCCGAATTGGTTGCCTGGTTATGAAAACCGAAAACTTAGGAATCTATCCTTCCATCTTCCCAAACTTCAAAATAAGCACCGATTTTGGTTTATGCCACTTTCAAGTTAAAGAACCCCTAAAATGCCATACAGTAATTTGGTTTCATAGGCATGATAACTGGCTATCTAGGCGCGGTTTGAGACCCAATGAAAAGGTTTTGCTAGGCTCACCATAGGGGTATTTCGGGGCCCTCCCTAAACCCCAGTTTCACCTTGAGTGTCAGATAGGGTCTTAGCTGTATTTGATAATTGTTAGCCTAAATCTTGGTCATCTCACTTTAGAGAAATCCGCCTGCGCCAAAGCGTATGGGCCGATAATCCTAACCTTGAGGCGATGGCGGCAAGGGGGAATTTTCAGCACTGCTAGTGGCCGACTCTATTGACCCGAACCCTCTTTTTTTCCGTTGCCGTTTATTTTTAGACAGGACATAATTAAAAAGCTCTGAAAAAAACTATTTTTAGGGAATTGCTCTGGATGGCGGCCAGAGACGGCCGCCCCACCGCTTTGATTTTTCTGGTGGGGCGGGCCTCTGTGCCCGCCATCAATATTCTTTCAGGTCTTTTTTCAGGGTCCTTAATTCATTTATTTTTGAGGTGAAGCATGGCTCAGGTGGCTTTTTTATTTCCCGGGCAGGGTTCCCAATATGTGGGCATGGGTCAGGACCTTTATGAAGCCGAGGCTGGCGCCCGGGAGTTTTTTAAGATGGCGGAAGAGACCACCGGGCTGCCGTTGACACGCCTGTGTTTTTCCGGTCCCATGGAGGAACTCACCCAGACGGTAAACCTCCAGCCGGCGATAACCGTGGTCAACCTCTGCCTGTTTCGTGCCCTTAGGGCGGCCGGGGTCACGCCCCAGGCGGTGTGCGGGCACAGCTTAGGGGAGTATAGCGCCCTTTATGCCACCGGCGTGTTAAGCGCCGCGGACACTCTCGCCGCGGTGCAACAACGTGGCCGCCTCATGCAGCGGGAAGCCGAGCGGCACCCCGGCACCATGGCGGCGGTCATCGGGGTACCGCCGGAAAAACTCCAGGCCCTGCTGGCCCCCCTATGTCAAGAAGGGCCCCTGGCCCTGGCCAACTTTAATACTCCGGAACAAACGGTGATTTCCGGGTCAGCGGAGCTGGTGGCCCAGGCCGGCAATCTGGCCAAGGCCGCCGGGGGCCGGGTAGTGCCGTTAAAAGTCTCCGGAGCCTGGCATTCCCCCCTGATGGCCGGAGCTTACCAGGACTTCGCCGACTTTTTGTCGAGTTGCCGCTTTATGGCGCCTAATCTGCCCATCTACCTTAACGCCACCGCCGCGCCGGAGACCGACCCTAAGCGCCTGCAGCAAGCCATGTCCCGCCAACTCACCTCCCCGGTGCGCTGGGCCGACCTCATCTTGAACCTAAAGGCCGCGGGGGTGGACACCTGGGTGGAAGTGGGGCCCAAAGAGGTGTTGAAGGGCCTGGTGCGAAAAATCTTGCCCCAGCCTGGGGAAAACTTCTTTAATGTGGGAAACCTGGAGAGCCTGGAGAGGTTTTTAGCAACCTGGCGGGGTTAAAGGGGCTGCGGATAGAGACCGGGGTTCTAGTACTCGGACAGGCTGGATTAGCGTTGATGATCGATCGGGAATAATTCCCCCCTTTCTAAAGGGGGACCGGGGGGATTTTAAAATCCCCCTAAATCCCCCTTTAAGATAGGGGGACCTTTAGTTGCCGGTAACTTGCTAGTATTATTAAATCTATTAAAATAATTGGGCTTTTTGCCTTCTTCCAAACTACTTTTTCCCAGCTCATTTCCCATCCATGACCGTGACCGCCTCCCAATCAGGTCCCGGCGGGGTCTTAAGGTAATCCTGGGCCATGGTCAGATAGCGCTGGGTCGCCGCGTCATCCGGGTGCAACTCCTTGGCTTTCTCAAAGACCGCAATGCTTTCGGACCAGCGCTGCTCCCGGTAAAAGGCCAAACCCTGGTGGAAGAGTTCCAGAAAGTGGGCCAGTTCCTGGTCCTGGCCCCCCTCACCCAGCAATTCGAAAATACCTGTGGCTTGGGCCTTGCCTTTGACCTTCACCCGGTCCATATCCCTTAAAATAAAGCCGTCCCCCAGGACGTCGGCGGTGCTCTGACTGATGAGGATACTGGTGCCGTAATATTTGTTCAACCCTTCCAGGCGAGAGCCCAGGTTCACATTGTCGCCAATGGCCGTGTAGTCGAACAGGCGGTCGGAGCCCATATTCCCCACCGCCGCCGGCCCGGTGTTGATACCCACGCCGATGTGCAGCGGCGGCCGTCCCTGGGCTTGCCATTCACGGTTCAATTCTTTCAAAGTGGTCAACATCTGAAGGGCGGCCCGACAGGCCAGGCGGGCGTGGTCCGGCTGCTCTAAGGGGGCGCCGAATTCCGCCATGATGGCATCCCCCATGTATTTGTCGATGGTGCCCCCCTGGTTGATGATAATGTTGGTCATGGGATTCAAAAAGTCATGGAGCAGACTCACCAGGGCTTCCGGGTCCAGCTTTTCCGACATGGTGGTAAAACCCCGAATATCGCTGAACAGGATGGTGATTTCCCGGCGTTCGCCCCCCAGGCGCAAGCGCTCCGGGTATTTCAGCATCTCCTGGACCACAGCCGGGGCCACGAAGGATTCGAAGGCCTTGCGAATCCGTACCCTCTCCTTTTCTTCGGCCAGGAACCGCTGCATGGTGACGCCCAGATATACCAGGACGATCTCGGCCAGGGGATAGAAGAGGTCCAGTTGCAGGCCCAGGCGGCTGAACAGCAGATAATTTACGGTGATGTAGACCTCGGTCAGGAGGATGGTAAAGACCAGGGCCCAGGCCGCCGAGAGCTTGGGCAGGACCAGGCCCACCAGAACCCCCAGGCCCAGGAGGATGGTAGCCATCACCGCCAGGGAGAACGGTGGAATCCGCAAAAATTTGCCATAAAGCAGATTTTCCATCACCGTGGCCTGGACTTCCACCCCCGGGGAGACCCCGGAGAAAGGCGTGACCCGAAGATCATAGACCCCCACCGCGGTGGCCCCCACCAGGACAATCTTGTCTTTTAAAGTCTCAGGGGGTAAACGACCTTCCAGGACCGCGGCGGCGGAATAAGTGGGGACTAGGCCCGGGTGGCCCAAATAATTGATGAGCAGGCGGCCATACCGGTCAACCGGCACCTGGCGCGAGCCTATACGGATGTCCTCCACCCCCAACCGGGACAGGGTGATGGCCAGAGGCGGCCGACCCAGATAGTGGTCCACCGCCACCAGGGTCAGGGGTGCAAAGATGTCCGGGCCGTAAATAATGCTCATGGGGAACCAGCGGACGATGCCGTCAGGATCCGGCATCATGTTGAAATAGCCGCCACCCGCGGCTGCGGCGCTGATTTCCGGCAGGTTCAGTTCCACCCCCGCGGCCCCTATTAAAGGAACCTGGGAAGACTCGGTATCCAGAGTACGCACCAGGTTATAGGTGGAAGCTTGGATGTAGGAGGGGCCCAGGAGTTTTTCCGGTTTTAGCCCCCTGACCGTCCCCCCCACCTCCCGAAAGAAGAACCCTAAAATAGTGGGGGTTCCCTGGCCGATGACCTGGGCCAGCAGGCGGTCTACATCGGCTCGTTTTTGCTCCGCCTCCAGCAAGGCCAGGAGTGCCGGGGAGGCTAGGCCGCGCCGGGCCACTTCCTGGCGCAGGGTCGTCAAGGTGCGGACCACGGCGGTTTCCTGTTTTTCCGCAAAGATGATATCCAAAGCGATTACCTTGGGGCCGGTCTCTTTAAGGCGGGTGAACAGCCGGGCAATATCCTCCCGGGACCAGGGCCAGCGCCCCACCTTCTTCAGACTGTCATCGTCAATGGCCACGATGGCTATATCGGCGGGGCCCGCCCGGGCTCCCCGGTAGCGGAACTTGAGGTCGTAAAGCTTGAGTTCCAGAAACTCGGTGAAGGGGGGCCGCCAAATTAGGAAAATTGACAGCAACAAGGTTACGCCGACTACCCAGCGGGTGGTGGGGGACTTAAAGACCGGGGCTAAACGCCGAATCATGGTTTAAGAGCTCTTGCTCCAGTTATGACTGATGGCCTCTTAAAGCACAAAGGGACAGCCACGCTTCCTGCTCTGTTATTATACAACGTCCTGGCTTTTTGTGGGGAAAAATTGGGGGTAAGCCGTCGGTTTGGGTGGCTGATCTTAAGGTCCCGAAACCGGCCCCACACAGGTTGGTGAACCCCCCGGATATGCTTTCCAAGACTTAATGACTATCACTTCTGAGATTACTGAGCTGACTGTTTTCCCTCAGGACGGCCCCCCGCCGCCCCTTGCCCGTGGGGGTCAATGGCAGTTTCCCTTTTTGTCTGGCCGGGATGTTTCTATCTCCCCCGGTTAAATTTTCCCGATCAGGTTAGCCGTTACCTGACCGGAGGCATTGCCGATACTGACGGGCCCCTTGGGGTCCGGGTAGATGATGATGGAGCCGGTTAATTTAAAACTGACTCCATTGGTCTGGGAGCCGTTGAAGGTCATGGTGCCGGTGAGCTGCTGCCCTCCCAGCCTGGCCGGTGGCCGGGCTAATTTCCACGGCCCGCCAGGTGTTCCCAGCCTGGCCGGTCGGGGGGGTCAGCGTGGTCACCGTGGTCCCGCCACTCACGATACTTCCAAGTCCACTACCTGAGGCCACCCGGTCAATCACGCTTCCCCCCTTGATCACTTGCAGGGATCCCCCGAGGTGGTTGAAAGGTTGAGCCGCCTTGCGGTCCAGTCAAGTGGAGGTCCAGGTCTCCGCCCCCGGTCCCCCATACAGCCTGGATGTGGAAGGGGGCTGAGACCACAGATGAGGTAAGGGGGGGGTGGCGGCGGGGGCGGCAGATCAGGAAAGGATCGACAAATTATGAAAAATTTATTAAAAAAGCTTAATGGCTGACGAAGAGAAACCTGCTCCCCAGACCCCGGCTCCCCCCTCCCCCTCGCCGGAGGAACTCCTTTTAGGCGAAGGCAAGAAGAAACGCCTGGGGCCCTGGTTAGCTACCGCCATCTGCGGCAATGACATCACCTCCTCCTGCCTCTATGTCTCGGGCATCGCCATCTTCTATGCCGGTCCCCTGGCCCCGGTGGCCCTGCTGCTGGCCGTTGGGGTCCTTTATTTATATCGCCGGATCTACACCGAGGTGGTGGAGGCCTTGCCCCTGGACGGCGGGGTCTACAACTGCCTGCTCAACTGCACCCGCAAATTCGACGCCTCCTTCGCCGCCTGTCTCACCCTGCTTTCTTATCTGGCCACCGCGGTAATTTCCGCCAAGACCGCGGTGGTCTTTGTCCGCCTGGGGAGTTTGCCGCGTTTGGTCCGGGCCTTCAGTTACATCGACCGCAACGAAGCTTCCCAAAATGTCTTGATCATCCGCCTTTATGCCCATGACGACCCGGCCATAGAAGAAAAGCTCGAGAAAAACCTGGAAGTGATTCGGGAACTTTCCCCCTACATGAAGATTGAATATCAAGCCCGCCAGGGGAAATTTTACCCGGAGACCGTGGAAGCCCTGTCCCACGAACTGGAGGTGCCCAAAAACATGATGTTCATGGGCTCCATGACGGAAAAACAGACCTTCTCCGTCATGGACCTGGGCGGCGTGCGGGTGATTTTCTGAGGAGAGGCTTG
>JAUXZG010000099.1 GCA_030694005.1 Desulfobaccales bacterium | reverse complement strand
GCCACCGCCAGCAGCAATACCACCAGCAAGCCCACAGCCGTGAGCAGCCGGCGGATGCCGAACTTGCCGATTCTTTCGATGATATTGGCTATGGGCCGGTCTCCTTTTGGCGATTCAGCGTATAGTCCTCGGAGATGAACTCCCGGTAGTGTTGGTCCACCGCATCTTCCGAGATCATGACCATGTCCAGTTGCTTGCTGGCCATCATCAGGCGCCCCAGGAGCTCCAGCTTCTCCTCCAGGACGGCCGCATCCAAGCTGTCGATGCGGGCGGTGATGGAGTCTTCCTTCAGGTCCACCCGGAAGTCAAAATCTTTAAGCACCCTGGCCAGGAAACGCACCCGGCGCATGCGCCGGGTCAATTCCGCCCCACCCCCGTGAAACACCAGGGTGACATAGCTCTCCTCCGGCAGGCCCAGGAAGGACTCGATGGTGGCAAAATGGAAACCCAGCCGGTTGGAGAGATTCATATAGTCTTCAGTGATGATGGCAAAATTCTTCTCATGCAGCCGCTCATGCATTTTGGCGTCGGTAGCGGTGCTCATCACCACCGACATGAAACCGGCTATGTCCACCGGCTTGGGGCCACTCCAGCCCACCTGGCTCAACCCCCGCCAATAGGCCAGCATGGGCCGGGAGCGCAAATCCTCGGGCCGTACCTGGGCCTTGTCCGCCACCTCCGGGCTTAAGCCCCCACCCAGATCGATGACATGGATTTCCAGGGGCAGGTTGCTCACCAGCCGCCGGGCCCCCTCCTCCTCCAGTTGCCCCCCGGAGACCTGGAACAACTCCACCATGGCCTTCTCGTGGGCAAAGCGGGTAATATCGTGATAGGTGCGGCAGTATTCGGGCCGAAAGGTATCGGCCCGGGGGTCCAAGAGGTTGAGGGGGGTGATGTGTTTTAAGAGGCGCTCCAGCACCTTGAAGACCCGGCTTTGGCGCAGCACCGCATCTCCTCCCTTGGGGACCTTGAGCAGCTCTGCTAAGCGCCCGGCATAGATATTACCATAGTAGGCGTCCACGGTAACCACCTCTCCGGCCTTAAGCAGGGTGGCGGCCCCCTTAGCGCCGAAAATGGCCGGCACCCTGGCCTCCCGGAGGACTGTAGCCAGGTGACTGGTGGCGCTGCCGGCCTCGGAGACCATGGCCGCCACTCGGCCCACCGCCAGCCCGTATTCCGGCAAGGCTCGCCTGGCCACCAACACGGCCCCGTCGGGTACCCCTTCCAGCCCCCTCTCCTCCAGCAAATACACCGGTCCGGCAGCCGCCCCTCGAGAGGCCACGATGCCGTTTTCCAGGAGCAGCTTCTCGCCTTTGAGCTTGGGGGGCAGGTACTCGGCCTTGAAGCGGCGGCTCAGGCGCAGGGGTCTGGCCTGCAGCAAGTAAAACTTGCCATCCGGGCCCAGGGCCCACTCTATATCCTGAGGCAGGCCGAAGTGCTTCTCCACCTGACTCCCCAGGGCAGAAAGCGCCAGGACCTGCTCCTCATACAAGCACGGGCCTTTTATGTCCGTAGGAATTTCCACATCCAGAATGCCGCCTTCCTCCGCCGCCAGGTGCATGCGGGTTTTCTCGCCCACCTGCTGGGCCACCAGCCCTCCGGCCTCCACCCGGTAGACGTCCGGCTCCACCACCCCCCCCACCGCCAGAGAGCCCAGGCCCGGCACGGCATTGATGATGGTGGCCGCCTCTCCCGTGCGCGGGTCCGCGGTATAGAGCACCCCACCGGTTCTGGCCGGGACCATCTCCATGACCAGCACCCCCATGGCCAGCTCCTGATAGGAAAAGCCGCTGGTATGGCAATAATACAGGGACCTGGGGGTGAACAAAGAGGCAATGACCTCCTTGTAGCGTTGCTCCACCATTTCCCGGGGCACATTGAGAATGGTCTCGAACTGGCCGGCAAAGCTGAACTGGCTATCCTCCTGGAGGGCGGAGCTGCGCACCGCCACCCGGGCGGCGCCCAGGCGCTCAAGCTCTTCTAAGAGGGCCTGGGAGAGCTCCGGGGGCAAGGGCCGGGACATGATCCGCTGACGGACGGCCTCACCCGCCTCCCTCATGCTCTCCAGGTCGCGGATGTGGGAGCGTCGCACCTGTTCCCTAACAAAGTCCTCCAAACCGGAGCGCTCGAAGAACAGCTTTTGGGCATAGGCGCTCACCGCAAAGCCCGGAGGCACCGGCAGCCCCATCCTAATAAGCTCGCCCACCTTCTCGGCCTTGCCCCCGAAGAACATGCCTTCCCGCACTTCGGCCAGGGGCAGGGTCAGGGGCACCGGCTTGATCTGAGGGGTGGCCAACTCGCCGGACACCAACTGGGCCACCTGGCGCCGGGCAGCCTCCAGGCCCCCGTAACGGCCTGGCGACATGGCCATGAGGGCGGTGACCACCGCTTTGACCTCCTCCCCCAAGCCCTCGCAGGCGCTCCGGACATAGTGCATGTCAAAGAGGAAGCCTTCGGTCATCTTGACTTGCAGGTCCGCCACCATGGTCAAAATGGCGCTGTTGGCCGCCAAAAGACGTTTATACTGAAGGTAACGCTCTAAAAGCGCCGGGGGTGGGGCCAGGGACCTCGGGGTCCGCCGGGGCCGGCGTTTTTTGGTGAGCCAGTCCTTTAGCTTGCCGATAGCCGCGATCACTACACGCTTCCTTCAAAACCAACTTATTAGAGACATTATAGATTAAACCTTTATCAGCCTCAACTGCCAAAAGCGGTCTCGCCCTGGTTTGCCCCCGCCGGGGAAGTTTTTGGGAAAACAAACCGGGCCCCTGGTTCAGTCTCGGCTTGGCAATTTTTAAGGGAGTAAGGTGCTGGCTCCGGTCAGAACTGGATCTCTGGTTCCATCCCAAGGGACCTTGGTCCCCGGTCTTGGCCCCTTCAGGGCCATAGGTGAGGTAAGTAAACCAAGCCTGCCGTCCTGTGGCCGCCTTTCTCCACATTTTTATTGACATGGTCAGGGTTTTGCGATTTTATGACCCTGCTTCCCGTATGCCGCCCCAGATTTAATCACGCTGCCCTGGAGGTTCACTATGCTTCAGTGCCCCCACTGCCAGACCCCACATGAGAAAGGCCAAAGATATTGCAGTGTCTGCGGCACATACTTGCACCCCGAAAAAGGGGACAAGTTCTGTCCTCAATGTGGCACTCGGGTCACCCCGCAACAGGAGCTCTGCCACGAATGCGATGCCCCTCTGCAAGGGAAGGCGGCGGCGGCGCAGGCCGGGGAGGCAACTACCGGGGCCGGTCCGGCGGCAGGAACCGCACCCTCCGCCCCGGCCAAGGGGATGCAGTCCTGGATCATAGGCTTGGTGATAGGGGTCGGGATAATTATCGCCATTCTGGTGATCTTACTCTTCACCCGGGGCATCCCCCCGCCGGCAGTGGCCCCCAAGGCGGAGGCGCCGGCCTCCACTGGGACAACCCCCGCCCCCCCACCGGCTGACGCCCCTGAAGCCATGGGACCCGCCGCCCCAACCCCGGCCTCGGCTTTAAAAGACCAGTTGCAAAGCGTGCTCTCCGCTATGCGGGAGGCCCATTTGAAAAAAGACATCGTGCAGTATATGAATTGCTATTCCCTCACCTTTCCCGACCGGGAAGAAAAACGCCAAGATACCTCGAAATCCTGGGATGAATATGATTACCTCAAACTGGTGTTCACCCTGGACGAGGTCCAGCCCCTGGACTCTAATAACGCCACCGCCCGGGCCACCTGGTATATCGACACCAGGAATCGCCGCACCCAGGAGTTGTCAAGTCTGAAACAAGTCTACCGGATACGGTTCGCCAAGGAGGGTGCAAATTGGCGCATCCGCTCCTTAGAAGAGATTGGTTGAGGAGGAGAAAATGGAACAACCACGCCGCGTTAAAGGCATAATCCTGATACTTATGGCCTTGTCCCTCCTGGCCAGCGCTTGTGAGGGGCCCCGCTATTATCCTCCCCCGGTGGTCTATTATTATGTAAGCCCGGCCTCAACTTACTTAAGGGACTGCCCAAGTTATGAATGTGGCATCATCGCCAATGTCTTCAGCAGCGACCGGGTGGAACTCCTGGACCGCAACGATTACGGCTGGTCCCAGGTGCGCTTGACCAGGAGCGGCCAGGTGGGCTGGATCCCCGGGGACCTGCTGAGCCTGTCCCCCCTGCCGGCCACCTTTTATGTGGCGGCCGGCACCGTGTACTTACGCGAGTGCGCCGATTATAACTGCCGCGCCTTGGAACTGCTCTATCGGGGAGACCGGGTAGAAAAGATAGATCAAAATAACCTGGGCTGGTGGCGGGTGGTCTCGTTCAAATCCCGGGCCCAGGGCTGGGTGCCGGTGAGCGCGGTCTCCCCCAGCCCTGGACCACCATACTATTATGTAGCGGTGAGCAGTCTGGCGCTTAGGGCCGGACCCAGCACCAGCACCCGGATTCTCACCAACCTGGGCTTTAATAACCAGGTAGAGATGCTGGGCATGGGGCCCCAGGGGTGGGCTAATGTACGGGAGGTGCGCACCGGCACCATCGGGTGGGTGTCCTCTTACTACCTGGAGACCTTCCCGGTAAGCCACGCCCGGCCGGCCCCCAAGCGCAAGTCTCCCTCCAAAAAAGGCGCACCGCCAGAACCGGAGGAAGCCCCCAAGGCCCCTAAGGCTATGTAACTCTGACCCAGACAAATTTAAAAAAATGGACCCGGATATGTCATCCAGGTCCATTTTTTTCTTGCTTATGGTTTGTGGGGGGAGGGCGGGGGCTTGGGGGAGGGGGCAGGGGCCAGTGGCACAGGCTTCCAGCCTGTGAAGCCCCTGACCCCCTCTCCCAAAAAACTACCCCCACCCCTCAAACCGGCCCCAGGGTTTCGGTGACGAGTTTTTCGCTGGCCGAGTAGGGGTCGGTGCGCTTCTCCAGAATTTCTTGCACGATCTGGTAAAGGCGGCCATCCTCGATGAGTAGCTGCACCAGGTGGCGGAACACCCCTTCTTTTAAAAGTTCCAGAAGTTCCTGGCGTACCCTTAGGTAGCGCGCCGCCCCCCGGGCCTTGCCCTGGTCCCGGGCTAAAAATTCCTGGTGTTCCCGCACCCCGGCCACGAGTTCCTTAACCCCATCATTATCTTTGGCCTGGGTCAAAAAGACCCTGGGCTTCCAGGCCTTATCCTTTCTAAAAGTCTGAAGCTCTACCATTTGCAGCAGGTCCTGGTAAGTGCGAGAGGCCCCTTCCCGGTCCGCCTTGTTGACCACCAGGAGATCCGCCACCTCCAGGATGCCGGCCTTGATGGCCTGGATGTCGTCGCCTAAGCCCGGAACCGTGACCACCATGGTGGTATCCGCGGTGGCGGCGACCTCCACCTCGTCCTGTCCCACCCCCACCGTCTCCACCAAGATATAGTCCTTGCCCATGGCGTCCAGCACGGTGATCACCGCCCGGGCCGAGGCGGTAAGTCCCCCGAAATGGCCCCGGGTGGCCAGGGAGCGGATGAACACCCCCTCATCCAGGGCGTGACGCTGCATGCGGATGCGGTCCCCTAAAATGGCCCCCCCGGAAAAGGGACTGGTGGGATCCACGGCCACCACTCCTACGCTGTGGCCTTCTTGGCGCAGGCATTGGATCAGCCGATCGGTGAGGGTACTTTTCCCCACTCCTGGGGCTCCGGTGATGCCGATGACATAGGCCCGGCCGCTGTGAGGATAAAGCTTTTTTAAAACCTCCCGGGCGAAAGGCATCCCATCATCCAGGTCCCGCATCAGACGGGCCGCGGTGCGCACCTCCCCGGCCAGGATGCGGTCCACGATTTCTTTAACAAGGTCCATTGTTCCTCCGGAGTTTGGGGCAGACCTTGTGGGGGAGTGGGCCAGGGGCCAGTGGGCCCCTGCCCCCTCCCCCACACCCCCTCCCCCAACCCCTTAAGGTTTAATACTTGGCCGG
>JAUXZG010000093.1 GCA_030694005.1 Desulfobaccales bacterium | reverse complement strand
GAACCAGGGGATAATAAATATACACTTGAAAGACATTTAACATAACGAGTAAGATAACACAATTTACTTAATTTCTTTGCGCCTTTGCGTCTTGGCGAGAGATATATGCACGAAAATGAGATCGCCCGGCTGATTGTGGATGCAGCTTATCAAATCCACACCACCTTAGGCCCCGGCCTACTAAAGTCGGTGTATGAGGCCGTTCTCGGTTATGAACTGCAAAAACGGGGGTTAGAGGTAACGCGCCAGATACCCATCCCGGTAGTCTATGAACAGATGAGCTTTGATGAAGGCTTCCGGGCGGACCTGCTGGTGGCAGGAAAAGTTATCGTGGAGCTGAAGTCCGTGGAAAAAGTGGCCCCGGTTCACAAGAAGCAGCTTCTCACCTACCTGCGTTTGGCTGACAAGCGCCTGGGGCTGCTCATCAACTTCGGGGCGGCGCTGATCAAAGACGGGATCACCCGGGTAGTCAACCGGTTATAGGCTCACGCAAAGGCGCTTTATTCTCACGCAAAGACGCAAAGGCGCCAAGTTAAAAGAAAAAAAAATAAAAGGCCGGTCCCTTGGGGACCGGCCTTTTTGATTTATTTCCTTTGCGTCTTTGCGCCTTGGCGAGAGATTATTATCAGCGCCTTAGCGAGAGACTGTAACTGCCCTTATTTGGCGAACTTAATAAGCAAGGGCACGATGAGCAAGGCCACGATGTTGACCACCTTGATCATGGGGTTGATGGCCGGGCCGGCGGTGTCTTTGTAGGGGTCGCCCACGGTGTCGCCGGTGACCGCGGCCTTGTGGGCGTCGGAGCCTTTGCCGCCGTAGAGGCCGTCTTCGATGGCCTTCTTGGCGTTATCCCAGGCGCCGCCGCCGGAGGTCATGGCAATGGCCAAAAACAGCCCGGTGACGATGGAGCCGATGAGCATGCCGCCCAGGGCCACGGGACCGAGACCCGGCATGAAGCCCACGATCAGGGGAGCGCACACCGGGATCAGGGCCGGGAGCATCATCTGGCGGAGAGCCGACTTGGTGACGATGTCCACGCAGGTGCCGTATTCGGGTTTGGCGGTGCCTTCCATGATGCCCGGGATTTCCCGGAACTGGCGCCGCACTTCTTCCACCACGCCGCCGGCGGCCTTACCTACGGCCTCCATGCACAGGGCGGCGAAGAAGTAGGGCAGCAGACCGCCGATGAACAGGCCGGCGATCACCCGGGGATCGGAGAGCTCGAAGGACATGACCCCGGGGAAGGACCGGGAGTACTCGGCAAAGAGCACCAAGGCGGCCAGACCCGCGGAACCGATGGCGTAACCCTTGGTGACGGCCTTGGTGGTGTTGCCCACCGCATCCAGGGGATCGGTGATGTTCCGAATCTCTTGCGGCAGTTCCGACATCTCGGCGATGCCGCCGGCGTTGTCGGTGATGGGACCGTAAGAGTCAATGGCCACCACGATGCCGGTCATGGAGAGCATGGCCACCGCGGTGAGCGCAATGGCGTACAGCCCGGTGCCGGCGTGGGCCAAACCGCCGCCCAGGTGGAAGGACGCCAGGATGGCCACGACGATGACGATAACCGGCGCCGCCGTGGACTTCATGGACATGGCCAGGCCCTGGATGACGTTGGTGCCGTGGCCGGTGGTGGAGGCCAGGGCGATGGACTTAACCGGGTTAAAGCTCTTGGAAGTGAAGTATTCGGTGATGGCCACGATGAGCCCGGTGAGGGCCACGCCGATCACCGCCAGCAGGAAGACATTAAAGGGCGGGATCACAAAACCGGGGGCACTGCCCACGGCCTTGGCGGCCACGCCGGCCATGAACTTGCTGGCCAGGGGGTAGAAAGCGATAATCGCCAGGGCCGCGGCCACGATGAGGCCCTTATAGAGGGCGCCCATGATGTAGGCGGATTTCCCCAGGCGGACAAAATAGGTGCCGATGACCGAGGCGATGATGGACACGCCGCCGATGACCATGGGGAAGACGATGGCATTCGAGCCGGGGCCGTACACGGTGTGGGCCAGGAGCATGGCGGCCACCACGGTCACGACGTAAGTCTCGTAAAGGTCAGCGGCCATACCGGCGCAGTCACCCACGTTGTCGCCCACTTGGTCGGCGATGACCGCGGGGTTGCGGGGGTCGTCCTCGGGGATACCGGCTTCCACTTTACCCACCAGGTCGGCGCCCACGTCCGCCGCCTTGGTGTAGATGCCGCCGCCCAACCGGGCAAAGACCGACACCAGGGAGCAGCCGAAGCCCAGACCGATCAGGGCGTGCATGGCATGCTGGGGAGCAGCCGACATCAAGAATTTGTAGTAGCCGGCCACGCTCAACAGGGCCAGGCCTACTACCAGCATGCCGGTGACGGAGCCGCCCCGGAAGGATACTTTCAGGGCGTGGGCCATGCTGGTAAAGGCTGCCTGGGCGGTGCGCACATTCGCCCGCACCGACACGTACATGCCGACGTAGCCGGCCAGGGCCGAACCCACCGCGCCGATCACGAAGCCGATGGCGGTGTATTTGCCCAGGCCGAAGAGGAGCACGAAAACAACCGCGCCCACCACGGCCACCGTTTTATACTGCCGGTTCAGGAAGGCGTTGGCCCCTTCCCGCACCGCCGCGGAAATCTCCTGCATCCTGGGATTACCGGCATCCTGTTTCAGCACCCAGGTGGTGGTGAACAGGCCGTAGGCCACCCCCACCGCACCACATAGCAATGCAAAAGTCATAATATCCATCCGTTACCCTCCTATGAGTAATAATTTCCTTAAGAATATTAAGGTCTTGAAAGCCTTATGATGAAGCGCCCCTCACCTCCCCTACCCTATTTTTGCCTCTGGGTGGTATTGCTCTGGCTGAATGTCAATTCATACCCTAGATTGCCACCGGGTGTAAAGGAAAAATTTCACAAGTCTGAGTTTAGGGCGATTCAGGATTTCCCTGGGAATCTGGAGAAGATAGGGCATTCTTGGCAGTGGCCGGTAAATTTTTTTTCTCCTCCCCCCCTGGAGCCAACTCCGACTTAAGTTTAGGGTCCACCACCCTCACCCCGTGGCGCTCCGCCAGGGTTAAAAGATATTGATATTCCATGGCTTTTTTTTGCAGGCGGTAGCGCAGCAGCAGGCGCACCGGCAGGTACAGCAGGGCCAGGGCCACCGACACGATGAGCAGGTAAGAGCCCCCCAGCCCCAGGGACTTGATCCCGGCGGTGATGAGGGAAAAAGCCGCGCCCCCCCAGAAAATAAAAACGCCTGCGGCAGCCAGCGCCAAGGTCAGCCCCAAAAGATAACGGCCCCGGCCCATTTTCCGGCCCCAGCCCCCTAAACGCGCCGGGGAGGCGGGCTCCCCTTCCCGGCAAATCATCTCGAACCCCTGGATGATGAGCCCAAACAGGAACAGCAAGGCTATGGGGGCGGTGAAGGCGGCCAGCAGATACTCCTTCCAGGGAAAGGGCACCACCCGCACCTGCTCTACCTGCTCGGCAAAAATGCCTTCATCCATCTGCCAGATCAGGGTAAACACCAGGATAAGAACCTCCACCAGCCCCACCACCACCAGGAAACTGTTGAACACATAACGCTTTTCTAGAGGATCGTAAAAATCAAAAAACCTGGCCATAACTGATTTCCGATGGTTGCGTGGTTTTTGAGGGGAGGGTCGGGGGAGCAGTGGCTCCCCCGCCCTCCCCCCAATCCCCCCTTCCCAACCCCCTTTAAGGGGGTTGGGAAGGCGGGGCCATAGGCCCCGCCTTCTCCAAACCAGTTATACCCCTTAAGGGTTTGGGGGTGGGGGTTTGGGGGTGGATTGTAAGTGGGTCTACGACCCCTGACCCCCTCCCCCAAATTCCCTTTTAATTTCCCACCAGTAAAGCCCGGCGGCCCAGAGCAGGAACAGGCCGTCTTCCAGGATGGCGGCCGGGCCCACCTGGCGCTGGAAAAAAAGGCCGCAGCCGCAGTCGATCTTCAAGCCCCGGGCCAGGGTGATGACCAGGACGGCCATAAACATGGCCGACAAAAACATAAGGAGCACAAGGCAACTGCGCCTCCTTAGTCCCACCATAAGGAAGAGACCCCCGGCCAGCTCCAACCAGGGAAGCACCGCGGCGGTTACCCCCACCAGGGCCTCGGGTAAGAGCTGGTAAGCCAGCACTGCTTCGGCAAACTCGTAAGGATGATAATTTTTCAGCATGCCCACATAAAAAAAGAGGCCCCCCAGAGCCACCTCCAGGAGGCGGGGCAGGAGTCGGTTAATTTTCACCCTCATGCCATGCCGCCCTATCGCTTCACAAAATTTTTTGGAGGCCGGGGAAGGCGGGGCCTTCTGCCCCCGCCTTCTCCGGCCTCCAAAACCCATAAGGGATTGGGGGAGGATTGTAAGGGGGCCTGAGGCCCCCTTACAATCCTCCCCCAATTAACCTATCTGCCGGTATCCACCGGATAGCCCGCCTCGTCCCAGGCCCGAAAGCCCTCCAAAAAGGCGCTCACCTGGGTAAATCCTAAGGCTTGCAGCTTCTCGGCCACTTTTAGAGCCGCGTCGCAGCTGACCTGACCGCAATAAGCCACGATCTGACTTTCTTTGGCCACCGCGGTTAACGCCTGGGTTTCCCCTTTCTCGGCCATCTCCGGGGTCAGGTTGATAGCTCCCTGGATATGCAACTCCAGGTACTCCGAAGCAGGCCGGGCGTCGAGGAACAGGGTCTGCCCCTGGTTAAGCAGGGCGTAAGCCTGGGCCAGGCTGACGGTTTTCACCCCCTGGAATTTTACTTCCCGACGCTCAGTCCCCAGTTTCTCCAGGTGTGTTTTTAAATTCCCCTCAAGGGAGATATGCACCAGGGGCCAGTGTTGGAAAAGGCCGAACAGGGCGGCGACCATCAGGATAAACCCGGCCCAGGCTAGGTCTCCCCGGATAAGACGGCTCAGCCTCAGGGCCTCTTCTCCTGCGCCTTGGGCTGGGGCTGGTCCGGCGGTTTGCTCAAGGTAGGCTCCACCTCCGAGGCGCTGTAATATTTCTTGCCCCCATAATATAAGGCCAGGGGCATGAAGCCCTCATCCTCTCTGGCCAGGCCGCCTCCCCGGGTATGAAAAAAATAATGCCACACCCGTCCCTCCTTGAGGTCCACCAGGAAGGCCTCCCTGCCGCCGGCCACCAATTGGTAACGGGGCCCCTGGGCCTGGGGGGCGGCGGCTTTCAGGTCAGCCGCGCCCTCTTTGCTCACTTCCACGGCCAGTGGCCGCCCCTGCAAGGCCTCCGCCACCTGGAGGGCTACCTGGCGTTTAAGATACGGGCCATAGAGCCAGAAGACGCTGGCCCCCAGGAGGCCCACCAGTAACGCCACCACTACCGTCCAGCCGCGCCCGCGTGCCATAGTGCACCTCCGCGGAACTGATGAAGGTTGTTGGAGGATGGGGCTAAGGGCCGCTGGCCCCTTTTCCATACCATGCGGCTCTCAGCCCTATTCAGCGAAAATTTATCTATTATGATTATGGCAGTTTAATGTTTTTAGCTATAAAATTTTCTTATGGCCCCAACCTCTCCCCTAAGAATCACCGCCATGGCCCTGGACCTGGGCAATGTCCTGGTGAAGGTGGATCATTACCGCTTTTGTCGGGGCCTGGCCGGATATGCCGGTCCGCATCTGACCCCGGAAGAAGTCTTTGCCGCGGTCTTCGACGCGGCGCTGGAGCCGGGCTACGACACCGGCCGTATCTCCTCCATCGAATTTTACCAGAGGATTATGAGCCGCTTCCGCCTGGCCCTGCCCTACCCGGCCTTCTGCCGGTTGTGGACCGAGATCTTTGACCCCATGGAGGGCATGTCAGAGGTGGTGGCGCACCTGGGGTCAAAATATCCCCTGTTTTTGCTGTCCAACACCAATTCCCTGCATTTTGACTATATTCGCCAGCGCTTTCCCCTCCTGGGCCATTTCCTTAAGTTTATCCTGTCCTACCAGGTGGGCAGCCGCAAACCGGAGAGCGGCATCTATCATGCCCTGATCCGGGAAGTGGGCCACCCCCCCCAGCAAATCCTGTTCCTGGATGACAAGCTGCCCTTTGTGGAGGCGGCCCGGAGCCACGGCCTGACGGCCTGGCCGTTCACCACCCCCCAGGACCTGCAAAAAACCCTGAGGCAACACGGTCTGTGGTAGGGGAGTTGTGGGGAAGGGGGCTAAGGGCCGCAGGCCCTTACCCCCTCCCCCACGCCCCCACCCCCAACCCCTTAAGTTTGGCCGGATAAGGCGGGGCCTGTGGCTCCGCCTCATCCGGCCACCCCATACAGGGGGTTGGGAGGGGAGTTTGAGGGGAGGGTGGGGGAACCGCGTTCCCCCAGCCCTCCCCTCAAATAACCCTTTCTCACCTTGCTAAAAAGCCCGGCCGATGGCCTTATCCAGTTTGGCTTCGTTGATTCGGTAGTCGTAGAGGGCCTGGACGTATTTCAGGTCGGATTGGAAGTATTGCACCTGGGCGTCGGTAACTTCGATGATGGAGCCCACCCCCACCTGGTAGCGTCCCTGGGCCAGGCGCAGGTTCTCCCGGGCCGCTTCCAGGGCCTTTTTGGTGGCCCGGATCAGCTCCCAGGAGGCTTGGACATCCAGGTAAGCCTGGTCCACTTCTTTGGAGACGTCCTGGCTGAGCACCTCGGCGTTGGCCAGAGTGGCGCGAGT
Source organism: Desulfobaccales bacterium (assembly GCA_030694005.1). Taxonomy (GTDB): domain Bacteria; phylum Desulfobacterota; class Desulfobaccia; order Desulfobaccales; family 0-14-0-80-60-11; genus JAUXZG01. Next base: position 12,539 of record JAUXZG010000093.1, on the reverse strand, counting down.
ATTGGCATTGGCCACCCGCACGTTATTGTAAGTGAGCAAGCCATCAAACAACGGCACGGTCAACCCCGCTCCCACCCACCAGGAGCGGTTATCAAACGAACTGAAGCCGAAAGGCGGGCTGGGGCCCGACCAGCCATAGGCGGCCAGCGAACTCAAGGTAGGGAACCAGCCGGCCCGGGCTACTCGCCGGGCCGCCTGATTGTAATCCTGCTGGGAGCGGTTCTTTAAGATTTCGGGCCGCTGGTTCAGGGCCTGGGACTTCAACTCCGCCTGGGATTGGGGCTGGGGGGTCACTTCCAGGACGTCCTCCAGGCCCTTGTAAGGCCAGGTCTTTAACCCCAGGGCGGTCATCAGGGTCACTTGGCTCAACTCCACGGCATTCTTGGCCTTGATGAGCTGGGCTTCAGCATCATAGAGGTTGGCCTCGGCCTTGGTGACATCAATCTTCGCCCTTAAACCCACCTGATAAAATCCCTGGGCCTGTTTCAGCAGTATCTGATTTTGGGCAACGTTTTCTTCCGCCACCTTCCGGGCCCGCCGGGCGGCCAGGTGGCCAAAATAGGCGGAGCGGGAGTCCAGCACCACCTTCTGGCGGTTGCCGGCGTAATCCTCCCTGGTCTGTTGGAAAGTGGAGCGGGACTGGTCTATCAGGCCCGGGGTCTTGCCGAAATCGTAAATCAACTGGCTCAGGGAGAACCGATTGACATAAAAGTCCGTGGTCTGGGCACCGATGCCGCCCAGGCCGGGGGGCCCGCTGGTTCCCGCGGCCCCGGAGACGGCCGGGAAGGCGTTCCCATAATAGAGATTGTTGGTATAGGTGACTTGCGGTAGGTACGCAGACCGGGTGGCGCCGATCTGGTATTTGGCCGCGGCCACCTTTTCCCGGGTTTCTTTGAGGGAGGGATGTTCCTTCAGGGCGATATCAATAGCTCCTTGCAGGGTGAGGCGGCCGTCGGCCTCTTCGGCCCCTAAAGCCGCGGTCGGCCCCAGGGTGGATATAATCATAGGGAACAATATGAAAATTATTAGAGCCTGTCCAAACTTGCGAGTCATGTGTCAACCCCAAAGAAAGAGCTTTGGCCGGGCGCCGGGTCACTCAGAAGCGCTCCCCCACCCCGCCCCTGGCCGACATTTTATTCAAGTTTGTATCTTAGCAGGCTGAAGAGAAAAAAATAATAAAAATTTAGGATGGGGGATGTAGAACAGCCGCCCCCGGCTGTTCTTTTACAAGCAGGCGAGGGCACCTGCTCTACCTCCCTGGCCCTCCCCCCAACCACTTTTCCACCTCCCCTAAAACGGCGCCTTGCGGCGGTGAAAGTCGGTGGCCTGCTCAAAGGCGGAGGCCGTCTGCAGCAGGACAGCTTCTCCGAAGGGCGGCCCCAGGAGCTGGAGGCCGATGGGCAGCCCCAGGGAGCTGAAGCCGCAAGGCACCGAGAGCCCCGGAATCCCGGCCAGGTTGGCGGAAATCGTAAAAATGTCTGAAAGGTACATGGTCAATGGGTCAGCCACCTTTTCCCCCAGACGGAAGGCCGGGGTGGGGGCCACCGGCGCGGCCAGCAAGGCGCATTGCTCAAACGCCGCCTCAAAGTCCCGGCGGATCAAGGTCCTGACTTGCAAGGCTTTTTGATAGTAGGCCTCATAATATCCGGCGGATAAGGCATAGGTCCCCAGCATGATGCGGCGCCGCACCTCGGCCCCGAACCCTAAAGTGCGGGTGTGGGCGTACATCTCCAGCAGGTTGCGGCCTTCCGCCCTGAGCCCGTATTTTACCCCGTCATAGCGGGCCAAATTCGAGGAGGCTTCCGCCACCGCCACCACGTAATAGGTGGCCACGGCATACTCGGTGTGGGGCAGGCTCACTTCCACCAGTTCCGCCCCCAGGGAGGCCAGAGTCTTCAAAGCCCCCTGCACCGCAGCCTCCACTTCCTTATCCAGGCCGTGGCCGAAGTATTCCCGGGGGACGCCCACCTTCAGCCCTCGAATCTCCTGGCCCAGGACTTCCAGGTAGTCCGGCACCGGGGTGGGCACCGAGGTGGAGTCTTTGGCGTCAAAGCCGGCGATGGCCTGAAGCAGCAAGGCCGCATCCCGCACTTCTTTGGTAAGAGGGCCGATCTGGTCCAGGGAGGAGGCGTAGGCCACCAGGCCGTAACGGGAGACCCGGCCATAGGTGGGCTTTAGCCCTACCACCCCGCAGTGGGACGCGGGCTGACGGATGGAGCCGCCGGTATCGGACCCCAAAGAGGCAATACACAAATCGGCCGCCACCGCGGCCGCAGAGCCGCCGCTGGACCCCCCGGGGATGTGCTCCCGGTGCCAGGGATTGAGGGTGGGACCAAAGGCCGAGTTTTCCGTGGAGGAACCCATGGCGAACTCGTCCATGTTGACTTTGCCCAGAAACACGGCCCCGGCCTGGCGCAGCCGGGCGCACACGGTGGCGTCATAAGGAGGAACAAAGTTCTCCAGGATTTTGGAAGCGCAGGTGGTTCTAAGCCCCTGGGTGACCAGCACATCTTTTAAGGCCAGGGGAATGCCGGTTAACGGGGTGGCCTCTTCCCGGCGCAGACGGGCTTCGGCGTCCCGGGCCTGGGCCCGGGCGCCGGTCTCATCCACGGTGAGGTAGGCGTTGAGTTCCCCATTGCGCCGGCGGATGCGGTCCAAAAGTTGCTCCGTAACCTCCACCGGCGATACTTCGCCCCGGCTCAAAAGCGGCGCCAGGCGGCTGATACTCAAGGAATATAAAGGTTCCGTCATTTAAGCCCTTCTCCTCAGATGACTCTGGGGACCACGAAATTTCCCTCTTCCCGGGCCGGGGCGTTATCCAGGGCCAGGTCCCGGGGCAGGCCGGCCTGGACCTTATCCTCTTTAAAGGCGTTAAAGATGGGAATCACATGGGCCAGGGGGGAAATGCCCCGGGTATCCAGTTCTTGCAGTTTTTGAATATAGGTCAGAATATCGTTGAGCTGCCGGGTGAACACCTCGATCTCTTCCGGGCCCAAGCTAAGTCTCGCCAGTTCCGCCACATGGAGCACTTCTTCCCTGGTCAAGGCCATATTTTTTCCCTTAAGCCTCCTGAGCGCCCCCCCCCCCAAGAGGGGAATTTTGGCAAAGTTTATTATATACCCCCGGTCCCGCCAGGCACAAAAGATAAATCCACTTCACTGGGTCAACCTGCGGATTTCTTTAAAAGGATATAAAATTTTCAAATCTTTGCGGGAATTATTGGTTAGGGTGGAAAATCTTTGGATGATTGGTTATAGTATTATTTAGAGTTATCTGGAAATTCCCTGGAAACTTCCCTCCTTAAACAAGTGGGGATGCGGGTTTGGGGGGAGAGCCCGCCAGTTTCAGACCATCTTATTCCCGAGAGCATGAAACAGGTTCATTTTTTACCCTCTCACCCAATGGGGGAGAGGGTTAGGGTGAGGGGGAAATTAATCTCCTTTCCGCTCCGAGTAATAAATTCAGGTGCACAACCTTGAGAGCTTGGGCAAGAGGATTAGGGGCCGGAGGGTTTTCGGCAAACAACTTCGTACGCTCTTGATCACCAAAATATTTTTTACACTAAACTCTAAACCGGTATCTAATATATATAATGAATCACCTCACTGACGAAGCCCAGCTCAAGGAGATCGCCCGCCAGATCCGGGTCGATATCGTCGAGATGCTTTTTCGGGCCGGTTCCGGGCACCTGGGGGGATCGCTGTCGGCCACCGACATCCTGGTGGCCCTGTTTTTCGGCCAGATGCGCCTGACTCCCGCGGACCCTTGTGGGGCTGGCCAGGACCGCTTTATTCTGTCCAAGGGGCATGCCGCCCCGTTGCTTTATGCAGTACTAGCCAGGTTGGGCTGTTTCCCCCGGGAAGAACTTTTCACCCTGCGCCAGTTCGGCAGCATACTCCAGGGCCACCCCGATTCCAGTTGCACCCCGGGGGTGGAAATTCCCACCGGCTCTTTGGGGCAGGGTCTCTCCATTGCCAACGGTCTGGCCCTGGCGGCCCGGCTGAGCGGGGATCCCAGCCGCATTTATGTCCTACTGGGAGACGGGGAGGTTCAGGAGGGGCAAATCTGGGAAGCGGCCATGAGCGCGGCCCACTACCGCTTGGACAACCTGACGGCCATCCTGGACCGCAATCGCCTGCAGATTGACGGCCGCACCGCGGAGGTCATGAGTATCGAACCCTTGCACCTAAAATGGGAAGCTTTCGGCTGGCATACCCTCCAGGTGGACGGCCACAGCATTTCGGAGCTGCTGGCTGCCTTCAAGGCCTGCGAACAGGTCAAGGGGCGGCCCAGCATCATCATCGCCCACACCGTTAAAGGTAAAGGGGTTTCCATCTTCGAAGGCCAAAAAAAATACCATGGGGTCGCACCCAACGCCGAAGAATACCAACAGGCGCTGAAAGAGCTGGGGGGGGTCTAATACCTATTATTAATCAGAGCATCAAATAAGTTCCATCTTTTTCCCCTCTCCCCCATTGGGGGAGAGGGTTAGGGTGAGGGGGAAATTAATCTCCTTTCCGCTCTGAGTAATAACTATCAGAATGTTTTGGGTGGTGGGGCAGGCCTTAAGTGCCTGCCCAGAGTGATTCTTACCATGGCGGGCACTTAAGGCCCGCCCCGCCGGTTTTTTTGAAAGCGGCTTGGTATAAGTCTTCCCGGCACCGATTGAGGGTTAGCGTGACCAGCAAAGAAAGTACTCGCGTAGAATATGGCAAGACCCTGGTGAAGTTGGGGGAGGAATACCCGGATATCGTGGTGTTGGATGCGGATCTGTCCGGCTCCACCCAAACCCATCTCTTCGCCAAGGCCTTCCCGGACCGGTTTTTCAACATGGGGGTGGCTGAGCAGGATTTGATGGGCACCGCGGCGGGGTTGGCCGTGGGAGGTAAAATCCCCTTTGCCAGCACCTTTGCCATGTTTGCCACGGGCCGCGCCTGGGAGCAGATTCGCCAGACCATCGCCTACGCCAACCTCAATGTCAAGATTGTGGCCAGCCACGGCGGGGTCACCGTGGGAGAAGACGGCGGCTCGCACCAGGCCATCGAAGACCTGGCCCTGATGCGCATCTTGCCCAACATGGTGGTCCTGGTGCCCGCGGACGGCCCCCAAACCCGGGCCATGGTCAGATGGGCCGCCGGTTATCGGGGCCCGGTGTATATCCGCACCGGCCGCATGCCCGTGCCGGTGATTTATGATGACAGTTATCGCTTTGAGCTGGGCCGGGGCTCCATCTTAAGGGAAGGCCGGGATGTCACCCTGATAGGCATCGGCCTCATGGTGCACGCCTGCCTGGAGGCGGCCCGTTTATTGGAAGCCGAAGGCCTTAGCGCCCGGGTCCTCAACCTCGCCTGCCTGAAACCTCTGGACTGGGAACTGTTGGTGGACTCAGCCCGGCGCACCGGGGCGGTGGTCACCGCCGAAGAGCACCTGGTCACCGGCGGTTTGGGGAGCGCGGTCAGCGAAATCTTGAGCGAAAACTGGCCGGTGCCGATGAGGCGTATCGGTCTTAAGGATGTTTTTGGCATCTCCGGCAAACCCGAACTCCTGTTAAAGCATTTCGGACTTACGGCCGATGATGTAAAAGCGGCGGCGAAGCAGGTTTTGGCTCGGGAAAACCGTGGGTCGGGCCGCGGCCGGGGCGAATTATCAGCCATCTCCAAAGGTTAAGGGGGAAAAGTTAATCAGGTGGAAAATCTCCGATTGATGAAACCATGCCGGCCAGGCTGGCGGTGGCGCAGAATATTGCTGATTTTTCTGTCCCTGGCGCTGGCAGCGGCCTTAACCGTACCCACCCAAGCCGCGACCACCCAAGACTATGATGCCTTGCGGCTGCTCACCGAAGCCTTCTACGAGATCTCCCAAAAATTCGTCTCGAAGAAGGGTGAAGAGGAAATGATCTATGGGTCCTTAAGGGGCCTGGTGAACTCCCTGGACCCGGATTCCTCCTTTTTAACTCCCGAGGAATATCAAGACTTCTTAAACGGTCAGAAGGGTCCGGTGGCCGAGGCCGGCTTGGAATTGATTTTTAAAGACCATCTCCTGACCGTGGCCTCCGCCCTGGAGGGGGGTCCCGCTTTCCGGGCCGGGTTAAGGCCGGGAGACCGCATTCTCAAGCTCGACGGCAAGCTCGTCCGCAACCTCACCACCCAGGAGGCCTCCCGCCGCTTCCAAGGAAAGCCCGGCACCAGCCTCAAGTTGCAAGTATTGCGCAACGGCCTGGTCAAACCTTTGGATCTGACCGTTACCTTGGAATCCCTGGCTTTAGGTAGCGTCACCACCCAAATTCTGAAAGACTCTTACGCCTATATCAGGGTGCGGTTTTTTACTGATGCCACCCCGGGGGAACTGGCCACTGCCGTAAAGCGGTTGCTAAGCCATGTCCCCCCCCTTAAGGGGGGGGTCCTGGACCTGCGCAATAACGCCCGGGGCACCATGGAGCAAGCGGTGCGCACCGCCTCAGTGTTTCTGGGGGACAAGGAGATCGTCTCCACCAGAGGGCGTCCTACCCAGGGCGAGCAGACCTACCGGGGTAAGGCTCGGGACCGGGTCTTTAAATCCGCCTTGCCCATGGTGGTGCTGGTAGATCAGGGCACGGCCCGGGCTGCGGAGATCATGGCCGGCGCCTTGAAGGACCATGCCCAGGCCGTGCTGCTGGGAGCCAAAACCCTGGGACTCTGCGGTCTTACCAAGGTCCTACCTCTCCAGGACGGCTCGGCCCTGATAATCACCGTGGCCCAATGCTATACCCCCAAAGGCCATAAAATCCAGGGCAAAGGGCTGGAACCGGAGGTGGCGGGTCAGACCCCGGCAACCTCGGGGCCAACCGCCAAAGAGCCGGCCAAACCAACCACTCCGGATCAGGATCCCTGGGTGATCCAGGCTCTGGAACTCTTGCAGTCTGGAAAACCGGCTCAGGTAGCAAAGAAAGACGCATCTTGAGAGTTTCTTTTAAAGGGGGATATAAAGGGACCTGGATTCCCGGTCCTGGTCTCCCGAATAAATAAGACGATGGGGAAAGACGATGTCTCGTAAATCATGGCTTCTGGGGAGCGCCGCGCTCCTGCTGGGGTTGATCCTCTGCCGGAATCTGGCCATAACCGCCCCGGTCCAAACTGACCGCCAGAACCCCCGCGACACCGAGGCGGCTAAATCTGTAGCGATGCCGGCACCTCTGTTTTCCCTTACCCCGATTACGGATAACAAGCTGAAAGTTTTCGCCCAAGCCCTGGCTCTCGTTGAGGAACAGTATCCGGAGGCCAAGACCACCAAAGATTTGGTATACGGCGCTATCCAGGGGACCGTGGGGACCCTGGACCCGCACTCCTCCTTCATGACTCCGGAAGAGTTTAAGGAGTTGCAGATCGAAACCAAAGGGAAGTTCAGCGGCATTGGCATCGAAATAACCCTGAAGGATCGGATCTTGACGGTGGTCTCCCCCATCGAAGGCACCCCCGCCTATCAAGTCGGCATCCAGGCCGGAGACCAGATTGTCAAGATCAACGGCGCCACCACCAAGAACATGAGCCTCACGGAAGCGGTAAAGTTGATCCGGGGAGCTAAAGGCAGCAAAGTTACCCTCACTATCAATCGGGAGGGTTTCACTCAGCCCCGGGATTTCGTTATCGTCCGGGAAATTATTCCCATCCGCAGTGTCAAGGCGCGCATCCTGGAGGATGGCATCGGCTATATCCGTTTGGCCAACTTTCAAGATCAAACGGACCAGGACCTCCAGAACTATCTCAAGAAGATGCGGCAGCGCCTAATGCCCTTCAAAGGTCTGGTCCTGGATTTGCGCAACGACCCGGGAGGCCTGTTGGAACAGGCGGTGCGGGTGGCGGATGAATTTTTAGGTTCCGGGCTGATAGTCTATACCGAAGGCCGCAACCCCCAACAAACCATGCGGTTTTACGCGCGCCCCGGTCATGAAGGGGAACGTCCCATGGTTCCCATGGTAGTGCTTATCAATGAGGGCAGCGCCTCCGCCTCGGAAATTGTCGCCGGGGCCCTTAAAGACCAGAAACGGGCGGTGATCGTGGGAACCAAGAGCTTTGGCAAGGGCTCGGTTCAGACCATCATCCCCTTGGAGGACGGCTCGGCCTTACGCCTGACCACAGCCCTGTATTATACCCCCAGTGGCCAGACCATCAATGAAAAGGGCATCGTCCCGGATGTGGTGGTGGAGGACCTCGCCCCCCCGCCGGGCAAGTCCCTGCAGAACCTGCGGGATGAAGCCCTGGACCGCCACATGCGCCGGGAAGGGATCACGGATAAGCCCTGGGATCTGCCCCTCACCCCGGCAGAACTGAACCATGACCCTCCCTTGAAGCAGGCGGTGGAGATGCTCCGCCACTGGCCTCCGAAGAACCTGGCCCAGCGGCCCCCGGCCTCCCCTTAAAGTCCCATGGCGGCCCCCCACCTGGCCGAAAACCCCTTGGTGGCCATCATCGGCCGGGCCAATGTGGGTAAATCCACCCTGTTCAACCGCCTGACCCGCTCCTATAAGGCCCTGGTGGCCGATACCCCCGGAGTCACTCGAGATCGCCTCTACGGCCGGGTAACCTTTGAGGACCACACCTTTTTGTTGGTGGATACCGGCGGCCTGGTGGGGGGAGAAGAGGACTTGTCAGAGCTGGTGCGGCGCCAGGCCCAGGCCGCGGTGGCGGAAGCCGACGCCATCCTCCTGGTGATGGACGGCCGTCAAGGCCCCCAGGTAGGCGACGCCGAGGTGGTGGCCTACCTCAGGCGCTCCGGCAAACCCCTGTTCCTGGTGGTGAACAAGATTGATCAGCCCAGCCTGGAGGCGGCCCTGCCGGATTTCTACCAGTTCGGCCTGGACCCCCTTTATCCGGTGTCCGCGGCCCACGGGCTGGGCCTTAACACCCTGCTGGAGGACCTGAGCCAAAGCTTTCCCCGGCCCCCAGAGCTGGCGGCGCCGGCGCCGGGCATTCGCGTCGCCCTCCTGGGCCGGCCCAATGTGGGGAAATCCTCTTTGGTCAACCGCTTCCTGGGAGAGGAGCGCCTCCTGGTCACCCCCCAACCGGGCACCACTCGGGATGCCGTTGACACCCCCTTTACCTGGCAGGGCACGGATTACATCCTTATTGATACCGCGGGCTTAAGAAGGCCCAGCCATGTTTCCCCCGGGCTGGAAAGGAACATGGTGCTCAAGGCCATCAAGGCCCTGTACCGGGCCGAAGTGGCCGTGCTCCTGTTGGACGCCGCCGAAGGCCTCACCGGCCAGGACCTGCGCATCGCCGGGCTCATCGAGGACCAGGGCAAGGGCTGCCTCATCTTAGTAAATAAATGGGATCTGGTCCCCAAGGAGCCCCGTCTGGCCCAACCGATCCTGGCACAAGTTACGGAGGGCCTTAAGTTCATGGCCTATGCCCCGGTGTTGCCCGTGTCGGTGCTGACCGGCTATAACCTGACCCGGGTTTTCCCCCTGATCAACGACATCTATGATCAAAGCGGCCGGCGAGTAAAGACAAGGGAACTGAACCTGCTTATAAGAGAGATCACTGCCCGGGTGCCGCCGCCCCGCTACCGGGACCGCCCCTTAAAATTTTTTTACCTGACCCAGGCGGAGGTCCATCCCCCCACCTTTATCGCCTTCGTGAACCAACCCCAGGGCGTGCCGGACCACTATCGCCGCTACTTGATCAAACAACTGCGGCAGGAACTGGACATCCCTTACGCGCCGCTGCGCCTGTTTTTAAAAGGTCGCCAGCGGCGGCGCTAGGAATAGGAGGAGCGGCTATCCTCCAGCCCCGCGGCGGCTCACGGCCTGCCCTGGTACTTCCTGACATTGTAATGGTAACTATCTAAAAAATGGAGGATTTCCTTGTCGGTATCGCTGCCCTGGATGTAAGGGCCTTTATCGAAGACCACCACCTTCACCGGGCTGTCTTCCCTTTGCAGGCGCTGCCTTTGGGCCACCAGATCCTCCATCAGTTTCTCCGGGCTTACCCTCCCCTCTTTTACATCTTTTACCTGTGAGAGCTTCGGCAACATGGGGACGATATCCCCCTTGTTGACATATACCGTGATGGTCATGTTCTTTTCCCGGGCCAGCTTATCCAACTCGTCCAGGTTAAACAGGGTACGGTCCCCACCCATGATGGTGAGATCCTTCACCTTGATGACATCGTTGCGGATGAGGGCTTCCGCCACCGTGGCCCCGTTGCTGTGGGCCACCAGGTGTTCGATCCGGGCCCCCTTCAGGGGCGCCAGCTGTTCGGCGGTGGCCTTGCTGAGCATGGCCTTATCCGCGTATGCATGATCCGCCACCGCCCGGGCCAAGTCCTTATCGAAGCCGTGTTGTCCAAAGGCCAGGATCCGTTCATAGGGTTGGCCGGTGTTGGGATTCCGGTAGTGCTTCCGGGTCAACTCCTCCGCATCTGCGCGGTCGTTGCCGGTTCCCAAGAAGAGGACGGTATCGGCCTTCTTCACCGGAGGCACGCCCAGCGGGGGAACCTTGTGTTTATCCAGGTTCCGGCCAATTTTTTCCATGACCTCATTGCGTTGTTTCAGGTCACGGGCCACCATTTTTTCCATGTCCTTGGGGAGCTGTACCGGGACCGCAGGAGTGGATTGTAAGGGGGCCGCCTTCAGGGGCTGACCGGGCCCGGCGCCGGGGCCGGTATCGACCCGTTTGACCTCGGGCCGGGGTGTCCCGGATGGACTGGCGCCGGCCGCGGCAGGCATATCTTTCCTGCCCGGCACCGGCTCCCGTTTGGGCTGGCTGACTGGTGGTCCGGCGGTGGGCCCCGCCACTCTTGGGGGTTCGGTGGCCGCCTGCGGTGGCGTCGTTTTCAACTGCGGTTCGCGCCGTTGCTGGGCCTTCATTAACTCTTCCCGCTGCTGCTGCGCTTTTAACTGCTGCTCCCGTGGTTGCGGCGGCGTGGCTGCTTGGGCCTTCTGCTGCTGCTCCCGCTGCTGCTGTTGCTGGGCCTTCTGCTGCTGGTCCCGCTGCTGTTGTTGCTGGGCCTTCTGCTGCTGGTCCCGCTGCTGCTGCTGCTGGGCCTTCTGCTGCTGCTCCCGCTGCTGTTGTTGCTGGGCCTTCTGCTGCTGATCCCGCTGTTGTTGAGCTTTTAGTTGCTGGTCCCGCTGCTGCTGCTGTTGTTGCTGCTCCCGCTGGCGCTGCTGTTGTTGCTGCTGAGCCCGCATCTGCTGGTCCCGTTGCTGCTGGTCCCTTATTTGTTGTTCCCTCTGCTGCTGTGCCCGCCGCTGCTGTTCATATTGCTCCTGCTGTCGGCGCTGCTGTTCCCTGAGCTGCTGTTCATATTGCTGCCGGCTTTGGGCCTCCAGAAAAGCCGGGTTGCCTATCAAGATCCCCATGCCTAATGCCAGGGAAACCAGCCAGATCTTGCTAATTCTCATGGTTTTCCCCTCCTTAGCAAAAGTTAAACCAGGATTTGCTCCCTGATGGTATCTGGAGTGCCGGTCTTTTTTAAGTATATCAATATGATAATCTTAGGAAAGGTATTTCCGAGGGTTTGAGGACTTTTTTAAGGAGACGCCGGGGGACAGTGGCCCAGGCGTCTCGCCTGTGCTCCCCCGCGCCGGGGGACGGCCCGCCGTGCCCCTGACAATCCTCCGGCCTCCCCCTTTAGGGGGAGGCCGGAGAAGGCGGGGCCTGATGGCCGCGCTACCGCTAACCATCTTAAACCCATATGGAGTTGGGGGTGGGGAGTATTGTCAGGTGGCCTCCAGCCCCTGGCCCCCTCCCCCAAATCAGCCTCTTCCACCACCGGCCGGCAGGGTAACAGTTCGGACGGGAATATTCCCAGGCACGAAAGGGGAAGGAATTAGCCCTGGGTAATTATCACCCAGGCCACCCCTTGGGGGTGGAGACCAATTATTGGAGGGTCACCCTTGAGGAACCGATAGGGCTCAGGCCTTCTTCACTAAACGCAGGGCCGGACGCCGGCCCGGGGTGCGCTCGGCGCGGTGACTCTTCCCATGTTTCAGGGCATTTTTTACCCGCACCCCATTGATCAAGAAATAGGCGATGACCGCCCGTTCCCAGTCAGCGGTGGGTTCAAATTGCTCCATGCGGGTTTTAAAATGGTTGAGAAGGGCGGTAAGATCAGCTTCCTCATAGGCCAACACCCGGTCGGCCAAGCGTTCGATGGCTTCGGCGATCATCAAAGCTTTCCTTTTATGATCTAGATAGCTGGAGGGTATAGGTATTTATACCTATATGCGATACGTATAGATACCTATATGCGACTACGGATACTTACCCATTAACAATATATTGTCAAGTGAAAAGCTCAAATAGACTTTAATGTTTCTAAAACCGCGATCACCTGGGCCAAACGCCGGGCCTCGGCCTCTAAAATTTCTTCCCCCTGGGCTGCCGTGGCTTGACTGGGGTCGCCCCAGACGCCGCCTTCCCAGTAGCGCCGTTTGTCCCGCACCAGCACATATTTGGGGAAGCTGGGCCATTCCGCCGGAGCCGTGCCCTGAACCAGGTGGGGATAGGCCGCCAGCATCAGGGCCGTTTCCACCTCCCCGGCGTGGGAGTCCCCTTTGGT
>JAUXZG010000085.1 GCA_030694005.1 Desulfobaccales bacterium | reverse complement strand
TTTGAGGGGAGGGCGGGGGACCTGTGGTCCCCCGCCCTCCCCTCAAATCTTAAATTTTTACAGGGCCAGGGGCTTTGCCCCTGGCCCCGCAAATGCTTATAATGGTCATATGTCCGTTGCTCTGGAATTGACCATCTTCAGCAAACTCTTTGCGGCGGTGGCCGAGGAAATGGGCATTGTGTTGCGGCGCAGCGCCTTTTCTGCCAACATCAAGGAGCGTCGGGATTATTCTTGCGCCCTGTGCACCGCCCAAGGTGAGCTTCTGGCCCAGGCGGCCCATATTCCGGTGCATTTAGGGGCCCTGCCCCGCACCCTGGCCCTGATCTTGCCCCAATTTCCCCTGGCCCCCGGAGATGTGCTCCTCCTCAACGACCCCTATTGGGGCGGTACCCACCTGCCGGACCTGACGCTCATCGCCCCCTTCTACGTGGGGGGGCGTCTGGCCTTTTATTTGGTCAACCGGGCCCATCACGCGGATGTGGGAGGCGCCACCCCCGGCTCCATGCCTTTGGCCCGGGACTTAAGGGACGAAGGAGTGATCATCCCGCCCACTTACCTGTACCGTCAGGGAACGCTGGACGAGGATTTTTTAGCCGGTGTGCTTGACCGCATGAGGGTCGTGCAAGGGCGCCGGGGCGACCTTCAGGCCCAGTTGGCGGCCATCCATCGGGGGCAAGAACGGCTTCCCGCCCTGGTAGCCCGTTACGGCCTCCCCAAACTCCTGGAGATGAGCCGGGCCCTGCTGGATTATTCTGAGCGGGCCATGCAGGAGTTGCTCCGGACCATTCCGGACGGAGCCTATAGCTTTGTGGACTATCTGGACGATGACGGTTACGGCCGCCAAGACGTAGCCATCAGGCTCACCCTGAAGATTGCCGGCGACTCGGCCGTATTGGATTTTTGTCAGACCGACGACCAGGTTGCCGGCGGAGTCAACACCGTGCCGGTAGTGGTGGAAGCCGCGGCCTATTATGTCTTTTTGACCCTGCTGAAGGAGGAATACCCCATAAATCAGGGCTGCTTCAAGCCCCTGACCGTGCTCACCCGACCGGGGAGCCTGCTTGACCCCAGTTTTCCGGCCCCGGTGGCCGCAGGCAATGTTGAGACCTCCCAGCGCTTGGTGGATGTGGTGTTGGGGGCCCTGGCCCAGGCCCTGCCTGAAATAATTCCCGCGGCCAGACAGGGCACCATGAACAATGTTTCCTTCGGGGGCGTACACCCCCAAAACGGCCAGGAATTTACCTATTACGAGACCATCGGCGGCGGGATGGGCGGCCGCCCCCAGGCCCTCGGGCTGGACGGCGTCCACACTCACATGACCAATACCCAAAACACTCCGGTGGAGGTCCTGGAACACGACTACCCGGTGCTGGTCAGCCGCTATGCCTTGCGGCAAAACTCCGGCGGGGCGGGGCGCTGCCCCGGCGGGATGGGTATTATCCGGGATTTTAACTTCCTCAGCGAAGTCAGCGTCAGCCTGTTGAGCGACCGCCGCCGCCACGGCGGGCAGCCGGGGGCCAAAGGAGAAAATGTGCTCATTACCGCCGCAGGCGAAAAACCTCTGCCCGGCAAGATCAATTTGACGCTGCCCCCAAACAGCCACCTGTCCATCCGCACCCCCGGGGGCGGCGGGTGGGGAGAGGTTGGAGATAAGTCTGGGGGAGGGGGCTAAGGGCCGCAGGCCTTTACCCCCCCCCACATAGCCATCCCAAAAGGATTTAGCGATGAAACGGCGGATTTATTTACAGATGAAGTCGGTGGCGGAGGCACGGGAGGCATTTTTCTCCCGGTTTGATTTAGCCGGCGGGTGGGAGGCGGAGGAGGTCCCCACGGTGGCGGCGCGAGGTCGGGTGACGGCGGCGCCGGTGATGGCCCGCTGGTCTTCGCCGGCCAGCCACCAGGCGGCCATGGACGGGTTTGCGGTGGAGGCTAAAGCCACCTTCGGGGCCACCCCGGAGGCCCCCAGGCGATTGGCCCTGGGGAAGGGGGCTTTCCCCATCAATACCGGCCACCTCATGCCGCCGGAGACCGACGCGGTGATCATGGTGGAGCAGGTCCCGGACCCGGAGGCGGACCCCATCACGGTGGAGGCCCCGGTGTTCCCCTGGCAGCATGTGCGCCGGGTGGGGGAGGACCTGGTGGTGGGGGAGATGGTGCTGCCGGAGGGGGCCGACATCACTCCCTGGGCCCAGGGGGCCTTGCTGGCCGCCGGGGTGACCAGGATTTCAGTTCGCCGCCTTCCCAGGGTGATCATTATCCCCACGGGCAGCGAGTTGGTGCCGGGGACTGACCTGGAGCAGGAGCCGGCCGCCGGAAGGTTGCCGGAATTTAATTCCGTCATCCTTTCCGGCCTGGTGGAGGAGGCCGGCGGTGTCCCGAAAGTCTATGCCATAGTCCCGGACGACCCGGCGGCCTTAACCCAAGCCCTCAAAAAAGCCCTGGCCGCGGCAGATTTGGTGCTCATCAATGCCGGGTCTTCCGCCGGCACCGAGGATTATACCTATCAGGCAGTGGCGGCCCTGGGAGAGGTGCTGGTCCACGGGGTGGCCATGATGCCCGGCAAGCCCACGGTGCTGGGGGTGGTGGAGGGTAAGCCGGTCATCGGCAACCCGGGCTACCCGGTATCCGCGGTGCTCTCTTTTGAGCAGTTCGCCGCGCCGCTCATTGCCGGGATGGCGGGCAAGCGAATCAGCCCCCGGCCTACGCTGGAAGTTTATCCGGCCCAGAACCTGCCCTCCAAACCGGGCCTGACCGAATTCATCCGGGTGACCTTGGGAAGGGTGGGGAACAAGGTCATCGCCACCCCCCTGCCCCGGGGGGCCGGCACCATCACCTCCCTGGTGCGGGCCGACGGCCTGTTGGCGGTGCCGGCCTTGAGCGAGGGTCTGGAGGAGGACCGGCTGGTAACCGCGGAACTCCTGGTGGCCCCGGAGGACATCGAGGGTACTCTGGTGGTCCTGGGCAGCCATGACAACACTCTGGACCTTCTGGCCACCCTGCTGCGGCGCCGGGACCCTAGGCTGCGTCTGTCTTCCGGCCACGTCGGCAGCCTGGGAGGCCTGATGGCGTTGCGCCAGGGCCGGGCCCACCTGGGGGGTAGTCATCTGTTTGATCCGGAAAGCCACACTTATAATATCCCCTATATTAAGCGTTATCTGGCCGACCTGCCCTTGAAGCTCATTAACCTGGCCTGGCGGGAGCAGGGCCTGATGGTGACCCCGGGCAATCCCAAAAATATCCGGACTATTGCGGATTTGACCCGGCCGGAGGTGCGCTTCATCAACCGCCAGCGAGGCGCGGGCACCCGCGTGTTGCTGGACCATCTACTCAAGGTGCATAACCTGGAGGCGTCGGCGATTCACGGTTATGAGCGGGAAGAATATACCCACATGGCGGTGGCCGTTAATGTGCACTCCGGCACCGCGGATGTGGGCTTGGGCATCCTGGCCGCGGCCCGGGCGTTGGGGCTGGACTTTATCCCCCTGACCCCGGAACAATACGACCTGGTGGTGCCGGAGGCCACCTTTAGCGATCCGCGGTTTCAAACCTTGTTGGCGGTGATCCGCTCGCCTCAGTTTCGGGAGGCGGCTACGGCCCTGGGAGGTTACGATTTAAAGGATTGCGGCCGGGTTATCTGGGAACAATGAAAACCGGGGAAAACTTTTTCCCGGGTAGATTTAATTTTAAAAGCAATTAGATTTAATCACCTGGGCCCGGCATTTTTTTCCTTATAAGGAGTACAGGCCCCCTAGAGTGGGGCAACGTTTACCTGTTATCCCCCCGGGCAAGAGTTGCTTAAAAAACCGGCAATCGCCGAACCACAAGGAGGCTTTTCTATGGAACTGAAAGGGAGCCAAACGGAAAAGAATCTGCTCATCGCCTTTGCCGGGGAGTCGCAGGCCCGCAATCGTTATACCTATTATGCCAGCGAGGCCAGGAAAGCAGGCTATGAATATATCGCCGCCATCTTTCTGGAGACCGCGGACAACGAAAAGGAGCACGCCAAGGTATTTTTCAAACACCTG
>JAUXZG010000075.1 GCA_030694005.1 Desulfobaccales bacterium | reverse complement strand
AGTGGCACCGGCGTCCCGCCGGTGCTTATCTGCACAGGCGGGACGCCTGTGCCACCAGTTATTTAACACTTTTGCGGGTTGGGAGGGGGGTGTGGGGGGAGATTGTAAGAGGACCTCTGGTCCCTGGCCCTCCCCCCACATCTCGCGTTACCACCCCGGCCCTCCACCCACCCCATTCACCCCGCCGTGTATCAGGCGCACCACGGGCAGGGCCGGGAAGTAGTCGATGATATTCAGACAGCCGTAATTTTGGTCCAGGCGGAATAGGTTATCCAGGGGCAGCCCTAAGGCCTCGCTTACGATGACGCGGTTGATACCGGCGTGGGCCACGACCAAGATGGTCTGGCCGGCGTGCTGTTTTATAAGTTCGTCCAGCCGGGGCAAGGCCCGCCGGCGCACGTCCATAAGGCTCTCACCGCCGGGGATGCGGAAATTGGCCAGGTCCTGGAAGCGGCCCTCAAGCTCCACAGGGTAATGCGCGGCAATTTCCTCGAAACTTAAGCCCTCCCAGACGCCGAAATTCACCTCCCGAAACTCCGGGACGGCCTGGGGTGCAAGTTTCCGCCCCCGGCAGATGATTTCCGCACCCCGAAAGGCCCGAAACAGGTCAGAAGCATAGACCCCGGCCAGGGGCACGGGCTTAAGTTGCGCGGCCAGGTCCTGAAGTTGCTTTTCCCCTTGGGGACTGAGGCCGATGTCGTTGTGGCCGTGATAGCGGTGGGCCTGGCCGTCGGCCACCCGGCCGTGGCGCACCAGATAACGGCGGGTGGGGGTGGGGGAACCTTTGGCGCGTTGGGCTTGAAGACGCATATAGTTTATACCTTTACAGAATAGCCGTATTATACCGATTCGTATTCAATTAGTCTCTGGTAGCCGCAGGCTTTAGCCTGCGCCGCACAGGCGGGACGCCTGTGCCACCAGAAAAATCGTCATTTACTCCTAAAGCGGCATTACTTACAGAATAGCCTTAGTTACGGGAATCGTTTCTCCCCCTCCCCACGGGGGGAGGGGGTTGGGGGGAGGGGGGCAACTGAACAGGTTGTTGAACTATAAGAAGCTGTTGCCACCCCCACCCTAACCCTCCCCCCTCTCAGGGGGAGGGAATAAAATCGGGCCGTGGCGCACCAGATAAAGGCGGGTGGGGGTCAGGGAGCCTTTTGCGGCGGCGGCTTGCAGGCGCATTATTCTGAACCCTCTCATTTCTGGGGTTTCTTTTGACTCAAGACTTCTTCTTTCAGCTTGATGATTGACTGTCTCTTCTCGGCGCGGAGCTTTGGGATAACGTACATGGTATTAAAAATTTCGGTGAGCGTTGCGAGAATGACTCGAAGATGGCGCGAATGCCAACCGTCGTAAGACAACTCGTGAACTTTATCGCTCGTGACCTGCTGGATGGTCAGGAGTGTATCGAAATACTCGGGTTCGACGTCAGGACGCTTCCCTTTAAGAGATTTCAACCTGGATTCATAGTCCGTGCCCTCAGCGCCCTCAAGAATCGCTAGCTCGTAAACTAACTTTCTGGCGCATACCGAAGCCCCCGTAAGAAAATTGCTCTTTAGGCAGCCTTCTGCTTCGGTCATCAATTCACGAAGCACTCTTGGAATCCGCTTATCCAATGAAAAAAACGATGTAGGCACAGAGTAAAAAAACTTCTCATCTAAGTTCTCACCGATGATAAAGTGACGATGATAGCCGCTAATTGGATTAGTCTGGATATTTTCGAAAGTTAGATGCATCGAAACTTTATCGCATGATTGGCATTCAGCAAGGTAGATATAACATTTCTTGTCTTCTGTCCAATCGAACATATCTAGGTGCCTTACAGTGTAAGCGACATTCCTACGATTACAGAACGGGCAGTTAAAAACATATTCATCTATAAAGTACTTTGAATCGAGATAAGACATATCAGGCATATTGTTGCCTCCTTCTGAGCAAGTGATGATGGTGGAATATAACATTATATTTTGAATAAATTTTACTTTTTTCTCAGTAGGAATCCTCACAATATAGAAATATTAGACAAAATGCTTCATTTTGTCCAATTCAAGCGCACAGAGGATGAAAATCAAGGGTTGGCTGGGTCTTGGCGTGAGCGCTACTCTTCCAGGACGACGTTATTGGGGACCACCACCACGCCCTCGGGAGTCACGGGAAAGCGCCGGGCATCCGTTTTCAGGTCCCAGCCGATCTTGAACCCCGGCGGCACCCGCACCCCATCTTCAATGATGGCCCGGCGAATCCGGGCTCCGGCGCCGATCTCCACCCCGTCCCAGAGGATGGCCTCGTCCACCTGGGCTCCGGCCTCCACCCTGACCCCCGGCGACAGCACCGAACGCCTGATTTGGGCCCCGGTGAGGACACAGCCGTCGGCGATGAGGGAATCCTCCACCCTCACCGGAAGCTTAAAGGACAGGTATTTACTGGGAGGCGAGAGCTGGGGCCGCCGGCGCAGGGGCCAGTCGGGATCAAACAGCTCAAAGACCGGCTTCGGCCCCAGAAGGTCTTGATGGGCCTTGAAGTAGGCGTCCAGCAGCCCGATATCCCGCCAGTAGCGAGGGGTGCCTTGGGCCGCGTCCTGGAAATTAAAGGCGTAAACCTTTTTGCGCCCCACCAGTTTCGGAATGATGTCCTGGCCGAAATCGTGTTTGCTGGTCTTGAGCTTGGCGTCCCGGATGACCTCCGCCACCAGCACCTCGGCCTTGAAAAGATAGACCCCCATGGAGGCCAGGGAATAATCCGGATTGCCCGGCAACCCGGGGGGGTCAGCGGGCTTTTCCAGGAAATTCTGGATTTGGGAGTTGGCGTCCACCTGCAGAATGCCGAAAGAGCCGGCTTCCCGGCGCGGCACCATCACCGCGGCCACGGTCATGTCCGCGTTTAAGCCCAGATGAAAGTCCAGCATCTCCAGGTAATTCATCTTGTAAACATGGTCGCCGGACAGGATCAGGACTTGGCTGGGCCGCTCCTTTTCCAGCAGGGCCAGATTCTGATAGATGGAGTCGGCGGTGCCCCGGTACCAGCGGTTCACCATGATCTGCTGGGGCGGCATGGAATAAAGGAACTCCCCCAGGTCCGGATGCATGATGTCCCAGGCCACTCTCAGATGCTGGTCCAGAGAAAAGCTGCCGTATTGGGTCAGGACGTAGATGCGGCGGATGCCGGAGTTGAGGCAGTTGGACAGGGTAAAGTCGATGATGCGGTAAATGCCGCCGAAGGTGATGGCCGGCTTGGCCTGGTTCCGGGTCAGGGGGTCCAGGCGTTCCCCCTTGCCGCCGGCCATGATGATGGTGGTGAGCCCCTTTAACTGGTCCAGCATAGGCTTAAAGGTCAGATCAACTCCTTAACCTTGGCTTTCAGTTCGGTCAAGTCCGAGGACTTAATCACATAGGCATCCGCGGCCCAGCTCATGAAACTTTCCTTGTACTGGGAGTAAGCGGTATTCAAGATGACCGGCAGCCCTTCCTTCATCCCGAGAATGCGGGGCAGGGCCTCGAGACCGTCCATACCGGGCATGCGAATATCTAAGATTACCAGGTCCAGGGATTCGTTCTCCACTAGTTTCAGGGCGTCCCGGGCATTGCTGGCCGTGATCACCCGGTACCCGTCTTCCGTCAGTTCTTCTGTCAACAGGATGCGGATGGGCTCATCGTCATCCACCACCAGGATGGTCTTCATGGCCGGTCTCCCATAATAATCAATATTTTTAACCTATCCACTGCCAGGGAGATAGTCAAGTCATGGACGCTTGAATTAAGCAGCCTCCGGGGCTTCCGGCGGCCTCCAGTGGTCCCCCAAAAACAGGGGTAATTCCGCGGCGCAGATAGGGCCCGCTTGAATGTCCCAACCGGTATAAGCGGCCAATTCCTCTCGCAAAGGGGCCAGAACGCCGGGGATGATCAGACGGCGGTGGCTGACCTTTTTGGCCAGCCCGCTGGCCTCCAGCCCCTGGTCCAGGCGTTGCGGTGTAAAGCTGCGGTAGATCATGGCCATATCCACCGTGTCCCCCCGGCAGTCCACCACCAGCAGATAAAAAGGGCTGACGGTGGTGGCCAAGAGCCCGGTAAGCACCGTCAGGGTGAACTCGCTGTTGCCGGTAACCAGCACCGGCGAGTGACGGTCCGGCTCGTTTAAGTCAAACAGATCCGGCTTCACGGGCCTTGGCAGCTCCAGGGACTGCACCTGGGGCAGGATCTCTCGGGCCCGCACCGCCAGGTAAATGGCGTAGCGCTTCTGGGGACTAAAATTGGGGCAGTCCTCCGGGCGCAGGGTGCCATCCTTGAGGCGTGCCGCCAAGTCGGCGGCCTTCCGGACGCCAACCCCCTGACATTCTTCCGGAGTCAGATAGCGGGCCAGGTCGATTTTGTCCACGTACAGGTCGGCAAAGAGCATGGTTTCTCCCGGCAAAACCACTAACTGGCCAAAACCTTAGCAGGAATCGGCCCCCAGGTCAACCATCCGCAGGTCCGGCTTCTTGAGGCGAACCGCTAATTTTTCCCATTTTCCCTTTGACAAAGATTCACTATATAGATATATTGCTATTTAGCTATATAGGATTAAGCGCCATGAAGGATTTCCTTAAGGTCATGAAGGCCCTGTCTGATCCCAATCGGGTGAAAATCATCAAGATGCTGCAGCATAAGGTGATGTGCGTCTGCGAGATTCAGGCGGCCTTAAAATTGGCCCAGCCTACCGTGTCGAGACACCTGCAGGTCCTGGAGGACGCCGGGCTGGTAATTTGCCAAAAAGAGGGTTTGTGGGTCAATTGTTTGCTCCCCCAGAAGCCGGCCAGCCCTTATGCGGCCAACTTGTTGGCAAATCTTAAAACCTGGCTGAACCATGACTCGGAAATTACTCGCATCCTGGAGGAACTTCACACCTTCCGCCGGGAAGATATTTGTAAGAAATAAAGTGGAGGAGAATTAATGAAAATCAAGGTATTGGGCCCGGGCTGCCCCAAATGCGAACAAACGGCCAAAATCGTCCAGGAAGCGGTGGCCGCCAGCGGCGTGGCCGCGGAAGTCGAAAAGGTTACCGATATCATGGAGATCGCTAAACACGGCATCTTCGTCACCCCCGGCATAATTATCGACAATGAGGTGAAATCCACCGGCAAAGTCCCCACCAAAGAAGAAATCCTGGCCTGGCTGCAGACCGGGGGGCAACCTTAAGTATATGCAGACCCTCCCCATCAAATGGCAACGTTTGGTCTATGACTCCCAGACCTGCTCCAGGTGTGAAGCAACGGGGCAGGAAGTGCAGAAGGCCGTAACCGCCCTGCGACAATCTCTCAATCCCCTGGGGATCAGGGTCACCCTGGAAACGGAAGAATTGGACCCGGCAACCTTCGCCCGGGACCCCTCGCAATCAAATCGCCTCTGGGTGGGGGGGCTGCCTCTGGAAGAATGGTTAGGCGCGCAGGTGGGCCAGAGTCCCTGCTGTGGTCCCTGCGGCGACGCGGAGTGCCGCACCCTGGAGGCTCAAGGCCAGACCTATGAAACCATACCCGCGGCCTTGATTATTAAAGCCGGGCTGAGGGCGGCTTCTCAATTACTCGACAATCCCCCACCCTCGGGTGGTGCCAAACCCAGGATGGACAGAAGCGATGGATAATAAGGAAGTCTGTGAATGTGCCACCGCCATTGATAAGGGTCCCCGAGAGCTTACTATTCGCCTAAAACTGGCGCTGATCATTGCCTCCCTGGCGGCCTGGTGGCTGCTGTACCGGCAACTGGAGGGTCTGGCCCAGTGGGTCACTTACGGGGTCTTGGGGCTCGCCCGGGGCACGCATCTGGGCGTGGCCGTGGCCTTTTTTCTTTATGACGTGCCCAAGATCATGATGCTCCTGGTGCTGGTGGTCTTTGGGGTGGGCCTGGTGCGCTCCTTTTTCACGCCGGAACGCACCCGCACCATCCTGGCCGGCAAGCGGGAGACCCTGGGGGACGTGCTGGCCGCCCTGTTGGGCATCGTCACCCCTTTCTGTTCCTGTTCCGCGGTGCCGCTGTTCATCGGCTTCATTGAATCCGGCATCCCCATCGGCGTGACCTTCGCCTTTCTGATTTCCGCGCCCATGGTCAACGAAATTGCCCTGGTGCTGCTCTGGGGGCTGTTCGGCTGGCGGGTGGCTTTCATCTATATGTCCACGGGATTGGCCATCGCCATGGTCACCGGCTGGATCATCGGCCGGCTGGACATGGAGCGCCAGGTGGAGGACTGGGCCTACCAGATCAGAATGGCCTCAAGCCCTCAGACCGAGCAAAGTCTGACCTGGTCCGCCCGCATTGACTACGCCTGGCAGACCGTAAAAGACATCTTGGGCAAGGTCTGGCCCTACATCATTTTAGGCATTGCCGTGGGGGCCGGCATCCACGGCTATGTGCCCGAAGGCATGATGGCGGCCATCATGGGCAAGAACGCCTGGTGGTCGGTGCCCCTGGCGGTGCTTATCGGCGCGCCCATTTACTCCAACGCCGCGGGCATCATCCCGGTGGTGCAGGCCCTGTTAGCCAAAGGCGCCTCCCTGGGCACCGTCCTGGCCTTTATGATGTCGGTCATCGGCATCTCCTTGCCCGAAATCATCATCCTCCGCAAAGTGCTCAAGCCCAGGCTCATCGCGGTCTTCGTGGGGGTGGTCACCGTGGGCATCATGATGGTGGGGTTTCTGTTCAACGTTATACTTTAAGCGGGTAGCTTTCAGCTATCAGCTATCAGCAAGATAAAGAAAGGGAAAGCATTACAGATAATACCAAGGTGCGACCATACAGTTAATTCATGTCATTCTGAGCGGAGCGAAGAATCTCCTCAATTCAAGTTAATGAGATTCTTCACGCCGCTACGCTCCGTTCAGAATGACAAACCGATAAATACTTCTTTGACCGCAACTTCGAATAAAACCATACTCGGGGGGTTTTTGGCTCTTCGGCCCAAAATTTGGCTTTTTGCTGAAGGCTGAAAGCTGAAAGGTTAATAAGGATTAATATGGGCACCGGCGTGGCTAAAAAGCTTTCCACGGTTGAGCGCTTCTTAACCCTGTGGATCTTCCTGACCATGGCCGCCGGGGTGGCCCTGGGCTACTTCGTGCCGGGATTCACCAGGTTATTGACCGTCTTTCAGGTGGGCACCACCTCCATCCCCATTGCTGTGGGCCTGATCCTGATGATGTATCCTCCCCTGGCCAAGGTAAGATACGAAGAGATGCCCCAGGTCTTCAAGAATTTTAAGGTCTTGGGCCTGTCCCTGATTCAAAACTGGGTTATCGGCCCCCTGCTCATGTTCCTGCTGGCCATCATCTTTCTGCGGGGCTATCCGGAGTATATGGTAGGGCTGATCATTATCGGCCTGGCCCGCTGCATCGCCATGGTCATCGTCTGGAACGACCTGGCCGGCGGCGACACGGAATATTGCGCCGGTCTGGTGGCCTTTAACTCTATCTTTCAAATGCTGTTCTTTTCCGTCTACGCTTACCTCTTTGTGACCCTGCTGCCCACCTGGCTGGGGATCGCCGAAGGGCTTCAGGTCAAGGTCTCCATCCTGGATATCGCCGAAAGCGTCCTGATCTATTTAGGGATTCCCTTTTTCGGCGGCATGTTAACCAGATTTTTCCTGATCAAGCGGCGGGGGCGGCAGTGGTACGAAGAGCGGTTTATCCCCAAGATCAGCCCCATCACCCTCATCGCCCTGCTTTTCACTATTGTCGTCATGTTCTCTCTGAAGGGCGAATACATCGTGTCCCTGCCTTTCGATGTGGTGCGGGTGGCGGTGCCTCTGGCGATCTATTTTGTGGTCATGTTTTTTCTTACTTTTTATATGTCGGCCAAGGTGGGCGCCGGATACCGCATCTCCACCACCCTTGCCTTTACCGCCGCCAGCAATAACTTCGAGCTGGCCATCGCCGTGGCCGTAGCCGTGTTCGGTATCCATTCCGGCGAAGCCTTCGCGGCGGTCATCGGCCCTCTGGTGGAGGTGCCGGTGCTCATCAGCCTGGTGACCGTGGCGTTGAAAATTAAGGAGAAGTACTTCACTTCCTGACTAATACTCAGTTGCCAAAGTCAGCGTCTTAAGAAGGGTACGACCATTACCCGGCAGACTTATAGTCCCCCTTTCTTAAAGGGGGATTTAGGGGGATTTTGAAATCCCCCCTTACCCCCCTTTAGAAAAGGGGGGAATTACTCCCATTCAACCACGTACGCTGATTCTGGCAAGGAAGTACATGAGGAATTCACTGCTGACAACAAGGAGAGACTTGGTGATATTTTCTTCCCGATTCTTGGTAATCCTGTTCTGCCTGCTGCTCACTGCCCCGGGGGGCTGGCTTGCTTCCCCGGCCTGGGGCCAGAGCCAAGGCGCCCCCAAGGCCCGGCCGGCCCTATATGAGTTCGGCGCCGGCTACTGCTTCTCCTGCAAAGAGATGGAGCAGATCATGGCCGAAATCCGGGGGCGCTATGGCGAGCACCTGGAAGTGCGCCTGGTTTATGCCGGCAAGGAAGATGAGCTTTTTAAGCAATACAAAATCATGCTGATCCCCACCCAGATATTTTTGGATGCCGCCGGCCAAGAGGTGGACCGGCATATCGGCCCCTTGTCCAGGGAAGAGGTGATTAAGAAGTTGCGGGGCCTGAAATTCATCAAGGAATGAGGGGGAACTTGATGGGATTAGCGGAAACTCTGGGAGGGGTCATGCAAAACCGCCCCATCCTGGCCTATGGGGCCTCTTATCTGGGCGGTATGTTGGCCACCTGCAGCCCCTGCATCCTGGCCAGCATCCCTTTGGTCATCGGCTTTGTGGGCGGCTATGCCGGAGGCAACCAGAAACAGGCCTTTATTTACTCCCTGACCTTTGTGTTGGGCCTGGCCCTGGTGATGTCGGCCCTGGGGGCGTTGGCGGCCCTCATGGGCACCATGTTCGGGATGACGGGCCCGGTATGGTATTTCATCCTGGCCCTGGTCCTTATCACCATGGGTCTGCATCTTACCGGCCTCATCAACCTGAAACTGGAGACCTCGCAAAAGTTCCTGCCCCAACGCACCGGCCTGTGGGGGGCGCTAATCCTGGGGATGCTCTTCGGCACGGTGCTGTCCCCGTGCGCCTCTCCGGTGCTGGCGGTGATCCTCACCCTGGCCGCGGTTCAGGGCCACGTAGCCTACGGCAGTTCACTGCTGTTCGCCTACGCCCTGGGCCAGGGCACCCTGATCATCCTGGCCGGCACCTTTACCGGGTTGATCGAGAATTTTCTTCAATCCAGAGGGGCTAAGGTGAGCCTGTCACTGCAAAAGGCCGCGGGGGGACTGCTCGTTTTGGCGGGCCTCTATATGGCCTACCAGGGGGTTCAAACCTGGTAAGTGTAGGAGGGAGATTTGGAGGAGGGGGCTAAGGGCCGATGGCCCTTACCCCCTCCCCCCACACATCTCCCTCCTCACCTCCCAAACCGGCGCAAGCGCAGGGAGTTGGTGACCACGCTGACGGAGGACAGGGCCATGGCGGCCGCGGCGATGGCTGGATTGAGGAGTCCCAGGGCCGCGGCCGGCAGGGCTATTACATTGTAGCAGAAGGCCCAGAACAGGTTCTGGCGGATGATGCGCATCATCTGTCGGGACAAATGGATGGCCTGGGGGATGAGGGTCAACTCATCCCGGATCAGGGTGAGGTCTGCGGCCTCGAGGGCCACGTCCGCGCCGGTGCCCAGAGCGATGCCCACATCGGCCTGGGCCAGGGCCGGGGCGTCGTTGATGCCGTCGCCCACCATGGCCACGATTTCTCCGGCCTCTTGCAGTGCCTTCACTTTGTTGGCCTTGTCCCTGGGCAGCACTTCCGCCAGCACTTGGTCAATGCCGACGGTCTGGGCCACCGCGGTCACGGCCAGCCGGTTGTCGCCGCTTAAGAGCAGAACTTCCAGGCCCATCTTTTTAAGGGCGGCCACGGTTTTGGGGGCCCCGGGTTTCAAGGTGTCCGCCGCGGCCAGCAGCCCCACCGGGGTGCCGGACACCACCAGAAAAACGGTGGTCTTGCCCTCCTGGGCCAGCCGGGTCTGGTGGCTCGCCAGTTCCTGAATCGGGAGGTTCTTCTGAGCCAGCAAGGAAAGATTCCCCAGGAGCACTTCCCGGCCGTCGATGCGGGCGGTGACGCCCAGGCCCGGGGCCGCCTGAAATTCCTCCACCTGGGGCAGAGCCAGCGCTTGCTGGGCGGCGGCTCGGGTAATGGCCTCCGCCAGAGGGTGTTCCGATTTTTCTTCCAGGGCTGCGGCCCAGGCCAATAATTTATCCTCTGGCCAGTCGGTTAAGGCCTGAATGTCAGTCACCTGGGGCCGTCCCCGGGTGAGGGTGCCGGTCTTGTCGAAGACCACAGTGGTGAGGCGATAAGCCCGCTCTAGAGGTTCGCCGCCCCGCATGAGGATGCCCAGTTCCGCGCCCCGGCCAGAGCCGACCATCACCGCGGTGGGAGTGGCCAGGCCCAGGGCGCAGGGGCAGGCGATGATGAGCACCGCCACCATGCTCACCAGGGCCCGGGTGAGGGCCGGAGGCGGCCCCCAATAGAGCCAGGCTACGAAGGTGAGTGCCGCGATGCCCATGACTACGGGCACAAAGATACCCGCCACTCGATCCACCAGGCGTTCAATGGGGGCCTTGCTGGTCTGGGCCTCTTCCACCAGCCGGATGATTTGCGACAGCACCATATCCCGGCCCACCCGGGTGGCCTGAAACACCAGGAAGCCCCGCTGGTTGAGGGTAGCGCCCCAGACCTCAGCCCCCGGCTCTTTGGCCACCGGCAGGCTCTCGCCGGTGAGCATGGATTCATCCACACTGGAGGCCCCTTCCACCACCACCCCGTCCACGGGGATCTTCTCCCCGGGGCGCACCAGCACCAAGTCGCCCACCACTACCTGTTCCAGGGGCACTTCCTGTTCCTGGCCGTCCCGGCGCACCCGGGCGCTGGGGGGGGCCAGGGCGAAGAGGCGGCGGATGGCCTCCGAGGCCCTACCCCGGGAGCGGGCCTCCAGCCAACGGCCCAGGATGATGAAGGTAATGATCATCGCGGTGGTGTCGAAATAGACCCCGGTGGCCTGGCCAGCCGGGGACACAGTTTCCGGTAAAAAGGTCACCCAGGCGGAATAGCCGTAGGCCGCGCTGGTGCCCAGGGCCACCAGGGTGTCCATGTTGGTGGCGCCGTGGCGGGCGGCGTTGAGGGCTCCCGCGAAGAAAGGCGCGCCGGAATAGAATAACACCGGGGTGGTTAAGACCAGGAGCAGGAGTAACCAGAACTTATGGCCCACCCCCAGCCATTCCGGCAGGGGGTGAATCATGGACCCCAAGAAGACGGGCAGGCTTAAACCCAGGGCCAGGAGAAACCGCAGCTTCAATTTGCGGGCCTCTATCTCCGGAGAAGGAGGCGGGCGCCGTTCTTCCTGATACCAATCTTCTACTTCGTAGCCGGCCTCCTTAAGCGCGGTTTTCAAAACCTCCACCGTGGCCTGTTGGGCGTCGTATTTGACCTTGGCCTGCCGGGTGGCCAGGTTCACCGTAGCCTGTTCCACCCCGGGCACCGCTTTCAAGGTGCGTCCCACCCGGGCCACGCAAGCCGCACAATGCATGCCCCCCAGGGTCAGGGTGACCTCTGCCGGTGGCGATGACATATGAAATTTCTCCTAAGATTGATTTGGGGGAGGAAGCTAATGAGTAAGCTTTCAGCCCTCAGCTTTCAGCTTTCAGTAATAACAAAGAGTTAGACCTGCCGGCCAAAATTACCGGTGGAGCTTCTTATTGGAAACCAAAGGTATTTTTTCAGGCTGAAGGCTGATAGCTGAATGCTGACTGCTTTATTAAGCCCCTGGCCCTCCCCCCACAACTACTAACTAAGATAAGTTGAGCCGGGGGCGAAGGCAAGCCGGGGCACACCTCCTTCCCTAACCTTTCTTGCTCCGGAAGGTCATAATTGTTAATATAACTCCATGCGAAAGTTCAAGTTCAAGTTAAAGCTAAATAAGCAGGGCCTGGAAAAGCAGACCGGCAGGTTGCTGATAAACCTGCTTAGGGGCGCCCTGGTGGCGGTGGTCCTGTGGTTTATTTTTGGCAGTCTGGATTGGTATGACCCCTGGATCGCCATGAAACCCGAGGTAAATGTTTTAGGGCCCAGGACTGGGTTCATCATCGAGGCGGGAGACAACGACAGCGGCGTCAGGGACATCCGGGTGGTTGTCAAACAGGGGGACCAGGAAAAAGAGGTGCTGGCCCGCACCTTTCCTTCTACGGGTTTTTGGGGCGCCAAAGGTTCCAGGTTTACCAAAGTGGAGATTCCCGTGATGGTGGACGCTAAGGCCCTGGACCTTAAGGAAGGTAAAGCTACGTTGGTGGTCACCGCGCATGACCAGTCTTGGAGAAACCATTTTCGGGGCCGCCTGGCCAGCCTGACCCGGGAAGTTGACGTCCATCTGGTGCCCCTGAACCTTACCTTTTTGTCAGTGAACCATTTGCTACACCACGGGGGCACCGGCCTCATCCTTTACAAGCTCAACAAGCCGGCGAAAGAAAGCGGGGTGATGATCGGCGGCCATTTTTATGTCGCCTATCCCAACCCCAAAGGCGCCAGTGATGAATATCAGGTCCTCTTCCCAGTGCCCCGGGAATCATCCGGGCCTGACCAGGTGGAACTGGTGGCCCGGCCGGCCGTGGGAGAGGAGGCGCGGCTGCTGGTCCCCCTGAAGGTGAAACCGAGGCGCTGGCGGCAGGATCGCCTGAACCTGTCGGAGGGCTTTTTGCGCAAGGTGGCCGCGGACTTTCCTGGGCCCAATCCCGCGGATCCCCTGGCAGCCTTTCTGGAAGTCAACCGGGAAATGCGACGGGCCAATCATGAGAAGGTGCGCCAGGTCTGCGCCACCAGCCAGCCTAAGCCCTTGTGGGCCGGGGCTTTTCAGCGTTTCTTAGGCAAGCCCATGGCCCGTTTCGGCGACCGGCGGACCTATTTTTATCAGGGCCGCCAAGTGGACCAGCAGGTTCACCTGGGAGAGGACCTGGCCTCTTTAGAACACAACCCGGTGCCCGCGGCCAACCACGGGGAAGTGGTGATGGCGGAACCCCTGGGAATCTATGGGCAGACGGTGATCCTGGACCACGGCCTGGGGGTCTTTTCCATGTACAGCCACCTGAGCCAAATCGAGGTGAAGCCCGGAGAGCAGGTAGGAAAGGGCGCCACTTTAGGGCGCACCGGCACTACCGGCCTGGCCGGGGGTGACCATCTGCACTTCTCCATGATAATCCAGGGAGAATTCGTGGACCCCTTAGAGTGGTGGGATTCGCACTGGCTCAAGGATCAGGTGGAGGGCCAGTGGGCCAAGGCCGGCGTGGCGGAAGGCGCCAGGGCTGCGGCCCAGCCGCCTAAAGCCGCCAAAGGCAAAGGCAAGAAGACCAAAAGCCAGGCCAAACCCGGCAAGGGCAAGCGCCGGGAGTGAAGCGGGGCGGGTAAGAGTTTGGGGGAGGGGGCTAAGGGCCAGTGGGCCCTTACTCTTACAAAAAACTCCCCCAAACCCCTACCCCCAATCCCATAATTATAGATCTTAGCCGGAGAAGTCGGGGCCGCTGGCCCCGACTCCCTGGCCATGATAGGCTGAGTTGCTCGGGGGAGGGAGGAATAAGACAACCTATTGAAAAACCTAAAGTCCCCCTTTCTTAAAGGGGGGAATTGTTAGCTTTTCGTCATCTAGGCTAATTTTTGTTTACTAAACACAAGTTCCATTCTTGTCACCCCATATAAAAAATGAAAACCGAAACCCAAAAGAAAGGTAACCATGATTCTGAAAATCAACCCGCAAAATCCCCAGGAACGCCTGCTGCGCCAGGCGGTGGAGGTGCTTAAAAACGGCGGCCTCATCGCCTATCCCACCGACACCTGTTACGCGGTGGGCTGCGACCTTTACAACACCAAGGGGATTGCCAGGATTTACCAGCTCAAGCGCCGCCCCCTGAATAAACCCTTCAGCTTCATCTGCGCCGACTTGAAAAACATCAGCGAATATGCCCAGGTGGGCAATTTTGCCTACAAGACCATGAAACGCCTGCTGCCCGGCCCCTATACCTTTGTCCTGGAGGCCTCTCGGGCGGTGCCCAAGATCTTGCAGACTAGGCGGCACACCGTGGGCATCCGGGTGCCGGACCACCCCATCGCCCTGGGGTTGGTGGGCTTACTTGGCCACCCCATCATCAGCACCAGCGCCTCTTTGCCCGATTCGCCGGTGGAGAGCGACCCCTATGAGATCGCCGAGAAGTTCAAACCGCACCTCTCCCTAATAATCGACGCCGGGATTATTTTACCCGCGCCCTCCAGCGTCATTTCCTTGATCGACGACGCCCCGGAGGTCATCCGGGAAGGCAAAGGGGACGTGAGCGGCTTCGCCTGTGGGGGGGATGAGTGAGTTGAGGGGAGGGCCGGGGGAGCAGTGGATCCACTTACAATCTCCCCTCAAACTCCCCTCCCAACCCCCTATACGGGAAGAAAATTTAGGGTGGGCACGGCCCACCTTTTTTTGGGCTGCGGCAGATAAATGGTGGGCCGTGCCCACCCTACAATCTTTACCTCTGTGGCGAATTCTCTATCGAAACCAGGGGGGCAAAAACGCGGGTTCGGGGTAGGGCAGCGCCAGGTTGCTGAGGGTTTCTTCGGTCTCCTGGCCGAGTAAGAAGCGCAGCAAGGAAAAGCCTTCTTTTTCGGGGTAAACGGCTTCCACCTTGCCTTTGATGCCGCCCAGGCGGCCGGCCTTCTCAATGGCGTCGGGCAGGTTGCCGAACTCATCCACCAGGCCCAATTGCTTGGCCTCCTCGCCGGTGTAGATCTTGCCTTCCGCCAGGGCCTTAACCTTTTCCGGGGACAGCTTGCGGTTGCGGGCCACATCTCTGACGAACTGCTGGTAGATGTTATCCAGCAGGTGCTGCATGTAGGCCGCCTCTTCCTTGGTCATGGGGCGGAAAGGGGAGCCCACGTCCTTGTAGCGGCCGGCCTTCAGGGCGAAAAAGTTCAACCCCAGCTTTTTGGTGAGCTGCTCCACATTGGTGAACTGCATGATGACGCCGATGCTGCCGGTGGCGGTGCCGGGGTTGGCCATGATGAGGTCGGCCCCGCAGGCCACATAATAACCCCCGGAGGCTGCCAGGGTCCCTAAGGAGGCCACCACCTTTTTCTTCGGGCGGATCTTTTCCACCTCCCTAAGGATCTCCTGGGAAGGGCCCACCGCGCCCCCCGGGGAGTTGACCCGAAGGACGATGGCCTTGATGCGCCGGTCCTGAGCGAACCGGTCCAGCTGCTTCAGGATTGGGCGGGAGTCGGCGATCAAACCCTTGACCTCCACCACGCCCACCTTCTCCTTCAGCCCCCCAAAGGTGCCTTTGTTCAGCCAGGAAAGGGCGGCGACGGTGAGGCCCACAAAAAAGATGACTATCACGGCCGTCACTAGGATGGCGTTCCACAGAGGATGTCGCGGCATGGCAACTTTGCCCTTGGTTATAAAAATTAGCGAATGTTAAATAATGTTGAAAAATTCCCCCCTTTTCTAAAGGGGGACCTTAGGTTGGCCATAGAGGCCGTTGGGAAAAGCTAAATAGCCCCTTTGGGCCGCCAGGGGCTAACCGTTGTTATTATTCTTGTTTTGCTTACGCAGTTCGCTTTCTTCCAGGGTCTCCCGCAAGATTTCCCCTAAATTGGAAGTGGCTTCCTGGCGGGAGTGGAGGTAATCCCGATAGTGGGTCTGCTCCTCTTCCGCCTCCAGGCGGCGCACGCTCAGGCCGATGCGGCGTTCCGTGGAGGAACTGTGGATCACCTTGGCCTTGATGGGGTCGCCCACCTTTAAAGAGGCCATCTTTTGCTTGTCCCGCCCCAATTCGGAGATATGGATCAGGCCCTCGATGCCTTCATCCACTTCCACAAACAGGCCGAAATCGGTGATGTTGGTGATAGAGCCGGACACGGTGGAATTTACCGGATAACGCTCGTCGATGGTCTGCCAGGGGTTGTCGGCCAGGTCTTTGATGCTGAGCGAAAAACGCTCGTTGTCCTTATCGATGAACAGCACTTTGGCCTGCACCACCTGGCCCTTTTTGTACAGCTCGGAAGGGTGTTTGAAGCGCTTGGTCCAGGAAATGTCGGAGATGTGCACCAGGCCGTCGATGCCTTCGTCGATGCCGATAAAGATCCCGAAGTCGGTGATGTTTTTGATTTTGCCTTCAATCACCGAGCCCACCGGGTACTTCTCGCCGATGACCTCCCAGGGGTTGGGTTCCATCTGTTTGAGGCTCAAGGAAATACGTTTCCGCTGGGGCTCTATCTCCAGGACGGTGGCCTCCACCATATCGTTCACGGATAGCACCTGGGAGGGGTGGCGAATCTTGCGGGTCCAGGACATCTCGGAGATGTGAATCAAGCCCTCCACCCCGGGCTCCAGCTCCACAAAGGACCCGTAATCCGTGAGAGACACCACCCGGCCGGTGACATGGGAGCCCAGGGCATATTTTTCCTCCACCGTGGTCCAGGGGTCCGGGGTGAGCTGTTTCAGTCCCAGGGAGATGCGCTCTTTTTCCCGATCAAAGCTCAGGACCTTGACGGTGATGGGGTCTCCCACCTTAAAAAGGTCCGCCGGGTGGCGCACCCGACCATAAGAGAGGTCGGTGATGTGGAGCAAGCCATCCAGACCCCCCAGATCCACAAAGATGCCGTAATCAGTGATATTTTTCACCACCCCTTCCAGCTCCTTACCCTCTTCCAGGGTGGCCAACAGGGTGGCCTTGGCTTCAGTCTTGACCTTCTCCAGCAGGGACCGTCGGGACAGCACCACATTGCGCCGTTTGCGGTTGAATTTCAGGACCTTGAAGGTGTAGCTCTGCCCAATGAGATGGTCGGTATGGCGCATGGGAGCCAGATCCACCTGGGAGCCGGGCAGGAAGGCGACGATGCCGCCCAGGTCCACGGAGAGGCCCCCCTTGACCTTGGCCACCACGGTGCCCGTCACCACCCCGTCGTGGTGGTAGGCGTAACTGACCTCTTCCCACACCTTGATCTTCGAGGCTTTATTTTTGGAAAGCATGAGCGCGCCTTCTTCATCCTCCCGGCTTTCCAGCAAGGCTTCCACCTGATCCCCGACCTGGGCGGTGATCTCTCCCTCCGGGGTGGTGAATTCATGGATGGGGATTTGGCCTTCGGATTTGTAGCCGATGTCCACCATGACAAAGTCTTTGGTGATGGAGACGATGCGGCCCTTGACTACTTCCCCTTCCTGAACGCGCTTTAGGCTTTCTTCGTAGAGTTCGGTCATCGTCTCATCGGACTCTTCCGAAGTCAGCTCTGCCTCGACGGGACCCTCTACGGCAGCCTCTACGGCAGCCTCTACGGCAGCCTCAGCGGCGACCTCGGCTGGAGCCTCGGCGGCAGCCTCGACGGGACCCTCAGAGGCAGCCTCAGCGGCAGCCTCAGCGGCAGCCTCGGCGGGACCCTCAGAGGCAGCCTCAGCGGCAGCCTCAGCGGCAGCCTCGGCTGGAGCCTCGGCTGGAGCCTCGGCGGCAGCCTCCTCCGGTTGGGGCCGGGTTTCGGTTTCCCCCGGCGGGGTGTGGTTGGTCAGTTCTGTCTTTTCCATACCGTCCATGTAAAGTTGTCCCCCTTAAACAGGTTTACTTGGTTTATTTGCCAACTGGCCGGGGTCCTTAAGATGCCCTGATCCTGGCCAGACATTGCCCTACTACTTCTTCGATGCTCAAGTCGGTGGTATCAATAAAGATAGCACCTTGGGGTATGGCTAACGGTGCTTCGGCCCGGGTCTCATCCTGCCGATCCCGGGCCGCCACCTCAGCCATAATGTTTTCCATCAGGGGCGGGGAGTCGGCCCCCTGCCAATCCTGGCGCCGCCGGGCGGCCCGGGTGGGTAGGGCGGCATCCAGGAAAAATTTGTACTCTGCCTCGGGGAAGACCACAGTGCCTTGATCCCGGCCTTCGGCCACCACCCCGCCGGCTCGGGCCAGATGGCGCAGCCTCTCCTTGACCCAGCGGCGCACCCGGGGCAGCACCGCCACCCGGGAGGCTGCCCGGCTCACCTGGGGAGTCCTGAGCTCTTTAGAGATTTCCTGCCCGTTGACCCAGAGGTGAAAACCCTCTTTATCCGAGGTCACCTCCGGCTTAAACTCTGCCAGAAAACTGCTCAGGGCCCGGGGGTCGCCCAGGTCCAGACCCAGGCGGGACGCCTGCCAGGCCACGGCGCGGTAGAGGGCGCCGCTGTCTAAATAAAGATAACCCAGGGAGCGGGCCAGAAGCCGTGCCACCGTGCTTTTGCCGGCCCCGGCGGGGCCGTCGATGGTAATGACGGCGCGCGCCCCCACTCAGTGGCTCAACCCCAGGATCTTGGATAAGGTCTTGAGAAAACGACGGTTTTCTTCCGGCAGCCCCACATTGACCCGGATGTAGTCAGGAAAACCATAACTATCCATAGCCCGGATGATGACGCCTTCCCGCAGCATGGCCTGATAAACTTCCTGGCCCGGCCCCGGCATGCGGATGAGAATAAAATTGGCCTGGGTGGGGACAAACTCAAGCCCTAGGCGTTTTAACTCTTCACAGATAAAGGTCCGGCCCGTCCGCACCACTTCCCGGGTGCGGGCCAGAAACTCGGTGTCGGTGAGGGCCGCCCGGGCCGCCACTTGCGCCAGGCGGTTGACATTGAAAGGCATCCGCAGGCTGTTCAAGTAGCCCATCAATTCGCTGGGGCCGTAGCCATACCCGATGCGCAGGCCGGCCAGACCATAGGCCTTGGAAAAAGTCCGCAGCCCCACCAGGGGGCGGTCCTCAGCCAGGTAGTCCAGACCCTGGGGCACCCGGGGGTCATCGGTAAAGTCAAGGTAGGCCTCGTCCAACACCACCGTGACGGTGGTGGGCACGGCCGCCAGAAAATCCTCCCATTCCTCCCGGTAAAAAACGGTGCCGGTGGGATTGTTGGGGTTGTTCAAGAGGATGAGCCGGGTTTGGCCAGTGACGGCCCGGGCCACGGCCCTGAGGTCAACCCGCATTTCCTTCAAGGGCACCGGGCGAAATACCCCACCTACGGCCTGGGTGAGTGAACCGTACATCAAAAAGGTGTGAGTGGTGCTGAGCACCTCGCCGCCAGGGGGCACCAGGGCCCGGACCAACAGGTCCAGAACCTCATCAGAGCCATTACCCAGGAGCAACTGGCTGGGGAAAACCCCCAGGTGACGACTTAAGTCCTCCTTGAGGTAATAAGCGTGGCTGTCGGGATAGCGGTGCAGGTCGCCAAGGTTTTCCTCAATAGCCCTAAGAGCCTTGGGAGATGGGCCCAGCGGGTTTTCGTTGGAGGCCAGCTTGATGGCGTCGGTGAGCCCCAACTCCCGGGCCAGTTCCTCCAGGGGTTTGCCGGCCTGGTAAGGGGTCAGCCGGTTAAGGTGCGGCAAGATGAGGGAGGTAAATGGGGCGTTGGCTGCCATAGGTTGAGAATCAGGGGTTCTGGGGGCCGGAGGAGGCTTTTGGTAAAGGGAGAAAAAGGAGGTGAGCTGATGTTGTAGTTCCGAGGTTACCAAAAAAATTAGGCGCAACCCCAAGGTTCCCGAAACCGCCTGGGTCCCGGGCCGGGACCGCCTCCTTTACCCTGTTTTGTTTTTAAATTGAACCGGTTACCCTGTGAACGCGCTCCTTATATGGGGAAATTCCCTCCCACCTGAGAAATAACATTCTTTTATTACTGTAATTTGCTTAGGAAAGCAAGCATTTTTGCGGGGGGGGCGGGGAAGGGCGAGTTTTGGGGGGAAGAACAGGGACCGGAGGTCCCTGCCCTCCCCCCAAGCCCCCCTCCCAACCCGCTTATGTTATCAGGGGAAGGCAGGGCCAGAGGCCCTGCCTTCCCCTGATAATTCAAACTTAAGGGATTGGGGGAGGGGGGTGGGGGAGGGGGTAAGGGCCTGCGGCCCTTAGCCCCCTCCCCCACAATCATCTTGCCACATTCCTTACCATTCATCCAGGGCCCGCCAGCCGAAGCTGTTTAGGTAGGCCAGGAGCTGGTCGCGCTTGGCCTGGTATTTTTCTTCCCACAGAGGCGGGCAGTTTTGGGGGGTGGTCTCCCCTTCCCGCAGCGCCGCGGCGTAGGCCATGCAGGTGTTGTAGCCGCAAACTTTGCAGTTGGTGAGAGGCAGGTTCTTTAAAATCTCCATGACCTTGAGGCCGGCCTGGCTGGCGTACCGGGGCGTGATGGCCTCCCGGCGGTCATATACCTCA
>JAUXZG010000074.1 GCA_030694005.1 Desulfobaccales bacterium | reverse complement strand
ATTGATATACAGGAGGCGGTTATAGGGAGGGCTGAAGCGGCTGACACTGGGGACATGGGTGTGGCCGTGACACAGAAGCAAAGGGGGGCGGCAGGCCGGCCGCCCTTGTTGATAGGCCTGCATCTGATCCTTAAAATGGGTCCACAAAATAGCCCGGGTGTGGGCCAGGAATACCCGTTCATTAAGCCCCAGGGCCACGCCGCTTAAGGTGGCCTCCGGCATTTCCGGACCATAAACATCAAAGATCCAGTAGAGCCGGTGGCTGGAGTCCATTTCCAGCCAGGGCCGGAAAGGCTCTGGCTGGCAGTCCCCCAGACAGGCCAGGTGGCGCAAGCCCTGGCGCTGAAAAAACTCCAGCAACCCAGAAAGGCCGGCCTGATAGGCATGCGTATCGGCTACCAGGGCCAGCCGGTCCATTACTCCCTCGAAGAGTCGCTAAAAAAAATTATTTTATCGGGCCGGTGCCGCAGACGTGGCCGGCATGTCCCTTTAGGCGCTCCACCAGTTTAGCCAGGTACTTAACTGCTTCGTCCTTGTCCTTGTCGATGACGATGGCCTCAATCTCTTGCTGGTCCTGAGCCGAAAAACCGATCTGCTTGTCAGCCATTTATGCTTCTCCTTAATCGCTAAGGTTAAACGAGGATATTTTTACCGATTCCAGTTTTATCAACTGCGTCCCTCAAGGCCTCTAGGCCGGCTTGGGGCCGCAGGCATGGCTACCGTGGCCTTTGAGGCGGTCCAGCAGGCCAGCTAAAAATCTCAAGGCTTCCATCCCATCCTTGTCAATGACGATGCTTTCAACCTGCATCTGCTCTTGATCCGTAAAGGTTATGACTTTATCCGCCATAGGTTTTTCTCCTTTCGCTTTCAGCTTGCTTTCGGCTAACCAAAATTTAAGGTTCCCAGGGCACGGTGTCAATAGGAAGGGGAGACTCATTGCCGCCTTCGGTAAAATCGGCGATAATAAAATTTAAGCGGGGAGGGCCAGGGGCCTGAGGTTCCCTTTCAATCCCCTTGAGATCCAATTACTCCACTATGGGGGAGTATGCCGGGGCTTATGACCACTGGCCCGGTAAAATAAACAAGAGGTTTTTAGATGTCGAAATTATTTCGCGACCGCATTTTGCCGGCGCGCTGTCCCTTTTGCCGGGCTGAAGTACCTCCGCCGAAAGAAGTGGAAAATGGCCTCTGGTATGATTTTGCCGGAGCCTTCTGCGCCTGCGGGGCCGCCTTTGCCCATGATCCTACGGCCAGAAACGGCGGGGCGGTGCTGCTGCAAGCCATGCTCATGGCCTGTGAGGGTGACATGGAACAGGTCTTAAGCCTGGCCCCCGAGGAAGATTATGAGGAAGGGTGGGTCGAGCACTACAACGGTTTGACTCACCGGGTGGAACCCAACGCCTTCGGCACCCTTTACTTTATCCGTCGGCGTCGTGGGGGATAAGGTTTAAGTGCTTGGGGGAGGGGGCTAAGGGCCGGTGGGCCCTTACCCTCAAAAAAACTCCCCCAAACCCCCACCCCCAACCCTTATGGGTTTATTTTTGAGGTGAGGTCGGGATCAAAGGCCCCGACTCTCACCTCAAACCCTATGCGGGTTGGGAGGGGGGCCTGGGGGGAGGGCGGGGGCCTCAGGCCCCTGGCCCTCCCCCCAACTCACTTTATCAGATTTTCGGCCCACGCCTTGACAGCGGCGGCGTCCGGCGCCTCGGGAGCCAGTTCAAAGTATTTCAGGTAAGCCTCTACGGCTCCGTCTTTATCTCCAAGTTTCTCCAGGGCGACCCCCAGATTCTTATAAGGCAGGGCATAGTCAGGCTGGGCCTGGTTGGCCCGGCTATAGGCAGCCACCGCCTCCCGGGTCCGATCCAGCTGGCGCAAGGCCAGTCCCAGGTTGGTCCAGAATTTGGCGTTGCCGGGGTCGGCCTTCACGGCCTTCAGAAAAAGATCCTTGGCCTCCTCCATATTACCGGCTTGATAGGCCTTGAGCCCTTCCTTATTTAACTGGACCGCGCCCTCTTTGTCAGTGGCGACCATGGGCTTAGCGGCCTGGTCTGCCTGGGGAGCAGCCGTTGGTTGGGCTGAAACCGCATCGGGCCTGGCCGCCGCCGGGCTATTCATGAGCCCCGGGGCCAACGCCCCTACCATCAGAACGACTGCCAAGCCACGACCATACCAGGGCTTCATATTACCTCGCCTCCTTGGCTAAGATCCGCCTCAGTCAGAATAAAATAGGCAGATATATTATATGCAAAGCCTGGCAGCAGATTCACCTATTATCTTAACAACCCAGAAGAGGGTAAGACGCCAGGCTCCCGGTGAATTTTTACAGACCTGGAATCGGGCAAAAAACTTGACATCTTGATAAAAGCGTGATTATAAAAAATCTTGAGTTATGACAGGCGAAAGCCACCCAGACTCCCTGGGTGGCTTTTTTTATGGGGGGGCGGAAATGCGGCTGGTGATGATCGACAACTATGACTCCTTCACCTATAACCTGGTGCAGCTTTTTTATGAGTTCGACTTGGAGGTTCTGGTCTTCCGCCACGACGCCGTCAACCTGGAGGAAATTGCTGCCTTAAAACCCAGGTGGCTCTGCATTTCCCCCGGCCCCAAGGCCCCGGCCCAGGCGGGCATCAGCAAGGCGGTCATCGCCCATTTTTATCAGCAGATTCCCATCCTGGGGGTGTGCCTGGGCCACCAGGCCATCAACGAGGTCTTTGGCGGCGCCACCAGCCAGGCCCCGGTGCCGGTGCACGGCAAACGCCAGCAGGTGTTCCATAATGGCCGGGGCATTTTTCAGGGCCTGCCCTCCCCCTTCGGGGCCGCCCGCTACCATTCCTTGATGGCGGTTCCCAACTCCCCGGACCTGGAGGTCACCGCCTGGACCGCGGACGGGGTGGTCATGGGCCTCAGCCACCGCAACTTCCCCCTGCACGGGGTGCAGTTCCACCCGGAATCCTTCCTCACCAGCCACGGCCATCAACTGGCGGCTAACTTCTTGAGTTTGGGGGAGGGATTGAGGGTGGGGGAGGGGGCAAAGGGGCGGTGGGCCCTTACCCTTACAAAAAACTCCCCCACGCCCCCACCCCCAATCCCATAAGTTTTTTGGCCGCAGTAGGCAGGGCCTTTGGCCCCGCCTACTGCGGCCACTTAAAGGGGGTTGGGAGGGGAGCTTGAGGGGAGGGTGGGGGAGCTGCGCTCCCCCAGTCCTCCCCTCAAATCATCCTAAGTCCCTGACGGAGGTACGGTGTTCGGGCGCATTGTGGATATACAGGTAGCTCCTTATTTCCCCCCGGCCGGGGTGAGGGATTTGGCGGACCTTTTTCAGCCCCGGCGTCATCAGCCTTATGCCATGTTGCTGTTGAGCGGAGGGGAGCTGGACTGCGCCGGCTATTCTTTGATGGGCTGGGACCCTTTTCTGGTCCTGACGGCCAAGGGGCGAAGGGTTTTGCTTAAGGGACCGACCGGGGAAAAGGAATACCAGGCCGACCCCTTTGGAGTGCTGGAGGAGTTGTTGGGGTCCCTGGAGTTGCCTGGTGCATCCCCCCTCCATCCCTTCAGCGCCGGCGGTATGGGTTTTTTTGCTTACGACCTGAAAAACCACCTGGAGCGCCTGCCCACCACCGCGGTGGACGATCTAAGGTTGCCGGAAATGGTCCTAACTTTCCCCCGGCGCCTGCTGGTGCATGACCGGGGGGAGAATAAATTCTGGGCCCTAAGGGTTATTTATGAGGATGGTTCTGGCCGGCTTCAAGCTGGGGAAGAAGGGATGTGGCCGGGGGACAATACCCTGGGGACTTATCTGGTGGGGGCGCTTAAGAGCAACTTTACTCGCCCGGCGTACTTACAGGCCATCAGGCGCATCCGGGACTACATCCGTCAGGGCGACGTCTATCAGGTGAATCTGGCCCAACGCTTTTCCTTCCCTTTGCAGGGAGAGGCGTACAACCTGTTCAGGCGTCTTTTTGCTCTGAACCCGGCGCCCTTTTACGCCTACCTTAATTGCCGGGATTTTCTGGTGCTGTCCACCTCCATGGAGCGTTTTCTCTATCGCCAGGGGGATTACCTGGAGACCCGGCCCATCAAAGGGACGCGCCCCCGGGGACGCACACCCGAAGAGGACGCGGCTTTGCGCCAGGAACTGGCCTTAAGCCCCAAAGATGACGCGGAACTCTCCATGATCGTGGACCTGCTTAGAAACGACCTGGGTAAGGTCTGCAAGGCGCGCACCGTCAAGGTGAAGGAGCACAAGCGCCTGGAGGCCTACCAGAATGTTTACCATCTGGTGTCTATTGTTACCGGCAAGGTGAGGCCGGACACCAGCCATGTGGACATCCTCAGGGCCACCTTCCCCGGGGGCTCCATTACCGGCTGTCCCAAGATCCGCGCCATGGAGATCATTGACGAACTGGAACCCCAGGTGCGCCATGTCTATTGCGGTGCCATCGGCTATCTGGGGTGCCACCGCAACCTGGACCTTAATGTGGCCATCCGCACCGCCATCATTTCTAAGGGTGAAGCCCATTTTGCCGTGGGGGGCGGCGTGGTCTATGACTCCCAGGAAGAAGAAGAATACGACGAAACCCTCCACAAAGGCCGGACTTTGTTTAGGCTGATTGAAGAGGAGGGTAAGTGGGGGGAGGGCCAGGGAGTTAAGGTTCTCTTACAATCTCCCCCCAAGCCCCCCTCCCAACCCGTTTAAGTGGGCCGGAGAAGGCGGGGCCGGTGGCCCCGACTTCCCCGGCCTAATAAAACCCTTATGGGGTTGGGGGTGGGGGTTTGGGGGAGGGGGCAGGGGTCTGCGACCCCTGGCCCCC
>JAUXZG010000072.1 GCA_030694005.1 Desulfobaccales bacterium | reverse complement strand
AACCTTCACTTAAGAGGCCTGGAGGCCATGGGGGTGAAGATCAACTTAAGCCAGGGCTATGTGGAGGCATCCGCCCGGCGCCTGCACGGGGCCGAAATCCACCTGGAGATCCCTTCGGTCACCGGCACCGAAAACCTGATGATGGCCGCCACCCTGGCCAAGGGCACCACCGTCATCAAAAACGCAGCCATGGAGCCGGAGGTGGGCGACCTGGCCCGCTTTCTTACGGCTATGGGCGCCCAGATCGAAGGCATCGATTCCGAAATCCTCACGATCCACGGGGTGCCGGAACTTTTCCCCACCAGCTATGCCATCATGTCCGACCGCATCGAAGCCGGGACTTACATGGCCGCGGCAGCCATCACTAAAGGCGAAGTCACCCTGACCAACGCGCCGGTGCCCCACCTCACCGCAGTCATGGGGAAATTCACCGAGGCCGGGGTGCGCCTGAGCGCCGAGCCGGGCCGCATCACCGTGCATCCGGGCGGCAGCCTTCACGGCGTCGATGTCAGGACCCTGCCCTACCCCGGTTTTCCCACGGACATGCAGGCCCAATTCATGGCCTTGATGTCCGTCGCCCGGGGGGCCGCGGTAATCACTGAAACCATCTTTGAGAACCGCTTCATGCATGTCAGCGAACTTCGCCGCCTGGGCGCGGACATCACCGTGTCGGGCAACCACGCCATCGTGCGGGGCCGCCGCCACTTGCAAGGCGCGCCCGTCATGGCCACGGACCTGAGGGCCAGCGCCTCCTTGATCGTCGCCGGCCTGGCCGCGGCCGGCACCACCGAAGTCCACCGGGTCTACCACCTGGACCGGGGCTACGCTAACCTGACCCAAAAACTCACCAAACTCGGCGCGCGTATCAAAAGGATGCCGGCGTGAATGTGGGGGAAGGGGCCAGGGGCCGGTGGGCCCCTGCCCCCTCCCCCCAATATCCCTACTCCATCAACTCATGAAAGCTAAGCAGGGAGGGGAAGTGGGGGGAGTTTTCCGGGGCGAGTTGGGAGCTGGATTTGGCTTTGAAGAAGAGGTATTTGAGGCCGAAGTGTTGGGCCGCGGCCAGCACTTCGGCGTTGTCGTCCACCAGGATGGTATGTGCCGGCGAAAAGCCCAGGCGGTCTTTTAAAATCTGCCAGAAGCCCACCTCCTCTTTGGGCACCCCCAGGTCGAAGGACGAGATCACTTCATCGAAGTAACCCAGCAGGCCCGTGTGGTTCATTTTCAGGTCCAGGGTCTTGTAGTGGGCGTTGGTCACCAGGGCTATCTTTTTGCCCTTTTGCCTCAAGAACTGCAAAAACTCTTCGGCGTCCGGGTGCACCTCGATGAGGTGGCGGATGCTTTCTTTCAGGGCCGGAATATCCAGGTCCAGTTCCCGGGACCAGAAATCGATGTCGGTCCAGTTGAGGGTGCCTTCTTCCCGGCGGTAGCGGGCGAACACCGTTTGCCGGGCTTCTTCTAAGGGCAGATTTTGGCGCCGGGCGAACTCCTGGGGCACCAGGGTCTCCCAAAAATAGTCGTCGAAGTGTTTGTCCAACAGGGTGCCGTCCATATCCAGGAGCACCCAGGTAATCTCCTGCCAGGGAAAAGCCATCGTCTCTCCTCATTTAAAAGGTCGCTCCCTTTATTTATAGATATTTTCCCTTATTATCAACCATTAAGCCCCTTGACCATCGGGGGTGGGGTGATTATCAAAATTAAAAATAATGAACCATCGGAGGAGGCTAAGTATGCCTATCTTTACTTTTCGGGAACCGGGTTGGGACCTCTTCCGGGAAATGGACCGACTCCAGCGCCGGATGAGCCGCATTTACGAGGAAAACTTAGGGCCTCTGGTGTCCAGGTGGCGTTCCGGGGTTTACCCACCGGTCAATATCTCGGAAGACCACGATAATGTTTACGTACGGGCGGAGCTCCCCGGAGTAACCCCTCAAAATCTGGAAATCACCATCCATGAGGGCAACCTGATCCTCAGAGGCGAACGGCGGATACCCGCTGAAGAAAAAGAGGTAAACTTCCACCGCCGGGAACGGGAATCCGGCTTCTTCCGGCGGGTAGTGCGCCTACCGGAGGCGGTTAACCCGGATAAGGTGGAGGCCGCCTGCCAAGACGGCATCCTGACCATAAAGCTGGCCAAGCCGGAAGAGGTTAAACCTCGAAAAATCAAAGTGAAGACCGCCTAAAGGAGACCACCCATGGCTGAGAAAGAGATGCAACCCAAAGCCAAAGAAGAGGCCCCGGCCAAGGCAGAGCGGGTCCGACCCGGACGGGTCTTCCTGCCGGCGGTGGATATCTTTGAAACCCCGGAGACCCTGGTGCTGGTGGCGGATATGCCCGGCGTTCCCAGCGACCAAGTAACTTTGGACATTCGGGACCATAACCTCACCATCACCGGCGAGATCAGGCCCCCCTGGGGGAACATGAATCCATGCTGGTGCAAGAGTTCTATACCGGCGATTACCAAAGGGAATTCCAACTGGGGGCCAGCATCGACCGGGACCGCATCGAAGCCGCCATGAAGGACGGCGTGCTGCGCCTGACCCTGCCCAAGGCGGAACAGGCCAAACCCAGAAAAATCGAGGTGAAAGTGGGGTGAGGAAAAATGGGGATATTAGGGGAGGGGGCCAGGGGCTTTTTTGTAAGTGACCCCTGCCCCCTCCCCTAAAACCCCTCCCCCAACCCCTTAAGAAATATTCCGCCGGGGAAGGCGGGGCCGTGGACCCCGCTTTCCCCGGCTAACTTTTGCGGGTTGGGAGGGGGGTGTGGGGGG
>JAUXZG010000071.1 GCA_030694005.1 Desulfobaccales bacterium | reverse complement strand
ACCCCGCACCGCTCGCACACCTCCGGTTGGCAGGGGGGGGTCTCTTCCTCGGCCAGGGCCTTTTGGTATTCTTCCCAGAGGTATTTTTTGTGCAGGCCGTGGTCGATGAAGTCCCAGGGGAAGAGTTCGTCGGGCTTTCGTTCCCTCAAGGTAAAGAAGTCCGGGTTGACGGGGCTGGCCCTGAAGGCCTGGGCCCAGTTGCTCTGGTGGGCTGCCAGCATAAGTTGTCCCACCCGGCGGTCTCCCCGGGCGATGAGGGCCTGGATGTAGGCCCACTTGGGCAGGTCGGCGTGCACCCGCACTTCTTTTAGGCCCTGAAGTTTCTGGCGCACCAATTTCAGGCGTTTTTTCAGCTCCGCCACTTCCGTAAAAGGCGCCCATT
Organism: Desulfobaccales bacterium; assembly: GCA_030694005.1. Lineage (GTDB taxonomy): Bacteria > Desulfobacterota > Desulfobaccia > Desulfobaccales > 0-14-0-80-60-11 > JAUXZG01. The sequence continues at coordinate 1,252 of JAUXZG010000071.1, read as the reverse complement.
GAAACGGGGTGAAGGGCTTAGGCACAAAAGAGGCCAGGCTCAAGGTGATGAGACCCAGATGCCTTTTCCCCTGGCTCTCTTTGATTACCCGGTGGGAAAGAAATTTCACCAGGCGAGGGATCTCTTCCACGTCCTCATAAGTCTCGGTGGGCAGGCCTACCATAAAGTATAGGCGCAACTGGGGGATGCCGGCTTGGTTCAAGGCCACCGCGGCCCGGGCCAGGTCCTCCTGGGTGAGGCCCTTGTTCAAGACCCGCCGCAGCCGCTCGCTGCCCGCGTCCGGGGCCAGGGCCACGGTGCGCACCCCCCCTTGAGCCAGAAGATGAAAAAGTTCGGCGTCGGCGGAGTCGGCCCTAAGCGAACTGATGCCCAGCTCGCCTCCGGCGGTTAGCACTGTCCGGCAGAGTTCCTTGACGGCCGGGTGGTCGGAGATGGCTGCGCCCACCAGGCCGATCTTGCGGTTTGCCTTAAGTCCGGGTTGGACCTGAGCCGCCAGATCTTTTAAAGACCGCTCCCTTGGCGGGCGATAGACAAATCCGGCGGCGCAAAAACGGCAACCTCGGGAGCAGCCCCGGCCGGTCTCCACCAAAAACATCTCCCCCCACTGGCTCTGGGGGGCCAGAAGGTGGCTGTGGGTAGGGTAGGGGGTCAGGTCCGGCAGGTGGGGGGCCTTCACCCGGGGGGGGTAGCCCGGATCCGCCTCAAACACGGCCAGAGTGCCGTCCGGGTGGTAGCGGGGCTGATAGCCTGAGGGCACGTAAGCGCCGGGCACGGTCTGGGCCAGTTCTTGAAGCATGTGGCGGCGATTCCGGGTAGGGCCGGCCTCCGCCAGAAACTGGAAAAATTGCCCCGCCCCCACTTCGCCCTCTCCTAGAAAAAAGGCGTCGACAAAAGGGGCCAGAGGTTCAGGGTTTAAGAAGGTGGCCACTCCTCCGGCCAGGATCAGGGGATCCTGGGGGCTGCGAGCCTCGGCCAATAGAGGAATGCCGGCTCCGGCCAGGATTTGCAAGACATAGGGGTAGTCAGCCTCAAAGGAGATGGAAAAGGCCACCGCGGCAAAATCCTTGAGGGGCTTTTGCGATTCCAGGGTGAGGATAGGGGTGCGGCTGCGGCGGTGCTCCTCCCAGTCCTCCGAGGTGGGCAGGAAGGCGCGTTCGCATATCAGGCCGGCCTGGGCGTTAAGCAGGTGGTAGATGGTCTGAAAGCCCAAATTCCCCATGGCCACGGCATAGACCTGGGGATACACCAGGGC
>JAUXZG010000070.1 GCA_030694005.1 Desulfobaccales bacterium | reverse complement strand
CTTATGGGGGGTGGGGAAGGCGGAGCCATCGGCTCCGCCTTCCCCACCCAAATAAACCCCCCATAAGGGTTTGGGGGAGGGGGTAAGGGGGTGCGCCCCTTAGCCCCCTCCCCCACTCCTCTTCTGCAATCGCTGCCGCCGCGCTTCGAACAGGGCCACGGCGCCGGCGGTGGCGGCGTTCAAGGAGCCGATTTGCGGCGCGTTCAAAGGGATGCTCAGGATCAGGTCGCACTGTTGGCGCACTCGAGGCCGCAGGCCCTTGTCTTCTGAGCCGATGACCAGGACCAAAGGGCCGGTCAGGTCCGCCTCATAAAGGCTTTGGGAGGCCTGGGCGTCGGCGCCGATGATGGTGAGGCCGGCTTCTTTCAGGCGCTTGAGGCTATCGGCAAGGTTGGTCACCCTATAAACCGCCAGGTATTCCAGGGCCCCGGCTCCGGCCTTGGCCACCGCGGCGGTGACGCCCACGGCCCGGTCCTTGGGGATGATGAGGCCGTGCGCCCCGGCGGCCAGGGCGCTGCGGCTTAAGTTTCCCAGGTTCATGGGGTCCGTGAGGCCGTCCGCGGCCACTAACAATGGTGGATCCTTTAGAGCAGAGAGCTGTTCCAGCAACTCCCCTTCCGAGCCATACGCATAACTGGCCCGCCGGGCCAGGATGCCCTGGTGGTGGGAAGTGCCTGAGAGGCGGTCCAGGGCGGCCCGCTCCTGGATACGCAGCCGCACCCCGGCGGCCCGGGCCAGACGGCGCACCTCCATAAGCCACTGCCCCTGAACCCCTTGGGCGACCATGACCTCCTCCAAAGGACAGTCAGCCCGCCGCAAGGCAGCCACCACCGGATGCCGGCCGTAAATAATTTGGGTCATGGTTGGATGAAGAGTTTGTGGGAGAGGGGCTAAGGGCCGCGGGCTCTTACACCCTCCCCCCACCTAGGCTTATCTCCTACTATTACTTTTATAGAACAAAGGGTATAATTAAAACCATTATAACAGATTCAGGGGCCATGGACGCGGAGCTTAACCAATTTTATCAGCATCTCACGGTGGAACGGGGCTTAGCTCCCCTCACCCTGGAGGCCTATGCCCGGGACCTGCGGGATTTCTGGGAATTTTTAGAAGCCCGGGGGCGAGACCGCTGGGCCGCGGTTAACTTAGACGATGTCAGAGACTATCTGGTGGCCTTGGAGGCCAGGTCTCTGTCGGCGCGCAGCCGGGCCCGGCGGCTTTCGGCGTTGCGGCAGTTCTTCCGCTTTCTGGAACGGGAGGAGCAGGTGGCGGTCAACCCCCTGGAGCTTTTGGACTCCCCCCGCCTGCCCCGGAAATTGCCCCAGGTGCTGGGGGAAATGGAAGTGGCAGCCTTGCTGGCCACCCCAGACCCCACCACCCCCCAGGGCCAGCGGGACGGGGCGCTTTTGGAGGTGCTTTATGCCACGGGCCTCAGGGTCTCGGAATTAGTGGGCCTGACCTTGAAGCAGGTGGACCTCCGCCGGGGCGTGGTGCGTCCCTTGGGGAAAGGCTCCAAGGAGCGGGTGGTGCCCATGGTGGCCCAGGCGGTGGCCAAGCTGCAAGATTATCTGTCACAGGGCCGCCCCCAACTGCTTAAGGGCCGGGACAGTCCCTATATTTTTATCAATCACCGGGGGGGGCGCCTTTCTCGCCAGGGGTTCTGGAAGATTTTAAAAAACTACGCTTTAAAAGCCGGGGTGCGGGGTTTGAGTCCCCACACTTTGCGGCATTCCTTTGCCACCCACCTCCTTTCCCGGGGGGCTAACTTGAGGGTATTGCAACTGCTGTTGGGCCATGCGGATTTGGCCACCACCCAGATATACACCCATCTGGACGCCGCCCGATTGCGGGAAGTGCATAAAAAGGCCCATCCCCGGCCATGAACCGCCCGCGCCCCGCGCCTGCCCGGACCCTGGAGGTCATCACCACCCACCTCAATGCCGACTTTGACGCCATGGCTTCCATGGTGGCCGCCAAGAAGCTCTATCCTGAAGCCCTCCTGGTTTTTCCCGGCTCTCAAGAACGCAATCTGCGGGACTTTTTCATCCGGTCCAGTTTTTACTTCCTGGATTTCACCCGCATGAAGTTTGTCCCCCCGGAGGAAGTCAAGCGTTTGATCTTGGTGGACACCCGCCAGGCCTCCCGCATCGGTAAATTCGCCGACGCGGCCGCCTCGAAGGAGGTGGATATTCACATCTACGACCACCACCCGGACTCTCCGGATGATGTGCACGGCAGCCTGGAGGTGGTGCTGCCCCTGGGGGCCACCACCACCATCCTCACCCGCATATTAAGGGAGCGGGGCCTCGCCCTCACCCCGCAGGAAGCCACCATCATGGCCTTAGGCATTTTTGAGGACACCGGCTCCTTCACCTTCGCCTCCACCACTCCGGAGGATTTCGAGGCCGCGGCCTATCTGTTGCGCCAGGGGGCCGACCTCAATGTGGTGGCGGAGATGCTGACCCGGGAGCTGGACGCCGAGCAGGTGGCCCTGCTCAACGATCTTTTAGAGCACTCCAGCACCTTCCGGGTCAACGGCCTGGAGGTGGTCCTGGCCCGCACCACCGCCCCCCAGTATGTGGCCGACTTCGCCGTGGTGGTCCACAAGTTGATGGACATGGAGAATATCCAGGTGTTGTTCGCCCTGGCCCAGATGGAAGACCGGGTCTATGTGGTGGCCCGCAGCCGTCTGCCCGAGGTGAATGTGGCCGACATCCTGTCCGAGTTGGGGGGCGGGGGGCACAGCTATGCCGCCTCCGCGGCCATCAAAGACAAGCCCCTGGCCCAGGTGGAGGAAAAACTCCGGCAGATCATCCAGACCCGGGTGCAACCTGAGCGCCGGGCCCGGGAGATCATGTCTTTTCCGGTGAAATGGGTCTCCCCGGAAGTCAACCTGGAGGGGGCCGAGGTCTTGCTGAACCGCTACAGCATCAACGCCCTGCCGGTGATCAGCGACGGCCGGCTGGTGGGCCTGATCTCCCGCCAGACTGTAGAAAAGGGCATCTACCACGGCCTGAAAGACCATCCGGTCAAGGACTACATGACCACCGAGATCGCCACGGTGGAGCCGGAGGCCACCCTGCCGGAAATCCGGGAGCGCCTGGTGATCAACAAGCAACGGCTGCTGCCGGTGGTACAGGAGGGCCAGGTCATCGGCGTGGTCAGCCGCACCGACCTGCTCCACCTGCTCATCGCCGCGGAGGAAGAAACCCAGTGGTCCCAACCCTTGCGCAAGAAAAACATCGTCTCCCTGGTGCGGGAGCGCCTGCCCCAAAAAATCCGGCAAATCCTGGAAAAGGTGGGCCAGGCGGCCGCCGAACTGGGCTTTAACGCCTATGCGGTGGGGGGCTTTGTCCGGGACTTGTTTTTAAGACATGAAAATCTGGATGTGGACATCGTCATCGAGGGCGACGGCATCATCTTCGCCCGGCGCTTCGCCGAGCGTTATGGGGCCAGGTTCCGGGAGTTTCAGAAGTTCAAGACCGCGGTGATCATCTTTCCCGACGGCTTTAAGATCGATGTGGCCACGGCCCGCACCGAGTATTACGAGGCCCCGGGGGCCTTGCCGGTGGTGGAGTACAGCTCCATCAAGATGGACCTCTACCGCCGGGACTTCACCATCAACACCCTGGCGCTCAAGCTCAATCCCGGGGAATTCGGCACCCTGTTGGATTTTTTCGGGGCCCAACGGGACTTAAAGGAGCGCACCATCAGTCTCCTCCACAACTTGAGCTTCGTGGAGGACCCCACCCGGGTGTTTCGGGCCATCCGCTTCGAGCAGCGCTTCCGCTTCCGCATCAGTAAACTCACGGCCAATCTCATCGGCAACGCGGTGAAAAACAACTTTTTCGACCGCCTCTCCGGGGCCCGCCTGTTCGGGGAGCTGAAACTGATCCTCAAAGAGGAAAACCCCATACCCGCCATCGCCCGCCTGGCGGAGTTTGATCTTTTAAAACCCATCCATCCCCGGCTGGGGTTCGACGAAGGCACCCGGGGCATGTTAGAAAGAGTCCAGGCGGTGCTCTCCTGGTTTGACCTGCTCTATTTGGAAGAGAGATTCGAGAAATGGCTGGTTTATTTCCTGGGACTGGTGGAGCCTCTGACTCCCGAAGAACTTGGGGAAATGATGCAGCGTTTTAGACCCTCTCCCAAGCTGGCGGCTGCCGTGGTGGCCGGCAAAGAGGCGGCGGACCAGGGCCTGGTGAGGCTGTTTCGCTACGGCGAGCCCAACCGCAGCCGCATTTACCACCTGCTCAAGACCCTAAACACCGAATACCTACTCTACATGATGGCCAAGTCCCGCCAGGAAGCCACCCGGCGGGCTATTTCGCTGTATTTCACCCACCTGAAACACTTAAAACCCGAACTCAAGGGCCGGGACCTCCTGGCCCTGGGTTACCCCCCGGGCCCGCATATCAAGGAAATGCTGGAACGCCTGCTGGAAGCCCGCCTGAACGAAGAAGTCAAGACCAAGGGGGAGGAAAAAGAGTTTATCCGGAGACTTTTCGGGAGCGCCCCCCAGGCC
>JAUXZG010000067.1 GCA_030694005.1 Desulfobaccales bacterium | reverse complement strand
CCGAACCACAGTCCGGCCAGGGGTCTGAAGACCTGGGGCCACACCATGGTGACCAGCAACAGAACAATGGCCAGCAGCACCATCCGGGGGCGTGCCCCCCAATAGGCCAACAAAAGACAGATCAGGACCATGGCCATACCGGTATCCCGGGCCTGACCCGGGGTGGCGCTAAAGAGCCGAGCCAGGATGGTATTGCCTTTGGTCTTGGTTTTATCCATGATATTTATCTCTACCTGGGTTGAGGGAGAAGGGAGGCAGGGGTGGGCATTTTAAAGCCTTTGTTTTGGGGTTGGCTTTTTCTGGCAACTCAGGATTCTCCGTCACCCTGACCCTTCCGGCAATTGCCGGCCGCGCTTGACGCCGCTGCCCTAAGGCCGCCCGGGCCCCTCCTCCCTTGGCCGGCGGTTCCATTTATTCATTTAATATTATACTATCCGAAGACTTTTAGGTATATTTTTGAAAATTCCCGGTCCTCTGACCCTGCGCCGAAAAGAGAACACATGAGCCGCATGTTGCCGGATTTAGAGGCTTATTTCCGGAGCTTCGTGCCCGCCCGAGATCAACTGCTCTTGGACTTGGAGAAGGAGGCGGAGCAGGAAGGCATCCCCATCGTGGGGCCGGTGGTGGGGGAACTCCTGTTTATCCTGGTCAGGGCCACCGGGGCCGCCGGCATTTTGGAGCTGGGCACCGCCACCGGCTATTCCACCATCTACCTGGGCAGAGCCTGCCATCCCGAAAGAGGCCGGGTCATCACCCTGGAGCAGGATCCCGCCATGGCAGCCAGGGCCCGGGCCAACTTCGCCCAAGCGGGCCTTGATAAACGCCTGGAGGTCCGGGTGGGCAGCGCCCTGGACCTGATGGCGAAGATGTCTGGACCCTTTGATTTTATCTTCATGGATATTGACAAGGAGAGCTACCTGCCGGCCCTGCCGTTGTGCCACCGCCTCCTCAAGGTGGGGGGACTGCTGGTCACAGACAATGTGGGTTTCTCCGGAGCCGCGGCCTTTAACCAGGAAATCTTTAACCAGAAACAGTGGCGCACCGTGCACCTGCTCAGCCTGCTGCCCCAACACTCCCCGGAAAAGGACGGCCTGTCCCTGGCCCTGCGGGTGGAGTGACTGGAGGGGGCGATAAAGACTGTGGGGGGAAGGCCAGGGAGTTTTTTGTAAGGGCTCCCTGCCCTCCCCCCACACCCCCCACCCAACCCGCTTAAGTTAACAGGGTAGGCAGGGCCAGAGGCCCTGCCTACCCTGTTAATCAAAACATAAGGGATTGGGGGTGGGGGTGGGGGGGGGTAAGGGCCTGCGGCCCTTAGCCCCCTCCCCCAAGAACACCAACTCATATGGAAAATCAGCCGGTTTCCGGGGAGTCCTCTTCCCATCGCATCTTAAAGAAGTTTGCCTATCTTCTCAGTGCCCGTTGGGTCCGGGAGGCCTTCCAGGCGGTTTTTCTCATCTATCTGGCCCGGCACAGCGCCACCACTTACGGCGAGTTCATGTTGGCCCTGGGGTTGGGGCAGATTCTTTTGTTAACCGCGCAGTTCGGTCTCAACCTGCCTCTGGTTTCCATGCTCTCCCAAAAGGGCGGCGATCCCGGGGAGGCCCTGAGTCAGGTGTCCCTGCTGAAGGCCGGGCTTTTGGCCCTGGCCTGGCTGGGGGTGATGGCTTTTGTCCACTGGCAGGGTTATCCCCTGCCGCTAAGGCGCGTGATGTGGGTGCTTTGCGCCGGGGTGGGTTTGGAGTCCTTGAGCAGCACCTTTTTTGTCGCCTGCCAGGTGGAGGGGCGCCAGGACCTGGAAGGCAAGATCAAGGCCGTGGCCGCCGCCCTGGGCTTCGGCTATGGCCTGATTACCCTCATCCTGGGGGCCGCCCCCCTGGTGGTGGCCTTTTTTAAGCTCATTGAAACCCTGGCCAACCTGGCGGGTGGTAGCGCCCTGATTCTCTCCCGGCGCCGTTTCCGTCCGAAATGGCCGTCTTTAAGCCGCCTGCGCGGCACTTTGCAGCACGGCTTGGTCTTCGCCCTCATGGAGGTGACGGCCATCACTTATAACAAGGCCAACCTCTTTTTTCTGCAGAAGTATGCCGGGGCCGACGGGGTGGCCCAATACAGCACCACCTGGTCGGTGGTGGACGGCTTCGCCAGCCTGGTTTCCAACCTGCTATTACAAAGCGTGCTTTTCCCTCTTTTTGTGCAGCTCTGGGAGGTGGACCACCGCCAGGTGTCCCGCCTGGCCCGCAACACGGCCCGCTGGCTGCTGGCCGCCGCGGCTGTGCTGATGTTTGTCTTGTTCATCGAAAGTGACCGCCTTATCGGCCTGATCTACGGCCCCCAGTATAAGGACGCGGTGTGGCTCCAGAAGTACCTGGTGCCCACGGTGGCCTGCGCCTTTCTCCACAACCTGGCGGCCTTTTTGATGATGAGCATGCGGCGGGAACGGCTCCTGTTGGTTTTTTACCTGGGAGGCCTGGCCTTTAACCTCCTGTGGTGCGCTTTCGCCATACCGGCCGCGCCCCTCACCGGCGCCGCGCTGGCCATGGTCTTCACCAAAGGCCTGGTGGCCCTGATGACCATCTCTTACTGTCAGCGCAGCCTGGGCCTGATCCCCCTTCGTTCCCTAGGCCAACTGGCGGCCGCGGCCCTAACCGGGGCCTGCCTTTACTTTCTGGGGATAAATCACCTGCCCCGGGAGGCCGCGGAAGCCCTGGCCCTGACGCCCACCCTGGGCCTGACCTGGCACTGGTGGCGGCAGGGGAAGTAGGGTAAGGATATTTGGGGGAAGGGCCAGGGGCCTGAGGCCCCTGCCCTCCCCCCATACCCCCCTCCCCCAACAACTGATCAGCCCTCCCTCACCTCGGTGACCCTCCCTCCCCGGCCAACCCGGTAGCTGATGCCCCGCCAATGAAGGTGTTGGGTAAAACAAGTCTGAAGGTGGCACCAACTGGCCATGAAGATGGCGGCGTAAAAGGCTGCCAGCCAGGCCTTAAGGGGGCCGGGGCTGGGGTGGAGCGGCCTTAAGGCTGCTCCCAGGCCGGTGAGAAGCGTCAGGAACAGGGCCGCACTTAAGCCCGCAGCCGGGGAGCTCCACCCCACCAGACCCAGCAGACACCGGCCTCCGGCCACGATAACCAGGATGGCGAGGAGATGTTGCAGCAACCCGGCCGCCAGCCAGGTGCCGGGCAGACAAAATTTCAGATAGAGCCACTGGCGTGTGAGCCATTGGCTCCAGCCGGTCAAGGTTTCACCCGCCAGGGGAGTGGAAAGGCAAGCGCCCGGGGCTACCCCCACCAGGATTCCGGCCCGGATCAGACGGGCCGCCAGGGACACATCGTCCACCACATTTTCGGCCCAGAGTTTGGCCACTCCCAGGGATTCGAACAGGCTGCGGGCAATGCCCGTGGCCCCGCCCCAGGGTTGGTTGAGGCGCTTGAACCCCTTGGTCAGATACAGGGTCAAGACCGAAATGGCCCGCCCTAGAGTGGCAATCCTCTTATCCTGAGGGATGATATGGTGATAACCGCTGGTAACCTCAGCCTCCCCCAGGGCGATGGGCCTGACCAGCTCTTTGAGCCAGGTGGCCGGGGCCAGTTGGTTGCTGTCGCAAAAGGCCAGAATCTCGGGTCCCTCACCTATGGTCCTGAGACCTGCCAATAGGTTCTGGTTTTTTTGCCCACAGGCTGTGGCCCTACCGCTGAGCACATGTCCGGCCCGGGGATGACCGGAAATTAGTGGCATGATTACCCCGGTGGCCGGGTCCTCCCGGTCCCGGGTCGCAAAAATCACTTGGTAATCCGGGTAATCCTGGGTGAGCAGAGAACCCAGCCTCTCCCCCAACCCCGGGGCAGCCCCGGTCACCGGCACGATGAGGGCCACCGGCGGCCAGCGCTCCGGTTCCCTGGCCATGTCCCCAGAAGAGACATTTTTTACAGACCTCCCCCCCACCAGGACCAACCCGGCCACGACCAGGACCACCAACCCCATGGCCCCCAAAATAAACCCTTCCATGCTTACCTCGTGCAGGTAGGTTTGGGGGAGGGGGCTAAGGGCCAGTAGGCCCTTACCCTTACAAAAAACTCCCCCAATCCCCCACCCCCAATCCCTTAAGTTTTAGTCAGGTAAGGCGGGGCCTTTGGCCCTGCCTTACCTGGCCCCCCATAGAGGGGGTGGGGAGGGGTGTTTGAGGGGAAGGTGGGGGAACGCTTACAGAAGATTCCCCCAGCCCTCCCCTCAACTCATCCTTTCCCATTGACCTCTGCCTGCGGGTGGTTTAAAGTCTCAAGTCACGATGGCCAGAGTGATTTATGGGGTGCATGGCACCGGGCATGGGCATGCGGTGCGGGCCTTGACGGTGGCCCGGCATTTCCCGGAGCACGAATTCCTGTTCTTAAGTCACGGCACCGCCGCGGACCTCCTGAAGGCGGAGTATGAAGTGGTGGACTGTCCCAATCCGGAGACTCCGGTTAAGGGCCACAAGGTGGCCGGAGCCGCCACCCTTTACTCCAACCTCAAGGTCAGGAGCCGATCTAAGGGCATTATCCGCCGGGTTTTGGAGGTCATAGAGCGCTTCCAGCCGGAGGTGGCCATCACGGATTACGAATATTTCCTGCCCCGGGCCTCACGCCTGGTCGGTTTGCCCTGTCTCTCCCTGGACCACCAGCATGTCATTACCTGCTGCGACCATCCGGTGCCCTGGCCGCAACTCCCCAGCTACCTGATCACCGCCTGGGCGGTGCGGCGCTACTTCAGCGCGGCCTCTTACTTTTTGGTAACCTCCTTTTTCCAGCCCCCGGTGAAACCCGGGGCCAAAGTCAAGCTGCTGCCCTCCCTCCTCAGAGAAAGCGTGCTGGCCCGGCGCCCCCAAGACGGCGACCATGTGGTGGCCTACCAGGGCTATGCCACTTTCAAACGGTTTTTCCCCTTCCTCTCCGCCATCCAAAGGCCGGTGCTGGTCTATGGTTTTGACCGGGACCACACGGCAGGCAACCTGCGCTTCAAGAAGAACTCCGAACCAGGCTTTCTGGACGACCTGGCCTCCTGCCGGTATGTGATTTGCGGGGGCGGCCATTCCCTGATTTCGGAAGCCTTGTTTTACGGGAAGCCGGTAATCTCCTTTCCGGTAAAAAACGCCTTTGAACAGTTCTTGAACGCCTTTTATGTGGGCCACCTAGGGTACGGGCGATATTTTACCGGCCTGCGCCCCCCACCGGAGATCATCCCGGCTTTTGAGGCCAGGCTGGATGATTTTCGAAACAATATCCGGGGAGGCCGCTTCTGTGGCAACCCGGAGATCTTCGCCCTGGTGCAGCAGTTTATTCAGGAAAGAAAGCTATGAGCCGTCAGTTACCAGTTATCAGTTTTTAGTTTTTAGCTTTTAGCTTTAGGGCTTCAGGTTGGCGCGGAATTCACCTTATTACTGACCCCTGACCCCTGACCCCTGACCACCGACCACTGCCTCAAAGCAAGCCTTTAATTGCGCATAATTCTTCCGGGAGTCGAACTCCCGCTTTACCCGTTCCCGTCCGGCCCGGGCCCGGCGTCGAGCCTCCTTCGGGTCGGCCAGGGCCGCCAGCACCGCCTGGGCCAAGGCCCCAGGGTCTGCCTGCGGCACCAGCCAACCGGTCTCCCCGGGCTGAATGACCTCGGGCAGACCGGAAACCGCGGTGGCCACCACCGGCACCTCGTGGGCCAGGGCCTCCAGCACCACATTGGGGATGCCGTCCCGGTCACCCGAAGGAGCAATCAGGCTGGGCATGATGAACAGGTCGGCCTCCTGAAAGAGCCTGGGCACTTGACGGTGGGGGATAAACCCGGGCATAGTTACCTGCCTCTTAAGGCCATACTCCTTAATTAGGTTCTCTATCTGCGGGCGTTGTGGACCATCTCCCGCCAGGGTGAGACGGAAATCCACCCCCTGGTCGGCCAGTTGGCGGCAAGATTCAAGCAGGATGGGGAAGCCTTTCTTGGCCACCATCCGTCCCAGGGCCAGCAACCGGAAAGGTGGCTGGACAGGCCGGCAAGTCCCCGGATCAGAGGAGAAGGACACGCCGTTATAGATATTTACTATCTTACCCGCTTCCTGCGGAGCCAGTTCTGATAGATACCTGAGATTGGCTAAGGTGTTGGTCCTGACCAGCACCGCGGCTTTGAGCTTTTCCAGCAAGGCGCCGTCCGGGGGATGGAGGTCGCTGGCCCGGGCGCAGAAGCTAAAGGGGATGCCGCTTAAGTGCGAAGCCACCCAGGCAGCGGTAGCGGGTCCATCGACCCAGGGGGCATGGATGTGGTCAATGCCCGCGGCCCTGAACAGTCTGGCCAGGCGCACCCCGGCCAGGACGGCCCACAGGGCTTCTCCCGCCACCTCCAGGTTGCGCCACCGCCGGGCTATGACCTGCGCCAAAAAGGCCCCGGCCTGGGGACCCCAGTTGCGCCTGAGCAGTGCCAGATCTTTGAGGACCGCACCCAGGGCCGGCAGGCCCAGGCAGGTCACCGGCGCCGCCACTGGAGCCATCCCGGCCACCAGGCTGGGGGATCGGGGGCCATAGAGGGTAAAGACCTGAATATCGAGGCCCAAGTGCCACAGAGTATTGACTTCGTCCAGCACAAAAGTCTGGGAAGGCTCAGGAAACCAGAGAAGAATATACGCCACCCGAGGCCCCGGCATTTTCATGTCCTCGGTTTTTGGGGAGAAGGATAGAAGGCTGCTCCCTGGCCCTTTCTCCACTATTTTAACATCCTCTCGGATCAGTCTCTCGAGGCAAGTCTTTAACTGGCCGTAATTCTTACGGGAATCGAACTCTTGTCTCACCAGTTCCTTTCCCGCTCGAGCCCGGCGGCGGGCCTCAGCCGGGTCGGCCAGGGCTTCTATCACGGCCTGGGCCAGGGCCTGGGGGTCACCTGGGGGGACCAGCCAACCCGTTTCGCCAGGCCGAATGGCCTCGGAAATTCCGGAGACATCGGTTCCCACCACCGGCACCTCATGGGCCAGAGATTCTAGAATGACATTGGGAATACCGTCCCGGTCTCCGGTGGGATCAATGATACAAGGCGCAATGAACAGGTCAGCCTGGTGGAACAGGGTCGGGATCTGCCGATGGGGCACGAATCCCGTCAGAGTAACCTGTTCCTTCAAGGCAGATTTCCGGATAAATTTCAGAAGTTCAGGACGTTGCGGGCCGTCCCCGGCCAGAGTGAGATGGAAGTCCACCCCCAGGTCTCTCAGATAACCACAGGCCTTAAGAAGCACGGGAAAGCCTTTTTTGGCCACCAGGCGACCGATGGCCAGCAGCCGATATTGAGTATGTCTCGGGCGAGTGGGAGTCGCCACCGGCGTCAAAGGCACGCCGTAGCGGATGGTCACAATTTTTTTCCCATGTCCTGGGGCCAAATCCATTAGATAGTGGCGGTTTATTTCGGAGATGACCCGCACCAGGGAAGCGTCCGCCATTTTCTCCCTTAAGGCCCCGTCAGGGGGGTAAATGTCATAAGCGTGGGCGCAAAAGCTGAAGGGTATGCCGCTCAGGCGGGAAGCCACCCAGGCTGCGGTGGCCGGTCCGTTGGCCCAGGGGGCATGGATGTGATCAATGCCTGAGGTTTTAAAAACTCGAGCCAGGTGCACCCCGGCCAGTGCTGCCCAGAAGGCCTCCCCCGCGGTCTCCAGGTTGCGCCATCTTCTAAACACCACTTTTCTTAGAAATTGCGCGGCCCCCGACCCCCAAAGGCGAGGCAGGTGGACCAGTTCTTTAGGGACCTTCCTTAAAGAGGCGGTTCCCAGTTGAATAACCGGGACGGTTACCGGAGCCATACCCGACACCAGGCTGGGGCTCCTTGGCCCGTAAAGGGTATAGACCCTAAGGTCGAGCCCCAATCGGAACATGGTGTTCACTTCGTCCAGGATAAAGGTCTGGGTAGGCTCAGGAAACCAAAGGAGAATGTAGGCCACCCGGGGCCCCGGCATCTTTAAGCCCTCGATATAAAGAATATTCCTGGAAAGAGGGGGGAGGGGGCCGACAGCCCCTGCCCCCTCTCCCAAAACCTCTCCCTTAAACCCAGAGAGGAGGTTGGGGGAAAAGGGGTAAAGCTGGTGAAATAAATTCCTTCACCCATCCCATTAAAGTAACTTGTCAACCTCTGCCAAGTCCCTGGCGAGGAAATGCAGCAGCACCTCCTCGTGGCTACGGACCATGGCCATGAAAGAAAACTCCCTCTCAACGCGCTTTCGGCCGGCTAGCCCGAAAGCCCGCCTGGTTTTGGGGTCCGCCAGCAAGTGGCTCATGCCCGCGGCCAGGGCGGGGATATCCCGGGGCGGCACCAGCCACCCGGTCTCCCCGGGCATCACCACCTCCGGCAGCCCTCCCACCCGGGTGGCCACCACCGGCAACCCCGCGGCCATGGCCTCCAGGACCACATTGGGAAGGGCTTCGGCGATGGAGCTCAGCACCAACAGGGAGGCCTGATGCATCAAGGGGCGCACATCCGCCTGCCCAGGCAAAAACCGGACCTTGTCGCTAAGCCGGCTTTCCTGGACCAGTTTTTTAAGAGCCGCCTCCCGGGGGCCCTCCCCCACCAGCCAGAGTTCCGCCTGGGGATGCTCGGTGGCCACCAAACGGAAGGCCTTTATAAGGGTATCATGGTCTTTATCCGGGACCAGCCGCCCGATGGACAACACCCGGGGCGGGCCGGGGCGGCGAGCGGCGGCCGGCGGCTTAAAAAAATCCGTGTCTACCCCATTGGGGATCACCGTAAGACGATGCGAGGGGACCGCATAGTGATTGGTGAGCCGGGCTTTTAAGGCCAGGCTATTGCAGAAGATATGGTCCGCCAGGGGCCACAGCCAGCGCTCATGTTGGCGCTTAGGAGCCGCACCGCCCCGGCAGTTGCCCACTATGACGGGCCCCGGGGCCAGACGGCCCAGGATGCGGCCCCAGATGTTAGGGACTACGGTGAGAAGCAGCAACACGTCCGGGGCCTCCCTCTTAAGCCGCCGCCACAGGTTCGCCAGACAGACGGGCCCCACCTCCTCCCGCCGGGAGAGCCAGACCAGGGGGACGCCCCAGCCCCGAGCTAAAGGCGCCAGGTCGTCCCCGGCTTTCATAAGCCAGACTTCTGTCTGGAACCGGCTGGGGTTAAGGCGCCGGGCCAACTCCAGGGCCTGCCGCTGGGTGCCCCCGTACTTGAGGTCTTGGAGGAGGAACACCAGCCGGACAGGTCTGGGGCTTAGTGGTTGATTAAGCTGGTCAGTCATGGAAAAGAGAGATTCTTCGCTACGCTCATAATTACAGATTAAGGACTAGCGGGTGGAGGAGCTTAGGGAATGAGCCTTTGGCCCCTCCCCCGACCCTTATTGGGGGTTGGGAGGGGAGTTTGAGGGGAGGGCGGGGGAACCGCGTTCCCCCGGTCCTCCCCTCAAATTGTTATCTCCCCACCCCCTCAATACCCCATCAGGCCACAGCAGCGCGAACACACGGGCCTCAGCCCGTCTTTGGCCAGGCGGCGCCGAAAATTCCGGTAAGCC
>JAUXZG010000046.1 GCA_030694005.1 Desulfobaccales bacterium | reverse complement strand
GGGGAGGGCCAGGGAGTTGAACTCCCTGCCCTCCCCCCACACCCCCCTCCCAACCCGCTTAAGTTAGTGGGCGAAGGCGGGGCCACTGGCCCCGCCTTCGCCGATTAATAAATCTAAAACATATGGGGTTGGGGGAGGGGGTTTGGGGGAGGATTGTAAGTGGGCCTGCGGCCCTTAGCCCCCTCCCCCACAAAACCTGGAGACACGCATGGCCAAGCCTCAGACGATAACGCAGAAGATTTTAGCGGCGCATGCCGGCAAAGAATATGTGGAGCCCGGGGAGTTGATCCTGGCCCGGGTGGACATCGCCCTGGGAAACGACATCACCGCGCCTTTGGCCATCAGGGCCTTTCAGGAGGCCGGGGGCAAACAGGTTTTTGATAAGGAGCGGGTGGTATTGGTGTCCGACCATTTTGCCCCAAATAAGGACATCCCCTCGGCCATCCAGTGCCAGACCGTGCGGCAGTTTGCCCGTAGCCAAGGCCTGACCCACTTCTATGAAGGCGGGGAGATGGGGGTGGAGCACGCTCTGCTTCCGGAAAAGGGCATTGTCGGCCCCGGGGACCTGATCGTGGGCGCGGACAGCCACACCTGCACTTACGGGGCCCTGGGGGCCTTTGCCAGCGGGGTGGGGTCCACGGATTTGGCCGCGGCCATGATCACCGGGGAGTGCTGGCTTAAAGTCCCGGAGAGCATTCGCCTGGTTTATAACGGCCAACGCCGCGCCTGGGTCACCGGCAAAGACCTGATTCTCATGACCATCGGCGATTTGGGGGTAGACGGGGCCAACTATCTGGCCATGGAGTTCACCGGTGAGGCCATAGGGCGGCTTTCCATGGCGGGCCGTTTCTCCATGGCCAACATGGCCGTGGAGGCCGGGGCCAAAAACGGCATCATCGCCCCGGATGCCATCACCCTGGAGTATGTGAAGGGCCGGGCCTTGAGGCCTTACGCTGTTTTCGAAAGTGACCCCCAGGCGGAATACCTGTTCGAGAAGACTTACGAGGTCAGCGGCCTGGAGCCCCAGGTGGCCTGTCCGCCCTCCCCGGAAAATGTGGTGCCCGTGTCCGAGCTAGGCCTGATCCCCATTGATCAGGCGGTCATCGGCTCCTGCACCAACGGCCGGCTGGAGGATTTGCGCCTGGCGGCTTTGGTTTTAGAAGGCCGGAAGGTGGCCCCGGGAGTGCGGCTCATTGTCATTCCCGCCACTCCGCTGATCTATCGCCAGGCCCTGGATGAGGGCTTGCTGGCCGTGTTCATGGATGCCGGGGCAGTCATCAGTCCCCCCACCTGCGGCCCCTGCCTGGGTGGCCATATGGGCGTCCTGGCTCCGGGGGAGGTGGCCATTGCCACCACCAACCGCAATTTCACCGGGCGCATGGGCCATCCGCAATCCAAAGTTTATCTGGCCAACCCGGCGGTAACTGCCGCTTCTGCGGTCGCCGGTCGCATCTGTGCCCCCGAAGACTTGTGAGGCGGAATTGTTGGGTTAACGGAAAGGCTTCTCCAAAGTCTTACTTATGAAGGACAGTTGTTAATGAGGCGGTTAGCTCACCCATAAAGCATGAAAAGTTTTTCCCCCCTCACCCCGACCCTCTCCCCCCGCTTGCGGGGGGAGAGGGAAAGTTGAGAAGCATGAGGAACTTTTTAGCAGATTTGTGGGGCGCGGTGCGCACCCAACATCTTTGGCACATCTGCTCGTACCCCGTAGGGTGCGCACTGCGCACCGGCATTTTCCTGACCGCCGGCAACTTTTCAAGGCAGTTGCTCATGAGCCGTCGGCTCACCCCTAAATCATGAAAAGATGTAGAGTGGGCACGGCCCACCATGTGCCGGGTGCGCACTGCGCACCCGGCATACCGCTGCACAGGCTGGAAGCCTGTGGCACTATTTGGTTTTTTAACTTTTCGGAACAGTCATTCATGTTCCTTCGGCACACCCGAAACCGTGGAAAGTTCTGGCGCCGCCGGGGGCGGCGGCGCTACATTTATCTACAGAATTTTTCGGAACAGTGAGAAGCATTGGGGGGCCGGGGAAGTTGAGGTCTGATATTGGTTCTGGCGGTGCTGCAGGCCCTCGGTTGCTCCGCCATCCCGAAGGAATCACCCGGCGAGAATAGCCGGCAGCCCTTCTCGAGCCCAAGTGGAACCCCATAGAGCAACTGGGACCGCAATCCACTTCCGTCGGATGATAGTTGTTATGAAATAAAAAGTAATCGACTTTTTCATCTTAATATGTTAACAGAAATAGAATTATAGAGGGACTGAGTGACCCTCCAAGATCTCAGATACGGCCGGTTACCGTCCCTTATCCAGGGAACTGATACACCGCGCCTAAAAAAGGGAACCTAAAGATACTCAGCCGGTAAGCCGGCTTTAACTTAATAACTTCGCCTACGGTCCAAGGATTTATGAGGGGGGAAAAGGACATGCGTGAAGGAAAATTTAATTGGTGGCTGGGATTGCTGCTGGTGGCGCTGGTGGGGGCCGGCTGCTCCGGCGTCTTGTATGAGTCTAAATCCCCGGATGGCCGGGAGGAACGTCTGAAAATAGACCAGGGCGAAGGCTGGAGCTCTTACGACGATAAGCCCAGGAAACCAGACAGTAGGGCCAAAAAAGATCAGGATGATACGAGTATCATGCTGAAAAGGGAATCGACTTTTTAACCGCCGGCCCGCCGTCGGGCCCGCACCACCCGATTGATCCCATGATAGTCCTGGACAAAATCCAGGCGATCATAGGCGCCGCGGTCTTGTAAGAACTCCCGAACCTGGTGGGCCTGCCCGGGGCCTACCTCCAGGGCCAACCAGCCGCCGGGCCTTAGGTAGTGATGCGCTTCAAGGGCCAGCGGCCTGATGAGCGCCAGCCCATCTTCCCCTGCCAACAGAGCTTCCTTGGGTTCAAAGTCCCTGATATCTATAGGCAGTTGCTCCCATTCTGCTCTGGGCACATAAGGCAGATTGGCCACCAATAAGGCAAAGCGGGCTTCGGGTTTGAGGCTAGAGAGCAGGTCAGCCTGTAAAAACCGGATACGCGGGGCCACCTCATGACGCCGGGCATTGTCCCTGGCCACCGTCAGGGCTGTCAGGGAAAGGTCCAGGGCCACCCAGGCCATCCAGGGTATTTCCCGGGCCAGGGCCACCACCACCGCGCCGCTGCCCACGCCCACCTCCAATCCCCAGGCAGCAGGTTGGAAAGGTGATTTGAGGGGAGGGCCGGGGGACTTTTTTTGTAAGTGGTCCCCCGCCCTTCCCTCTAACTCCCCTTCCAACCCCCTATAAGGGGTTGGGGGTGGGGGTTTGGGGGAGGATTGTAAGGGGGTCTGCGACCCCTGCCCCCCTCCTCCAACACCACTCTCCGTCAAATCCTTCGCAACCTCCAGGGCCGCGCTCACCAGGACCTCGGTTTCGGGCCGGGGAATCAAGACCCCGGGGGTGATGTGGAAATCCAAGGACCAGAACTCCTTATGGCCGGTGAGGTAAGCCACCGGCTCGCCCTGGCGGCGGCGGATCACCAGGCGCTTAAAACGGGCCAGCTCCGGCGGCGTGAGGGGTTGGTCATACTTGAGATAAAGGTCCAGACGGCTTAAGCTTAGGGCGTGGGCCAGCAGGACCTCCGCGGAAGCCCGAGGCTCCGCCACCCCCTTGGTGCGGAAATAGTCGGTGGCCCACCTCAAGATTTCCAGGATAGTCCAGGAACCTGGAGCCGCAGCCTTCATTTACGCCTGTTTAAGGGCCAGGGTGCGCTGGTGGCCGATTAATGTCTGGAGGAGTTCGTCCAGATCACCGTCCAGGAGCGCCTCCAGACGGTAAAGGGTGAGGCCGATGCGGTGGTCGGTAAGGCGACCTTGGGGAAAGTTGTAAGTGCGGATGCGTTCACTGCGATCGCCAGTCCCCACTTGACTTTTGCGTTCCTGGGCGATCTGTTGTTGCTGCTCTTGTTGCTTCAGGTCCAACACCCGGGCCCTGAGCACCTTCAAGGCCTTGGCCTTGTTCTTGTGCTGGGACTTTTCATCCTGGCAAGAGACCACCAGGCCGGTGGGCAGGTGGGTGATACGTACCGCCGAGTCCGTAGTATTGACACTCTGGCCGCCGGGCCCGGAAGAACGGAAGACGTCGACGCGCAGCTCCTCGGGGTTAATCTGGATGTCCACCTCCTGGGCCTCGGGCAAGATAGCCACCGTCACTGCGGAGGTGTGGATGCGCCCCTGAGACTCTGTTACCGGCACCCGCTGGACCCGGTGCACCCCGCTTTCATATTTCAGTTGGCTGTATACCCGATCCCCGGAGATGGAGGCCACAATCTCTTTGAATCCGCCGATGCCGGTGCTGGAGTGGCTCAAGACCTCCATCTTCCAGCCCCGGCGTTCCGCCAGGCGACTGTACATCCGGAAAAGGTCGGCGGCGAACAAGGCGGCCTCTTCCCCGCCGGTGCCGGCCCGGATCTCTAACAGGACGTTTTTTTCATCATTGGGGTCTTTGGGCAAAAGCAGCAGGTGCAGCTCTTCTTCCAGAGAGGCCGCCTGGTCCTTGAGGGTTTGAATCTCCTCCCGGGCGTAAGCTTTTATTTCCTCATCGGTCTCTTCCTTCAGCAAGGCCTGATTGTCCGCCAACTCCCTTTGTAAGTGTTGATAACGCCGGAAGGTCTGGATCAGGGGAGCCAGTTCCGCATGTTCCTTGCGGTATTTTTGATAGACCTCCTGGGCTTTAATGACCTCCGGGTCGCTCAGCAGAGCCTCCAGCTCCTCGTAATGTTTGGCTAATGCCTGCAATCTTTGTAAAATCATGGTCTTAGATAATTGAGTCGGGGATAGTCTTTTTTAACATTATAACCGGAAACCTCTTTTCCGGCAACGGCCTTATGAGGGTAGGGCTAGACAGGG
>JAUXZG010000040.1 GCA_030694005.1 Desulfobaccales bacterium | reverse complement strand
ATAAGTTTGAGCATCTGATGAAAGATTGTGTTACAATGGGGCCTAGTCCGAAATCTCCTTTCTGTTTAATGAGTTATGGCTAAACCCATTCTAACAGATTCCAGGAGTTTTCGGACTTTTTTTAATCAGTTAACCGGACAGAAATGACATAAAAACAAAATAATCAATTGAGACCTCGGAAAAATCCCGATGATTATCATAAAACGATGGAGAGCAGGCGCCCTCGCCTGCAAAAGCACAGCCGGAGGCGGCGGTTCCACATCAATTTTTCCCATTTAGAGGTCGTAAATTGATTTTTTATCTTGAACTGTTTTTTCTTCGTTAGTTACGGCCATTTTTAAAATGTAGAAAATTTTCGTCGGCCCGGGCAACGGCTCGTCGATCTTTGTGGACTGGGGGAGGGGCGCAGGTGAGTGACTACCGCGACGACTTTTATGCCAGGTATCACTTGACCCTGGATTCCCCCCAGGAGCCGGATGCCGGCCATTATGAACGCTGTGCTCGGGAATTGCGCCGCCGCTGGGGGCACTGGCTGCCGGCCGACAAGTCGGGAGCCATTCTGGATTTAGGCTGCGGGCAGGGTGAATTTCTTTATTTCCTGCGCTCCCAGGGATACCAGAATATTTCCGGGGTAGATCTGTGTGAAGGTGAATTGGCCAGGGCGCGGCGGCTGGGCCTGCCCGACCTCATCTGCGCCAATGTCTTTGACTACCTGCCCGGCCAGCAAGAACGCTTCGAGGTGATCGCGGCGCTCAATTTTTTTGAACACCTGCGCAAAGAGGAAATCTTAAAGGCCCTGGAACTCATCTATCTGGCCCTCAAGCCTCACGGCCGGGTGTTGGCCGTCACCCCTAATGGGGTTTCCCCTTTTGCCGGGTCCACCCGTTACTGGGATTTTTCTCACGAGACCGGCTTCACCCCTTCCTCCTGGCGACAACTGGCCCGGCTTACCGGCTTTCAAGGCATGGCTTTCGAAGAATACGGTCCCCTGCCGCTGTCAATTTTAGGGGCCGTCAGGTGCGCCCTGTGGCAGGCCGTGCGGTTGGGCCTGGATATGGTCTCCCGCCTGGAGGTGGGCCGCTCCCGGGACATCTCCAGGGTCTATACTGCCGATATTAAAGTGATTTTGACGAAATAAACCTTGGCACAAAGGCAACTCAAGAGCTGCTGATATATTTTTCTCTCAAATCCACCCGGCATACATGGCCAGCCCCAGCCAGGCCCAGTTGTTGGCGTAGTAATTGTCCGGGGACACAAAATAGGCCCTGCCGTCTTCTTCGTGGTAGAAAGAGAGGACCTTTTTCGCCATCTGGCGGGCGAAATCACGATCTCCGGCGGTCAAAGCCGCGGCCAGCACCCCGGCGTAGAGCACCGGGCTTTCATAGGTCGCCGCCGGGGTCCCGTCATAGCGATAAATTGCCGCCAACCTGCCCTGGGCCTGCCAGGCTTTCTTAAAAAAAGGCAGGAAATTTTGTGCCATCAGGTGGGCTGCCCGCTCTTCTTTAAACCAGATATGGTCCAGGGCCACTCTGAAAGGCAGGCGCACCGCCTCCCAGCCGAAATCGCTGTCCCGCCCCGGGGCCGGAATCGGCCGCCCCTGAGCGTCCAGACGGCACCAGTCCGGGACCAGACCCACGCCGGGTTGGTCTCCCAAACCTTGCGCCAGCCGGTCCAGAAACCGGTAGGTGTCCCGGTGGAGGCGGTCCCAGCGGGGATCAGGTTGCACCTGCGCCAGGAGACGATACGTCCCCGGGGAAAAATAAGAAGGGTTGATTAGATAAGGGGGGCGAGGGTCGTGCCAGTTGCCCGGGGTCAGGAGCAGTTCCCCGCTGGGCAGGGTTGTCACCTCTTTTTCCAGGATGGCCCCGGCCACGCGCCGGGCCTCTTTTAGATAATCGGGAGCCTCTGGAGGAGCGCGCCAGCCCCGCCGGGCCGCGAGGACCAGGGCCAGGGCGTAATCCAGGTCGCCGTCGCTGGCGGTGTTTAGGTCCAGCACCCCGAAAGAGCCGTCCGGCTGCCGGCCCCAGCGCCAGGACAAGAGGCTGTCCCCGGAAGTTTTAGCCCGGGACAGGTGTTGGAAGGTCCATTTATACACCCGGACAAAAGTGTCTTCATCCCCCACCCACACGGCGCGTAGCAAAGCATAGGCCTGGGCCTCTGAAATGGTCTCGCCGCCCCGCTCCGGGATCACCACCCGGCCCTCCGGCGAGATGTAGTGCTTGACATAGCTTCGCCAGGAGGCGTTGAGCACCCGCGTAAGGTCGGCCGGCGAGGGGTCTTCCCCACAAGCAGACACCAATCCCAAAAGACAGACTGACAATAAAAGCCAGAATTTTTCTGTTGCTTTAGCCATTTCCGGATAATTTGCGGCAACTTTTAATTTATCTGAACCGGGCTTGCCGCCGCCAAAGGGAAGGCACCGCCTTTTGTGGCAAATTCTCACTTCCTAAGCCAGGACGCAAGTAAATTTTAGGGGGTAAGCTTTGGGGGAGGGGGCCAGGGGCTTCCACAGGCGGGGACGCCTGTGCCACTGGCCCCTGCCACCCTCCCCCAATCCCTTATGGGGTATAATTGTCTGGGCAGGCGGGACCTTTGGCACCGCCTGCCCAGACCCCCTTTTGCGGGTTGGGAGGGGGGTGTGGGGGGAGGGCAGGGACCACTTACAGAAAAAGTCCCTGGCCCTCCCCCCACAATCCTTTAATCCCCCTTGCCAGTAAATTTTCTTGACAACTACAGGTATTTATGAGAAATAGTCTGCGGAATTACTTAGTGGGAAGGCAAATCTTACTGGGAGATTTTAGGAGTCTTGCGGCGAGAGCCGTGAATCCCGATTATATGTAAAGTTAAGCGGCATCTCCGGCAACGCTTCCTTGGGACGCCTGAGGTGCCTTTTTTATTGGGGCAACGCATGATCAAGGTCAGCCTGGACCACGGTCCCTCTGGGAGCCTGAACGAAGGGATTACCGTGGCCCAAGCCTTGCAAGAACTGGGTGTGGCCGGGGACCGGCAAGTGGTGGCCGCCAGGCTGGACGGAGAGCCGGTGGACCTGTCTCACCGCCTTGAGGGGGACTGCACCTTGAGCCCCATCCGGGTGGACACCCCGGAGGGGCTGGAGATCATGCGGCATAGCGCCTCCCATGTCATGGCCGAAGCGGTGCGCAGCCTGTTCCCGGGGGTGAAGGTGGCCATCGGCCCGGCCATTGAAACGGGTTTTTATTACGATTTCGATACCTCGGAGCCTTTTACCCCGGAGGACATCGCCAAAATTGAAGCCCGCATGGGCGAGTTGGTGGCCCAGGACCTGCCCTTTGACCGGCAGGAGGTCACCCGGGATGAGGCCATCCGTCTTTTTAAGGAAGAGGGCGAAAACTATAAGGTGGAACTTTTAGAGGAGATTCCCCAGAAGCAGGTGAGCCTTTATCGCCAGGGGAACTTTGTGGACCTCTGTCGGGGCCCCCACATCCCCACCACCGGTTATATCCGCGCCTTCAAGCTTACCGGGGGCTCCGGGGCTTACTGGCGGGGGGATGAACGCCGGCCCATGCTGCAACGCCTGTACGGCACGGCTTTCCCCACCGCCGAGGAACTGGCCCAACATTTGGAGTTCCTGGAAGAAGCCAAGCGCCGGGACCACCGCCGCCTGGGACGGGAGCTGGGACTGTTCAGCATTGAAGAAGAAGCGGGCCCGGGCCTGGTGTTTTATCATCCCAAGGGGGCCCTGATTAGGAGCCTCATTGAGGATTTCGAGCGCCGGGAACATCTGAAAAGGGGCTACCAGATGGTCATGGGGCCCCAGATGCTCAAGGTTGATCTGTGGGAGCGCTCCGGCCACCTGGAAAACTACCGGGACCACATGTATTTTGCCGAAGTGGAAGGCCAGGTTTATGGCATCAAACCCATGAACTGCGTGGCCCACATGCTGATTTACAAATCCCGGGTCAGGTCCTATCGGGAGCTGCCCCTGCGCTACTTCGAGCTGGGCACCGTCCTGCGCCATGAGCGCTCCGGAGTATTGCACGGCCTCACCCGGGTGCGGCAGTTCACCCAGGACGACGCCCACATTTTATGTACGCCGGAACAGGTGGAGGGCGAAATCATCGGGGTGCTGGACTTTGTCTTCGAGGTCATGGCTATTTTCGGCTTTGACTATGAAGTGGAGCTTTCCACCCGGCCGGAAAAATCCATCGGCTCTGACGCCGAATGGGACCTGGCCACTACGGCTTTGACCAACGCCTTGCAGGCCAAGGATCTCCCTTACCACCTCTGCGAAGGAGAAGGGGCCTTCTATGGCCCCAAGATCGACATCAAGCTCAAAGACGCCCTGAACCGGCGTTGGCAATGCGCCACCATTCAGTGTGACTTCACCTTGCCGGAGCGCTTTGATCTGACCTATGTGGGTCCGGATGGCGGCCGCCATCGCCCGGTGATGCTGCACCGGGTAATCTTGGGGTCGCTAGAGCGGTTTTTAGGGGTGTTGGTGGAGCATTATGCCGGCGCTTTTCCGGTGTGGCTGGCTCCGGTGCAGGCCGTGCTTTTGCCCATCACCGACCGGGTCCATGCCTATGCCCAGGAAGTGGCCGAAATCCTGATCGCCGCGGGTCTGCGGGTGGAAATTGATGGACGCCCGGAAACCCTACGGTATAAAATAAGAGAGGCGCAACTCCAGAAAATCCCGTATATGGTGATTATGGGGGACCGGGAGGCGCAAAGCCGCACCCTGGCGCCCCGACTGCGGGACGGTACGGAGTGGCAAGATATGCCCTTGGAGACTTTTGTCTCTCGATTGCGGGAAGAAAGCCAGATACCTTCCCCGCTTAAGTCCACATCAGCTACCAGGAGGTGACGGCCATCCAGAAGCAGCGCGTGCGGGTTAATGAGCAGATCAGGGTGCCGGAGGTGCGACTCATCGGCGCCGATGGCAATCAGGTCGGCGTGATGCCGATAAAAGAGGCCCTGGCCTTGGCGGAAGAGGCGCATCTGGACCTGGTGGAGATCGCTCCCCAGGCCAGCCCGCCGGTGTGCCGCGTGATGGATTATGGCAAGTTCAAGTATCAGCAGAGCAAGAAACAGCAAGAGGCCCGGCGCCGGCAGACCACCATCCAGGTAAAAGAAATCAAGGTGCGGCCCAAGATCGAAGAGCATGACATGGCCTTTAAGCTGAAAAACAGCCGACGCTTTCTGGCCGACGGCGACAAGGTCAAGATCTCGGTGATTTTCCGAGGCCGGGAGATCGCCCATCCCGACCGGGGCTACCGGATATTGACGCAAATGGCCGAAGCCCTGGCCGATGTGGGGGGGGTGGAACAGGCACCCAGACTGGAAGGTCGGAACATGAGCATGATTGTCACCCCCAAGTAAAGGAAAAAACGGTTTTCGGTTTTCGGTTAAAGCGGAAACGGAAGCTTGCCATTAAATGGGGCCGGTAACCCGGGAGGTCTAAACCTTTAATTTTAAGGAAGCTAAAGTTATTAAACTGTCTGCCTCAACTAAAAACCGAAAACTGAAAACCGTCTTTTAAAGTGAGGTTTAAATATGCCCAAAATCAAGACCCATCGAGGGGCGGCCAAACGCTTCAAGGCCACGGCCAGCGGCCGCTTGAAGCGCAAGCGCCCCATGCACAGCCACCTGTTGACCGGCAAGGCCCGCAAGCGCAAGAGGCAGCAGCGACGGCCGGATTTTGTCGATGCTACCGAGGTCAAAAGCTTGAAGCGACTTTTGCCTTACATTTAAGGGTTAGGAGTAACATATGCCACGCGTCAAGAAAAGCGTCGCCTCCCGGGCCCGACGCAATAAATTCTTAGGGATGGCCAAAGGTTTTCGCAGCGGCCGGCGGCGTCTGTACCGCTCCGCCCGGGAAGCGGTGGAACGGGCCTTAACCTTCGCTTATCGCGACCGCAAGGTGCGCAAACGAGAGTTTCGGGCCCTGTGGATCATCCGGATCAACGCGGCCTTGCGGCCTCTGGGAATGTCTTATAGCAAATTTATCGGCGGGCTGAAAAAGGCCCAGGTCAATCTGGACCGCAAGGTCCTGGCCGACCTGGCCATCTTTGACCCCCAGGGTTTCGCCCGCATCGTCGATCTCTCCCGGGGATAAGCAGCGGTCAGCTTTCAGCTTTCAGTTAAAAGAATCACGATAACCGAATTTTTTCTTTGGTTTTTCAATAACCACAGCCTGAGGCAATGATCGGGAAGAGAATGAGTTTCTTCCCACCGTCAAGCGCTGATAGCGAAAAGCTGAAAGCTGACGGCTGATAGCTGTAAGCCCTTATGCCCATGACCTTTAAAGAACGGGAAGTCCAGGAACTGGAAGAAGTTGCCCTCCGGGAGATCCAAACCGGAAAGAGCGCCGAGGACCTGGATCGCCTGCGGGTAAAATACCTGGGCCGCAAGGGGGCCCTCACCCAGATCCTGCGGAGCCTGAGCCGTTTGGCCCCGGAAGATAGGCGCCGGGTGGGGAATGAGGCCAACCGGGCCAAAGAGTCTCTGGAGTCGGCCCTGAATGCTGCCCTGACAGCCCTCAAAGAGGCCAGGCGAGCCGCACCCCCGGCCCTGGATGTCACCCTGCCGGGCCGCCGCTTTCCCCTGGGCCGCCTCCACCCCTTAACCCGCATCAACCAGGAAGTTTGCGACATCTTTCTCCACCTGGGTTTCGAGACCGTGGAAGGCCCGGAGGTGGAACTGGATTATTACAACTTTGAGGCCCTGAATATCCCGGCGGATCACCCGGCCCGGGATATGCAGGACACCTTTTATTTCAATGATAAAGTGCTCCTGAGGACCCACACCTCTCCTATGCAGATTCGGGTGATGGAGATGCGGCAACCCCCGGTGCGCATCATCGCGCCGGGCCGGGTTTACCGGAGAGACTCGGACCTCACCCACACCCCCATGTTCCACCAGGTGGAGGGCCTGCTGGTGGATAAGGGGGTGACTTTTGCGGACCTCAAGGGGGTCCTCACCGCCTTCGTGCATGAGATGTTCGGGCCGGAAGTGGGCCTGCGTTTCAGGCCCAGCTACTTTCCCTTCACCGAACCCAGCGCCGAAGTGGACATCGCCTGCGTCATCTGTCGGGGCGAGGGCTGCCGGGTCTGCAAAATCACCGGCTGGCTGGAAATCCTGGGCGCGGGCATGGTGCACCCGGCGGTGTTTGAAGCCGTGGGCTACGACCCGGAAACCTACACCGGCTTTGCCTTTGGCTTAGGTATCGAACGCATCGCCATGCTAAAATACGGCATCGACGACATCCGCCTCTTCTTCGACAACGACCTGCGCTTCTTGCGGCAGTTTTGAGGTGATCTTGGGAGAGGGGGCCAGGGGCCGACGGTCCCTGCCCCCTCTCCCAAACCCTCACCCCCAACCCCCATAAGCTTAAAAAACCTGGGCCGTAGAGCAAGCTCTCCGGCCCAGGTTTTTGGGGTTAGGGTAGCGGAAAGGAGAAAATCGGCCCGATTGATGCCGGATTCGGAAAAGGGGAAAACAGGCAATCTTTTCGAGAGGTGGGTGAGTTATCTGAGGGAACCCCCCAAGGGGAATGGTCCCAAAGACCAGGGGGCCGGAGCCGTGGGCTCCGGGCCCCCTGCAAAGCTCTGGCTGGTTAGACCTTAACCCTCAGCCGCCGGCATACCCAAATTCTTCATGATCTGCCGGTGAAAATAGGCCGACCAATCCGCATTGCCGAACATGCCGAAACGGATCTTGACGGTGGTAATATCGTTGGGCCTGGACACCAGTTGGATTTTGACGCTGGTATCGGGAGGCTGGACCGCTTCAATCTTGGCGTCCAGGGCGCTGTACTGCTGGCTGGCAATCTTCAGGTTCATGCTCTTGGCCGCGGCCAGGGTAGCGTTCCAGGTGGCTTGCATTCCCCGGGGATAGTCCTTCTCCATGGTCCCTTCGATCCATTTATAAGTCCCCAAGGCGGTAGCGGCTCCCGCGCTGAAAATCACAGTCTCCACACACCCCGCCATTAGCAATAGCCCCAACAGCACCCCGGTCACTTTAAACCGCCGTTCTTTCCGCATCTTTGGGTCCCCCTTTCCTGGCCTTATTGTTCGTCTTATGCCATTGTTCCGGACGCATGTCAACCTACATTTCTTTTGGCCTGCTGCCCGTAATCACAATATTTTAGAAGAGGGCAGCGGGCGCACTGGGGTTTTGGCGCGGTGCAGACCTGGCGGCCGTGCCAGATCATCTGGTGGGAGAACTTCACCCAGCGCTCTTTGGGCACCAGGGGCATCAGGTCGAATTCCACCTTCACCGGGTCTTTCTGGCGGGTGAGGCCCAGGCGGGCCGCCACCCGGCCCATATGGGTATCCACCACGATGCCGGGAATGCCAAAGGCGTTTCCTAAAATGACATTGGCGGTCTTGCGGCCGATGCCGGGCAGCTTCACCAGCTCCGTAAGCGAGGCCGGCACCTGGCCGCCGTGTTTCTCCGCCAGGGCCTGGCAAATGGCTTTTATGCTTTTGGCCTTCTGCCGATAAAAGCCGGTGGTATAAATATCCTGCTCCAGTTCCGCCAGCGGCGCCCGGGCATAATGGGCCGCGGCGGGGTATTTCTGAAAAAGGGCCGGGGTGACCTGATTCACTCGCGCATCGGTGCATTGGGCCGACAGCACCGTGGCCACCAGCAATTGTAAGGGGTTTTTAAAGTCCAGGGTGCAATGGGCGTTCGGATAATGCTGGTCCAGAAGTTCTAAAATCAAGCCGATTTTGCTTGCCGGGTCCATGTGTACCTCCCTAAGTAATGACTGGACCTTAATGGGGCCGATGGATCCCCAGGGCCAAAGCAAAATAAAACGGCCATGCCCGCCAAGATAGGCCACGGGATAGATTTTGTCCCCCACAGCATGCAACTAACCTCTTGTTTATTCTCCAATACCGGGTCATTGGTCACAATACCTTAGGGCTTCCCCCCTCATTTTTAGGTCGCCTCCGCTACCAGGCTGCAGGGTGCTCTAAATACCCCTTTTTATTTACGAAGCGTTGCCAATTTCCTGGTCAATTCCAGAAATTCCGGAATCCCCAGCCGGGAGATGATCGCCCCGTAAAGGCCTATTCCCAAGACGATGGTCCCCAGCAAGCCCAGGAGTTGTTTAACTAGTCCTGGTCCCAGCCAGAAAGTTAGCAGAGGATACACCCAGGCCACCACCAGGCCCATCAACAGGCTGGCGGCGGTCACCTTGGCCAGGGTGGCGAGCAGATAATTCACCTGATAGCCCCCCAACTTACGATGAAGCATGACCCCCAGAAAGATTAAATTGATGATCATGCTGAGCGAAGTGGATAAGGCGATGGCCCGGTGGGAAAGCGCGGCCACGGTGAGATTGATGAATATCAGGTTGGCGGCCACGGTGATAAAACTCCCCACCACCGGCACCCGGGTGTCATTCAAGGCATAAAACACCGGCACCATGATCTTCACGCCGGCAAAGGCAAACAGCCCCAGGGCATAGAAGGAGAGGGCCGCAGCGGTCTGTTGGGTGTCCAGGGCGGTGAAGTGCCCGTGCTGGTAAATCAGGGCGATGATGGGCTGGGCCAAAAAGATCAGGCCGCAGGCCGCCGGCATGGTCACCAACAGCGCCAGGGACAGGGAGGACTGAAAGGCCCCTTTGAGGGCCGCCAGGTCGTGGTTGGCGGCATGGCGCGAGACTACCGGCAGGGTGGCGATCATTAAGGCCACCCCGAAAAGCCCCATGGGCAGATGAAACAGGCGATAGGCGTAATTTAGCCAGGAAAGGCTTCCCTGGGCGCAACTCGCGGCATAAAAGGTGTTGATGAAGATGTTGATCTGGGTGGCGGACAGACCTACCACCGCCGGTAGCATCAGCTTCAGGATGCGATGCAGCCCGGCGTCCTTGAGATCCAGAACCCACTGGGGGCGGAACCCCACCCGCCACAGCAGAGGCACCTGGACGGCCAGTTGCAAAAAGCCGCCGATGAGGGTGCCCCAGGCCATCCCCACGATGGGGTGCACCCCAAATCTCGGGGCCAGCAGGCTCAGGCCCACCCCGGCTACAATGGATCCCAGGTTAAAGAAACTGGAGGCCAAAGAGGGGATAAAAAACCTGCCCTTGGTGTTCAAGATACCCATGGCCACCGCGGCCAGGGAAATGAGGGGCAGGAAGGGAAACATGATGCGGGTCATCAAGGCGGTGAGGTCCATTTTGCCGGAGACCAGAGCGAAATCCGGGGCCATGAGACCCACCAGTTGGGGGGAGATGAAGATGCCCACCAGGGCTATCCCCCCCACCAGCAGAAAAAAGCACAAGAGCACATTGTTGGCCAGCCGCCAGGTGCGCTCCGGTCCCAGGCGCTGCTGGTAATCGGTGAAGACCGTGACGAAGGCGGCGCTCAAGGCCCCTTCGGCAAACAGGTCCCTCAGCAGATTGGGAATGCGGAAGGCCACTACAAAGGCGTCAATGGCGTAGCCGGCGCCAAAGAGTCCGGCAAACACCTGTTCCCGCACCAGCCCCAGGATACGGCTGGCAAAGACCGCGAGGCTCACAGTACCCGCGGCCCGGGCAATTTTTCCGGTTTGACTGGAAGAAGGCTGGCTCAACAGGCAGACCTGACCAGGCCAAAGACGGCTGGGGGAGAGAGAAGTCCAGAAACCGCAGCCTCCGACCCCTTCCCCTCAACCGGTTTGTTCACCTCCTGCTTGGGGGCCCGCAGTATCAAAGTTTTATCCGCCGGTGGACTTCGGAGTCTCCGGCGAGGAGGATGGTTTCTTCTTCTTTTGGCTTTTTTGGGCGGTTTTGCCGGCGGCCTTTTCTTTTTTCGGGGAGGAGGTGCTGACCTTGCCCCCCTTGGCCTGAGGTTTGGGCAATTTTTGCAACTTAGGCTTCCTCAGCGGCCTGGCGGGAGGAGGTTTTTTTTCCGCCCCTATCTGTTGGGGCGGGGTCTCCGGATGCAAATAAGCATAAACCGGTTTATCTCCTGATCCCTGGCCTTTAATGGGCAGAGATTCTAAGGGGCGTTCAGTCTTGGCCGCAGTCCCGCCATCCTCCCAACCCAGGCCCCCCAGGAACCCGGCAAATCTCAGATTTTGCTCCTGGTGATCCGGGGGTAAACAGAGCCAGAGGATAAGCCCCAACCCTAGCGCGGTGCTTCCGGCCAGGGTCAGCCACCCATACCGCCGCGAGCGGTGGCGGCCCTTAAACTTCCCTCCCTG
This sequence comes from Desulfobaccales bacterium, assembly GCA_030694005.1. GTDB lineage: Bacteria > Desulfobacterota > Desulfobaccia > Desulfobaccales > 0-14-0-80-60-11 > JAUXZG01. The sequence goes on along the minus strand of JAUXZG010000040.1, from coordinate 2,179 downwards.
ACGCCGAGACCAGGCGGTAATAAGGGCGTACATCCCGTAAGCCCCAAGAATAAAAGCAAGGGTAGGTAACACCGGCTCTCCTCTGCCTAAGGTGTTTATTACAATACCAAGACTGGTTTTGTTAAGTCAACCACTTTCATCCCGGCCCCCGCCGGTGGAGAATTGGGTGGCGTCATAATATTGACACTTAAGACGGTTTCGGATATAAAAGACTGGGAGTCTTTATGGATCGAAGTCACGCCAGCATCCTGGTCATCGAGGACGAGTCAGCCGTACGCCAGGGGCTTCAGGACATCCTCGTGGCCGAAGGTTATGAAGTAGAGACCGCCGCGGACGGCGAAACGGGACTGGAACTCGTCAAGGAGCAGCCCTTTGACCTGGTGTTGACCGACCTGGCCCTGCCCGGCCTGGGAGGGATGGATATCCTGAAGTACTTGGTGCACCATCAGCCCGATTGTCTCTGCATCATTGTCACCGGCTATGGAAGTATCAAGAATGCCGTGGCCAGCATGCGTCTGGGGGCCTTTGATTATCTGGCCAAACCGGTGGACCCCCAAGAACTTCGGCTGGTGGTGCGCCGGGCCCTGGAACACCGCCGCTTGAAATGGGAAAACCTGCACCTGAAGAAACAGCTTAACCGGCGCTTCGGGTTTGCCAATATGGTGGGCATGAGCGAGGCCATCATCCAGGTCTTCGATCTCATCAAAAAGGTGGCGGATACCGACAGCACGGTGTTGATCCTGGGGGAATCGGGCACCGGCAAGGAACTCATCGCCCACGCCATCCATTATAACAGCTCCCGCCGGGAGGGGCCGCTGATCCCGGTGAACTGTGCCGCCATTCCGCAAGAGTTGCTGGAGAGCGAACTCTTCGGCCATGAGCGGGGAGCCTTCACCCACGCGGTGCGCAAACGCCTCGGCCGGTTTGAGCAGGCCACCGGCGGCACCATCTTCTTGGATGAAATCGGCAGTATGAGCCAGGCCCTCCAGGAAAAAATTCTCAGGGTCTTGCAAGATCGCGCCTTTGAACGCATCGGCGGGACCAAAACCATCCGGGTGGATATCCGGATTCTGGCCGCCACCAACCAGGACCTGGACAAATTGATGCGCCGGGGCCGGTTCCGGGAAGACCTCTATTACCGCCTCAATGTCATCCCCATCAAGGTGCCGCCTTTGCGGGAACGGGTGAGCGACATTCCCCTGTTGGTGCAACACTTCTTGCAAGAATTCAGCCGGAAACAGAAAAAGCCTTTAAAACGCCTCAGTCCGGCGGCTTTGGACCTGCTCAGCCATTATCCCTGGCCGGGTAATGTGCGGGAGTTGGAAAATCTCCTGGAACGCCTGGTCACCCTGAGCGAAGGGGAATTGGTGGAGGTGGCCGACTTGCCCGACAAGTTTAAACGCCATCCTTCTGCTGCTGCCCTAGGCCCCCGGGATTTTCCGGAGCAAGGCGTCAATCTCACCGCCGCGGTGCAGGAGTTCGAGAAGGACCTGATTTTAAAGGCCCTGGCCAAGACTGATTGGGTGAAAAGCCGGGCCGCGGCGCTGCTGCACCTCAATCGCACCACCCTCCTGGAGAAGATGAAAAAACGGCATATCCTCCCCAAGCCTGACCAAGTCTCCCGGCCGGAAAAACCCTCCTGAGTGTCGAGTTTATGACGCTTACCGCCAAATTCTGACGAACTTTCCCCGTTAAGTTCATCTCACCCTCAACTTCGGTTAAGCGGCGCCCCCCTTACCCTTGAATGGTTACCTCAGTAATTGGAAGATATTCCAGGCCGCTAAAAAGAGGTTTGTTAAGTAAATTGGCCTGTACAATCCACCAGTTAGCGGTTTTGTCTTACTTATTGAGATTAAAGTTCCAAGTAGTCGATCAAGAGAAGTTGACTGCTGACGGTTGACTGCTGCTAAAGGCCCTCTCCCATCCCTAACGCCCTCCCTCGACCCCACCTTCACCTTGGTATGAGTCTTGCTCATATTAAAGAAAACGGGAGGCGGCAATGGCTGGACTACCCCTAACGCGGCGGCATTTGGCGATAGGTTGGCTACTTTGGGGATTTGCGTGGTATGTCACCCTGGGCCAGGAATACCTCTATGCCTTAAAGCAGTTAAGCCGCTACTGGGGCAGATAGCCTTTGACCGTCGGTTTCCTTCTGAAAAAAACACCTCTTAAGTCAACC